>CAYYVH010000323.1:0-4742 GCA_964475075.1 uncultured Anaerolineales bacterium | reverse complement strand
GACTCGACTCTATCTCTGCCTGAACGCGGACCAAGATGCAGACCAAGCAGGCGCACGCTGAGACGGACGCTCGGCGGGCCGCTTGCGGCCCGCCCACCAGGGGCGACTTCAGTCGCTGCCTCACAGTCCGTTGCCTGACAAAGCGTGAGTACACTCATCCCCAGAACCCGTTTGACGCAGCCCGCGCCGCCATGGTATGCTGCCTCTTCCGATTGGAGCACACACCCACCGGTAAGCCGGCGTGCGTTGGCTGGACACCGACTCTCCACTCGCCCCGTTATGGGACTGCACGCTTGATCTGGCTGTGCACCACGTTTCTCTCTGTTCTCAAGGAGGCGCTCTGTGGTCAAGGAAATGAAGTTGAAGGATGGGACCAAGGTTCGGATTCGCCCCATGGACAAAGGCGACGTCGAGCGGTCGCTGGCTTTCTTCCGGGGACTGCCTGAGGATGACAGGGAATACCTGCGCACCGATGTCACCCAGCAGAGCGTGGTCGAGAAGAGAATCGCACGGATCGCGGAAAGTGAGGTCGACCGTCTGGTGGCAGTGGTGGATGACCGGATCGTGGCCGACGGTTCGCTCGAGCTTTCAGGCGCCGAGTGGACGGCGCACGTCGGCGAGTTGCGGCTCATCGTCTCGCGGGACCACCAGCGCAAAGGGCTCGGCATGTTGATGGCCCGCGAGCTCTACCTCCTCGCCGCCAGCCGCAAGGTCGAGCAGATCGTCGTCACGATGGCGCGCCCGCAGGTCGGCGCACAGCGCATCTTCCGCAAGCTGGGGTTCCACGAGGACGCGACGCTGCCGGGCCACGTGAGGTCCCGCAGCGGAGCGAAGCACGACCTCATCCTGATGCGCTGCGACCTGGAGGCGCTGTGGCAGGAGATGGAGGCCATCTTCCAGGAGGCCGATTGGCAGCCTTCGGCATGACCGTGCTCAGATAGGCCAGGCGGGCCGCGACCACTGGCGCGAACCAGGGCCTTGACCGGCCACCCAGGACTTATCATAATGCCGTTCAGTCCGGACGCCCTGTCCGGCGCCTTCAAGGGAGGAGAAACCATGCGCTTTGCGCTCGTGATGATCGCCCTGCTCGCAATTCCGGCGGTCGGTTGTACCGGCAATGGTGCGGAGGGGCCAGGAGAAGCGGCAGTGCCCGCAGTGGGTCAGATCCCGGGGGAGCCCATCAGCGGCGATGTGGTGACGACGGACAGCGGCCTACAGTACTACGTGCTGGCAGAGGGCGATGGCGCGCAGCCCCAGGCGGGCGAGCAGGTGGCCGTCCATTACACCGGCTATCTGCTGGAGGACGGGACCAAATTCGACAGCTCGGTGGATCGCGCCCAGCCCTTCGAGTTCGTCCTGGGCATGGGCCAGGTGATCCAAGGCTGGGACGAGGCCCTCGCGCTCATGAAGGTCGGCGGGAAGAGCAAGCTGATCGTCCCTCCCGATCTGGGCTACGGTGCTGACGGCCGGGCGCCCGTGATTCCGCCCAACGCCACGCTCGTCTTCGACGTCGAGCTGCTGGAGATCAAGTAGGCCCGTTCCGCGGTGACGCAACTGGGGTAGAAGCCGGATCCGGGCGACGTACGACGCCGGAACTCCGCGGGCATCGGGCGGAGCGCACGGAATACGAGATTCAGGAGCGTCCAAATGAAGGTGATCGTCGATCTCTGTGTCGTGCCAATCGGCGTCGGTGTCTCCGTCTCGAAATACGTGGTGGCCTGCCACCGGGTTCTCGAGGAGGCCGGCCTACAGACACGCCTTCACGCCTATGGCACGAACGTCGAGGGCGAATGGGATGAGGTGTTCGCCGCCGTCAAGCGCTGCCACGAAGTGGTCCACGATTTGGGAGCCCCCCGAATCCACACGACGATGAGAGTCGGCACGCGAACGGACCGGCCGCAGACGATGGATGATAAGGTGGAAAGCGTGGAGTCGAAGCTGGAGCGGGACACCTAGCATTCCGCCCCGTGTTTGAGATAGTTGGGTGCGGGCCCAGGCAAAGCGGGGCCCGGCCGAACGTATCCATCATTCAGGGGGGAGTCAGATGTTCAGCAGCAATCGAAGGTGGGATCTGGTTATGCTGAGCGCCAGCGCGGCCGGCTTTTCGATAACGGACGCCGCCACCATCCAGGCGTATTCCGCGGCCATCGACGCCGGCAATCTGCCGGCGGAGGACCCGGTCTACGCCTTCGACGCCGACCCGGCCAACTACCCGGTGCCGGCGCCCATCACCGAGGTAGTCACCAGTACGATCTGCCCGTCACCGGCAACCACGGCTCCCACGGTGACCATGGGCTCGACGGTGTTGATGGAGGACTGCATTCCGTGTGTGCACGCCACCGCCCACGGCGCCTGTGGCCTACTGCCGCACATCCGCTCCACCGCGCCCGGCCGGCGCCACCAAGACGCCTCTCTGGGCCCCGGCGCTCGCCCCACACCCGCGCTGAACCCCGCCCCATCGTCGCAGCTCGCCTCACCCCACGGCCGTTCGCCCGTTGACGTATGCGCCACTCGGTTCCGTACGGTTCCTCCCAGACGGTAGATCCGCAGCCGGTCCGTCAGGTCGAATAAGTCAGTAGTCCGATGTGGGGCAGCCCGCCAGCACCGCACGGAGCTTCAGCTCGATCTCCCGCACCTCGGAATCGGGGTCCGATCCGGCCACGATCCCGGCACCGGCAAACGCGGTGACGGTCTCGCCGCGGAGGAGGAGCGACCGTATCGCCACCGCCAGGTCACCGTCACCGCGGCCGTCGATCCAACCCACCGCACCGCCGTACCAGCCACGGTCGTGGTCCTCCAGCTCGCGGATCAGCTCGAGCGCCGCCTCGAGCGGCGTTCCGCCCAGCGCGGGCGTGGGATGTAAGCGTGCCGCCGCTTCCAGCACGTCACCTGGACCGGACAGACGCGCCTCGATCGGGGTCTCGAGGTGCTGGATCGTCGCCAGGCGCAGCAGCCGCGGTGTGTCTGGCACGGACGGCGAGTAGCCTGCCAGCGCATCGCGAATCGCGTCGACCACAAGGCGGTGTTCAACCCGATCCTTCTCGCTGGCCAGGAGCGCCTCCCCGAGAGCCCGATCGGTCGCCGGGTCCGGATCCCGTGGCGCGGACCCCGCCAGCGCCGTCGTCGAGAGGCGGCTGTCGGTCAGGCGAACCAGCCGCTCCGGCGTAGCGCCGAGAAAGGCCAGTCCCGGGCGGGGCGACACGAGGAAGTGGAAGCAGCCGGGTTGGATTTGGCGCAAGCGGTCAAGGACGGAAACGGGGTCGATCGGTTGGGGCAAGCACACGGTCCGCGCTGTAGACACCACTACCTTTTCGACGTCGCCGCGGTCGATGGCTTGGATCGCACGCCCAATCCGCCGCCGCACCGTGCGCGCCACAGCGTCGCGGCCTTCAGATGTCGGATCATCCCTTGGTCCGCCCACAAAGCGTCGATCCCCCACGGCCGGGTACACCGCCGGACCATCGGTCCACGCCCCGACCAGCTTGCGTGCGCGTGCGTCCAGAGCTGGCGCCCGGTCGACCGGGGCGGTCACCGTGAGCCAGGCCTCGCCGGCCCTCCGCACGACGAGTGCCTCCGGCAGCGTGAACTGGACCGCCGGGAAGCCCTCCCACAGCGGACCGGAAGACGCCACGTCGCTGAACGCGAAGCCGCCAAACCACCGCACGTGTGCCACCTCTGGCTCCCCACCGCGCTCGATCACTGGCTGCATTGCCAGAGCACAAGCACGGGCTACCTGGCCGAGCCGGTCGGGACCCCAAGCGGTGACACGGCGGGTCTCCCCGAAGCCGACAATGGTCTCGTCACCCTCCGGCGCCGACCAGTATATGCGCATCGCGCGGCCGGCATCCGGCAAAGCGAGGACGGTCAGCAGATCAGACGGCGGCGCGTCCAGCCGCAGCGAGAGCGCGGCGATGCCTGTCACCATGCTCGCCATTGTAGCACGGACAGTGCACCGTTCGTTCAGAGCCTGCCTGCATAGCCCCAATCTGCTACGCCTGGTCGTGCACTCGCAGCGGGCGGACCGCACCCGTGTCATACCGCGTCCCCGAACCTCAGTTGCGACAGCCAATCGTAATGTATAGAATCTGTACAGGAAGGAAGGGAAACGAGCATGGGGCAGCTGAACATCCACATGACGCCCGCCTTCGAACAGGCGCTCGCGCGCTTCATGCGCCTCCGCGGTTTCCGCACGAAGTCGGAAGCAGTGCGTGCCGCGGTGCAGGAAGGGCTGCAACACGTGCTCTCAGGCCAACGAACCTGCGACTACGTGGAGTGGTTGGGCACGGGCCGTGCCGCACCATTGAACCCCGAACCCCGTTTCCGCTCCGAAGACGAGCTGTGGGAGTAGTCTCCTGGTCGTAGACACTTCCGTGGTCCTGGCCATCTTCTTCGGCGAGCCCGACGCTGAATGGGCGGCACGGCAACTCAACGAGCACGCTGGGGAGCTGTGCATGAGCACCGTCAACCTCGCCGAGACGCTGATTCTGTTGCGGGACCGGCAACCGCAGCTGTACGACGAACTCGAGTCTCGAATGCTGACCAGTAGCATCGAGTTCGTGGCACCAGACGTCGAGCAGAGCCGTATTGCGGCCCACGCCAGGCACCAATTCCCCTTGAACCTCGGAGACTGCTTCGCCTACGCCCTGGCCGATGCCAAGGACCTACCGATCATCACGCTCGATCAGGACTTCCACAGCGTGGACCGCCTCGCTATTCTCCCTCAACACTGATCGCCGATGGAC
>CAYYVH010000322.1:0-4746 GCA_964475075.1 uncultured Anaerolineales bacterium | reverse complement strand
GGCCACAGACGTGTCGGACACGGTCACTGTACATCTAGCAGCAAGCATGCCAATCGCGGGGCGAACGATGTCCGCCGGTGCCACGGACGCCACCGGCGACAGGGCCGGAGCCGCCGTCGCCGCAAGGGTCGGAGCGACCGTGGCGATCGCGATCGCCGGGCGCGGCGATGCCACGCCAATCCCGGCCAGCGGGCTCGTGGCCGTCACCGCGGCCGGGCGCCCGGCAACCGTCGGTGTTCGGGCCATTGCGACACGCAGCGTTGCGGTCAACCGGCTCGGCAGGGCGGTTGCGGCGCCGGTTTCCGGTGGTGGCGGAGACGAGGGCCGCGTATGTACGGTCGGCGAGCGCCGAGCAGTCGGCCCGGGGCGCAATGTCGCGGACCGTGGGGTCTCCCTGCCCAGGACGATAAGCGTAGCAACTGGGGCGACCGGCGTACCCACGGTGGCGATCACGATCGTAGGGCCGGCTACTGCCGCGACCGGTGCGGGGGTAGGCGTGGCCCCACGGATGAGGACGGGAACCGGACTGCTGGGGGGCACATCGAGGGCCAGCAGGCGCACCGACGCATCGAAGGAGCCTGCCGCCGTGTAGCGGTACTCGGCTTCGAAGGTTCGCGGGGCGTAGTCGGACCGACAGTCCTGGGCGCTGGTGATCAAGACATCGCCGTTGCCCATCACCCAGGCCAGGCCGGGGCAACGGAACCGAGTCGGATCGTCGATTTCCCCTACGAGCTCGGCAACCAGACGCACTGTCAGCGGCGCCTCACCCGTCGTCGGCTCGACGGCGAGCTCCAGACGGAGCGGGTTGGCATCCGCGTCGGCGTCCGCGGCCTCCTCGTCACTCTCTCGGCAGCCGACGACGATCAGCGTCAAGAGCATGACGGAAAGGACGAACGCGTGTTTTCTGCCGTGGGTCAAAGCGCAGCTCCGCGAATCGCACACGGTACACACGAGAAACCACCCACGCGGGCGGCCTGGAGTATACACGAGGGCGGCACCGGGGAGCGAATCGCCGCCTCCGGATAGTGCCGGGTCAAGTGGTCCGCCCGGACACACACCACGGGGGCCGGTTCAACACCGGCCCCCGCGTATTGCTGGCCGCCGTGAAAGGCGGCTCGCTTCCAAAGACTACGACAGATACGGCTTGATTTTGGCAAGAAGCCGCTCCTTGGGCAGGAACCCCACGATGCGCTCCGCCTCCTGGCCGTCCTTGAAGAGGATCAGCGTCGGGATGCTCTGTACGCCGTAGCGCATGGCCGTGGCGGGATTGCCATCCACATCCAGCTTGCCGACCATCATGTCCTCGTCATGATCCCGCGCGAGCTCCTCGAGCACAGGGGCGATCATCTTGCACGGACCACACCACGTCGCCCAGAAGTCCACCAGGACCGGGCGATCGGCCTTCAAGACCTCGGTGTCGAAGTCCGCATCGGTGACAACGACAGGTTGTCCGTTGTTCATTTACAATTACTCCTTTGATCATCAACCAGGCACAGCGGCCTGGCTGATGTTTGACGAAAATGGGGCACAATGCCTTACGTCCGACCGATGACGGTCGGCGGCAGCGGCGATGATAGCCTGCCCAGCCAGGTTGTCCAAACGCAGTTATCGAACCTCGCCTGACGGCAGAAGCTCGAATGCCCCGCAGTGGGCGGGCCGAACGGGCTCGAAGTGTTGTCGGTCCAGCGTGAGGTCGAGTCCACTGTCCGCGTACTGCGACAGAAGCTGTGCCGTGCGCGGCACCGTTCGTTGGCCCGATCCACACCGATCCATCGGGCGCCGTATCAAGATCGTGGATCCAGTCGCTGGGCAAGCCGTCAGTCTCCGTGAAACGGCGGAAGCCGCCGGACGGATCCCAACGCACCACGCCGGCACCGAACATCCCCACCCAGGTTGTATCAGGCGCAAGAGCCAGTGCCGAGATGCAGTTATCACAGATGTAGTGCCGCCACTTCTCGTCATCGGCTTGCGGTTCGAGATAGGAGCGCACCATGGACAACACTTGGCGTGATCTCCTCGATGAGTTGGACCGCGCCACTGATCGGGTGCAGGTCGACCCGATGCCTCGTATAGGCCAGCTCATGGTCGAAGTGGTAGGCTACTTGGTGGGGCAGATACACGTCGATTCGTGGCCACCGGGCAATCGACGAGGGCTCTCCCAGCGCGCCCAGGCCCCAGACGTGGTCGTAGTGCCAGTGCGTGATGAAGACCCTGTCGATCTGCCGCAACCCTTCGCGCACGAGCTGGAACTCGAGGTCAGGGCCCGCATCGATGAGCGTCGTCTCGTTTCCGACGAGGGCCACCGAGGCGCGCGTGCGACGCTGCGCGGGATCGCGCCGTGCGGCTCCGCACGTATCGCAAGAGCAGAAGAAGGCCGGAACCTGGATCGCACCACTCGTGCCGAGGAACACGAGCTCGGTGCCGCGCAGGTCGCCCGGGTTCTGGAGTCCGCCACCGGGCTTCATCCCACGATCTCCGTGCCCGCCCGTCCGTGCCAGGCGTCGAGGATCCGCTCGGTCCTCGAGATGACGACTCGGCGCCCGCCACCCGCCAGGTACTCCAGTGCTGCTTCCACCTTGGGCCCCATGGAGCCCGGCGGGAACTGGCCGTCGGACAGGTAATCCTCGGCCTCGGCAACAGTCATCCGGTCCAGCCACGTCTGCTCAGAGGTGCCGAAGTCCAGGGCAATCCGCTCGACATCGGTGGCAAGGAGGAATACCTCGGCCCCGAGCTCCCGGGCCAGAATGCTCGAAACCAGGTCCTTGTCGATAACCGCCGGCACGCCCCTCAGGTAGTCGCCTTCACTCACGACGGGGATGCCACCGCCGCCGGCAGCTATGACTGCCGCACCGCTATCCAACAACGTGCGGATGCCGTCAAGCTCCAGCACGGCTAGCGGGCGGGGAGACGCCACGACGCGCCGCCAGCCGCGGGACGGCTGGTGGACCACATGCCAGCCGCGTTCGTCGACCATCCACTCGGCCTGCTCCTCTGACATGAACGCACCGATGGGCTTCGTGGGTGCCTCCAAGGCTGGATCGTCCGCTGCCACAAGAGTCTGCGTGACGAGGGCAATCACGGGCAGGTCCAGGTTGCGCTTCGCCAGGGCATCGGCGATGGCCCGCGCCAGGATGTAACCGATGCCGCCCTGGGTGTGCGCCACCGCCACATCCATTGGAAGCGGAGGAACCTGCCCCGACGAAAGCTCCGAGCGGCGCAACACCTGGCCCACCTGTGGCCCGTTGCCATGGGTCACGATCAACCGCAGACCGGCTGTCAGCAGGTCGCCCAGGTGTTCGGCCAACGCTCGCGCGGCAACCCACTGCCCCCCCAGCGCCCGATCATCACCTCGGCGTTGTAGGGAATGCCCCCCGACAGCAACCACAGCCAGGGGCGGTAACGCGCTCACGAGTCTCTCTCGAGTGCCTACGAACGGACGCGCAGCGGCGCGTGATGGACTGTGGCTGAACGCGTCCCCCCAAAGCCCAGCGCCCCCGTCAGGGGGGGCGCCAGACACCTGGCCCCGGAGGGCATGCCCATCACGGGCAGCCGACCTTGAAGACCACGGGGTTGCACGGGCTCCACGGTTTACCGTAGTCGAGAATGGCCAGCCAGGTCCGGTACGGATTCCACAACGGATGATACGGCACGCTCGGGTTCTGCCGCATGCCGTAGCCGTAATACTGCCATGGATTGGCCAGCGCCTGCTGCTGAACGGCCTGCGGCACGCGGTTGACGATCTGCGGACACACTCGGTAGCGCAGCACCGTGGCCGGCCCCGGCGTGGGCGTCGGCCGGGGCGCCGGTGCGGGCGTGCCCGGCCCCGGCGTCGGCACCGGATAGCGAGGACACAGAAACGGGTAGCCGGGGTAGATCGGGATGATGATCGTCCCCGAGATGGCCCTGGTGGGATCGATGACAATCCCCGCTGGACGGGCGACCGGAGCAGCTTCATCGGCCGTGGCAGCGACCTGCCCGACCAACACGCCCACCAAAGCCACCACGAGTGCCGCCAGGACCAGGACCCCGCGGTTCCTGGGACCTCTCACAAAGCGATACATGGTTCTTCTCCTCGAGCTAGCCTCGGGCAGGGGCGAACCGCGAACACGTATCCGAGCTACAGGGTTCCTTCGCCTGCTCTGGCCGGCCATTCAGGCCGGCCCCTCGAATGGTGCCCCAATCGACCCCGGTACGCAAGACGGGTGAGCGGACTCACACCTGAAGTCGGCGCGGACGCCGCCCCCGCTATTCCGTCCGCACTGCGTGCCCGCCGAACTGCTGGCGCATGACGGCCAACAGCCGGTCGGTGTATGATCCCTCGTCCCGGGAGCGCAGACGCTGGAGCAGAGACAGGGTGATGACCGGCGCCGGGACGTCCAGGTCGATGGCCTCGAAGACCGTCCAGCGCCCCTCCCCCGAGTCGGAAACCCACGGCGCGATGTCCGATAGCTCCACGTCCTCGGACAGGGCCCGGGCGGTGAGGTCCAGCAGCCAGGACCGGACGACGCTGCCGTGGCGCCAGATCTCCGCGACCTGATGCAGGTCCAGCCCCAGCTCCTCCTTGTGCTTCATCATGGAGAAGCCCTCAGCGTAGGCCTGCATCAAGCCGTACTCGATGCCGTTGTGGACCATCTTCACGAAGTGGCCCGCCCCGCTAGGGCCCACGTGACCCCAGCCCTTGTCCGGTGCCGGGGCCAGCGTCTCGAAGATGGGCCGCAGCCGGTCCACGACGTCAGTCTCGCCGCC
>CAYYVH010000321.1:0-4748 GCA_964475075.1 uncultured Anaerolineales bacterium | reverse complement strand
GCCGAGAGCCCCCCCCGGTGGGGCGAGGTCGCGTCCGCAGAGGAGGCGCCGCGATCCCTGGACGAGCGGCCCGACCTGCGCGCAAAGGTGGAGGACGCGCCGGGAGCGGCGAGAGCGACCGTGGAGGTGCCCACGGACTTGCGCGCCGACCTGGACCGGGCGAACAAGGAGGAGCGGCGGTATCTGCAGAGCGCCGACCCTGGGGCGCTGGACGAAGCTGTCGCGGCCTGGGAGCGGGTGTTCAGGCAGCCAGCCTTTGCAGTGGCCGAGGAGCGCTTTCGCCTGGCGGCCTGGAACAATGCAGGCCTTGTCTATCTGCGCCGCTACTGGGCCCGGGGCGGAGTTTCAGATCTGGACAGGGCGCTAACCCTCTGGGATAACGCCGTGAAGGCGACGCCCCCCGACGCCCCCGACCTGCCCGCAATCCTCAACAACCTGGGCAACGGCCTGAGCGCCCGCTATGGCCGCACGGGGCGGCTGGAGGACCTGGACGAAGCGATCGGCCACTGGGAGCGGGCTACATCCCGCGGCCTCGAGGTGGCCCTGGAGGAGTGCCTGCGGTGTGCGCGCAACTGGGGGCGTTCGGCGCTAGAGCGCAAGGCCTAGGCTGAAGCAGCCAGAGCGTACGACCGCGGCCGTCAGGCGGTGGACCGCCTCCTCCAGGCCCAGCTGCTGCGCGGGCGCAAGGAGGCCTGGCTTCGTGAGGCCCAGGGGTTGCCCGCCAACCACGGCTTCGCCCTCGCCCAGACCGGCGATCTGCGGGGCAGCGTTGAGACGCTTGAGTCAGGCCGCGCCCGGCTGCTGGCGGAGGCCCTGGAGCGCAACCGGCAGGACCTGGACAGTCTGCCAACGCTCGGATTCGGGGACCTGCACAATCGCTACACGGCGGCTGTGGCGCGCTACGAGGAACTTGTGGCCGTGGCGCAAGGACCGCAGCGCCCGCCGGATTGGTCAGAGCAGGCGAAGGCGGTGCTGGACGAGCTGGACCGTGTTGCCGAAGCTATCCGCGAACGGGCGGGGGCCAGGCATCCAGAATTTGCCCACTTCATGGCCAACTTGCCGTTTTCGGCCATCCAGCGAGTGGCACGGGGTGCACCACTGGTCTACCTCCTCACCACGGCGGCAGGTGGTCTCGCCCTGATCGTTCGCGGGACCGACAGATTGTCCGGCACCGCGGCGCCTTCAGCCCCTGTGGAAGCTGTGTGGCTGGACTTCAGCACCGCCGACCTCGGCGCGCTCCTGGTGCAGCACCAAGGCGACGACGTCACGGGGGGCTACCTGCCCGGCCAGCTGTTTGACACTCAGTGGCTGGTGGAGAGCCTGTCCGAAGCCCTGCCCCTGCTGGGCGAGCGTGTCATGGGGCCAGTGGCGGACCGCCTGCGCGCTATGGGCGCCTCAGCGGCCCTCCTGATCCCCGCCGGTCACCTGGCCCTCCTCCCTCTGCATGCCGCCCGGTACCAGGTGGACGGTCAGCAGTTGCACTTCCTGGACGAGTTCGACGTCACTTACGCCCCATCGGCGCGGGCACTGGCTGCAGCGCGCCGCCAGGCCCTCGCGCGCTCCGAGGCTCCGTTGCGCCTGGTCGGCGTGGGCAACCCACTACCGCATCGGAAGCGCCTCCCGTATGCCCGCGCAGAGCTGGAGGAAGTGGCTGCGCTCTTTGGGGAGCAGTCGTATCCCCTTTACGATGCGGCGGCGACCAAAACCGCCCTGCTCGAGGCGCTGCCCGGCGCCAGCCACGTGCACCTGGCCTGCCACGGTCTGTTTGACGTCGAGGACGCGCTCAAGTGTCATGTCCAGCTAGCCAACGGAGAGCCCTTAACCTTGCGTGAGATGCTGAGTGAGGACATGTTCGGCACTGCCCGGCTGGTTGCCCTGTCGGCGTGTCAGACGGCGATCACGGAATTCCGCGACATTCCGGACGAGGTCATCGGCCTGCCCACCGGCCTCGTGCAAGCTGGTGTCCCTGGCGTCGTAGGCACACTCTGGCCGGTCGAGGACCTGTCGACGGCCCTGATCATGGTCAGATTCTACGAGTGCTACCTGCGGGGAGATCCGGGGGAGGGGCAAGGCCCGATGCCGCCGGCACGCGCCCTCAGGCGTGCACAGCGATGGCTACGGGATGTCACGGCGGATGAATTGCTTGAGTACTTCGAGCGGCACAAGGCCATTCACGAGGCGCGGCGCAGGACGGCCGAGAAGCGCATGCCGGAGGAGGTGGCCGCCCAAGGTGTGATCCGCTTTGCACTTCTGGATGCAGATGAGCGGCCCTTCGCCGATAGCCCTTACCACTGGGCGCCCTTCGTATTCGTGGGAGCGTGAGCGATGCAACCCCAAGCCGTGCTACAGGCTCTGCTGGACCTGTGGGATGATCTGCCGGCGCTGGGCGGGCCCGCCTGGACGGACCTCTTCGCGCAGGTGCATCGCCTCCTGGAGCGCCTGCAACGCACGACAGACCCAGGCGAGCGAGCCTCGGTAACTGCGGACCTGGTAATGCTCCTTCGCGAGCACCCGCGCGCCCGAGAGCGCCTGCGCAGCGCGATGGCGGAGGTTCACTCAGACCGTGGTGCGCGCATGCGCTCGGGCGAGCCGGCGCCCACGCGTCAGGCAGGCTGGTCCGAGCTGCTTGCCGGCGTGCGCCAGCGGCTCGCCGGGCCCATGGTCACTCGCCACACAGATATCACTGCCCCGCGGCGGCTGGCCCTAGGGCGACGGGGGGTCGTCACGGTTGGCCTGACGCGTGGCCCTGTGGCGGATAGCGACGCGGCACGTCCTCTCGAGTTGCGGCTCAAGCAGTTCTTGGAGGTCTGGCTGCGCTCGCAACGCGAGCATTTAGAGGTGATCGGCGAGCCGGTCCGGCGCCTGCCCGTGGAGGCGGGATTGGACACCGAGCCGGCTGTCTTCTACGTCAAGGCAGTTAGCCTGGGGACCAAGCATCTGTTGCTGGACTTTCGCCAGCACGGCGTCACCATCGGGACCGTGCGCCTGGTCATCGAAGTAGGCAAGGAGGCGCTGCCCGAGGAGCAGCTTCAGGATCTGGTCGAAGCGATCCAGGTCGGTGGCCCTTATGCACCCCCGCCGGATCTGGAGATTCGCGTGGCAGCGGAGGTGGCGGCCGGTCGGACATGCCTCACCTACACGCTTCACTCACCAAATGGCGCCGCGGGCTTTCACTTCCAGCCCGCGGGCAGTGTGACCATCCTCGGCTCTCCCCAGCAATACCAGCTGGGGCTAATGGAGAAGATAGAGGCCCTGGCCGCCGGTAGGGATGTGGACGGCCAGCTCTTGACGCCCGGCCAGGTCGAGGACAAGCTTGCCGCCGTTGGGCACGGGCTTTACCAGGAGCTCTTCCCACCCGAGATGCGCCGCGCCTACCGGCAGTTCAGGGGATGCACACAGAGCGTGCAAATATCGTCGGACGAGCCCTGGATCCCCTGGGAGCTGATCAAGCCGTACGACGACACAGATCCCGACAACATCATCGACGACGACTTCCTATGCGTTCAGTTCCAGCTGACCCGCTGGCTGGCCGGACGGAGCGGCGGCTCCGGCAGGATCCACGTCTCGCGGCTGGCCTGCGTGGAAGCAGGACAGGCCGTGGGCCAGGTGCCTCTGCCATACGCGAGCCGCGAGCGCCAGTACCTGGCGCAGATGGCCGCGAGCTACGGTGTGGAGGACCGCAGTCCCACCGATGGGCAACGAGCAACCGTGGAAGCTCTGCTGGACGGAGGGGGGATCGACCTGTGGCATTTTTCTGCGCACGGCAATGTCGACCTGGTCCGTGCGGATGAGTCGGTGATTCGCCTGAGCGACGGCTCGGGGCTCCGAGCGGAGGACATCCACGGGTCGCGCCAAACCCACATTGCTCATGACCGACCGCTGGTTTTCGTAAACGCCTGCCGCGTGGCCCAACAGGCCTGGACACTGACCCGACTGGGGGGTTGGGCCGCCGCCTGGGTCGACCGCTGCCGCTGCGGTGCGTTCGTCGGCCCCCTCTGGTCCGTCAGCGACCGTCTGGCCTACGAGTTCGCCCGCGCCTTCTACGACGCTCTACAACAGGACCAGACCATTGCCCAGGCTACCCAGGCCGCTCGCAACTGTGTGCGGGAGCTGGAGCCTGCCAGCTGTGCGTGGCTGGCCTACAGCGTGTACGGCCACCCCAATGGGCGCGTGGCGTTCGGTGGGGGGGACCCTGAGAGCGAATCGTAAGTCCGGAGCCGGGCGACGGCACGGTTCAAACGTGTGGGAAGCCGCTCACGAACGGGCGAACGAGCCGTCACGAACACCGACGGGTTGCACCCGGCCGTAGGCCTGCTGCACGAGGCGCTGGAGATCGTCGACCGGCGCACCGGCCAGTTCCTCGAGCGCGAGACGGCCGAATGGTACCTGACCAAGATCGTCGCCTTCCTGCACACGTTGGAAAGCGACCTGGCCCAATCGTTGGCCGGCACCATCAAGCGCCAGCAGCACGGCCTCGTGCGCTTCCACGACTGGTTGGCCTTGGCGGTTACCTCTTAGCGCCGAGAGGCGCTCGCGCCCATCGAGGATCCCGCCGTCGTCGCGTACTTCGAGCACACGGTGGCGCGGGCCTGGCATCTGGAGCGCGCCGTCACCAACGGGTACGCGCACCGGCGGGTGGCGGCACGTCGGGCTGCGGCGCAGGTCGAGGCCATGTGCCAGCACGACAAGATCGCCCGCCGGCCGGCACAGGCCCCGCGGGACGAGCGCCGCACGACGGCCATGGCAAC
>CAYYVH010000320.1:0-4749 GCA_964475075.1 uncultured Anaerolineales bacterium | reverse complement strand
CAGCCCGCACGCGTCCTCGGGCTCGCCAAGAATCTGGGTTCCCACACAGGCTCTTGGGGCCGCGATAACGTCTACTCACGCACTGGCACGTCAGGACAAGAGGGATCCCTGCGCTCGATGAATCTTCGTTCCGGCAGCCACGTGTCCGTCATCGGTGGAGGCCCTGCCGGCAGTTTCTTCGCCCTCTTCGCCCTGCACTTCGCCCGCCAGGCGGGCCGTCAACTGCACGTCACCATCTTCGAGCCGCGCGACTTCAACCGCCCCGGCCCCTGGGGCTGCAATATGTGCGCCGGGCTCATCCCCGTCCGCACCCTCCGGGAGTTGGCGCTGATCGGACTGGACGTACCCGAGCGGATCATCCGCGCCCGAATCCGCCACTACGCGTTACACACCGCCGCTGGCCGGATCCACCTTGCCCAGCCCGATCCCGACGGCGATGTGTGCAGCGTCTACCGGGGGAACGGCTCCCGCGGCGGACCACCATGGCCGGAGAGCGTCAGCTTCGACGGATTCCTGCTGGCGGCAGCCGAGTCGCGGGGCGCGGAGGTGATAACGGACCGGGCGACGGCCATCAGCACGCACCCCCGCCCGACGGTGACTTCCCGCTGCCACACCATCGCGGCCGACCTCGTAGTGCTGGCAGCCGGAGTCAACCGGCACACCATCCGGTTCACCGACCTGGCATACCGTCCGCCACCCCGACAGCAGATGGCCCAGACCGAGTTCTGTGTGGGGGGAGAGGCGGTCCGGGCTACACTGGGGGACACGGTGCACATCTTCCTCCCACGAGACGGATCCTTCAACTTCGGGACCCTGGTACCCAAGGGGCCGTGCATCAATGTGTCACTCCTGGGCCGAGACCTGCCCCGCGGCATACTGGAGCACTTCCTCACCCAGCCCCGGGTGGAAGCGCTTCTGCCGGACAACGACGGCCGGGCATGCGGCTGCCGGCCACATATCGCCATGGGCCCGGCGCGGCCCCTGTTCGCGGACCGTTTCGTCGCTGTTGGAGATGCCGGCATCACCCGTCTCTACAAGGATGGGATCGGCACCGCCTTGCGCACCGCCCGACAGGCGGCCTACACCGCCATCTGCTGCGGCGTGAGCGCCGTTGACTTCAGGGATCACTACGCACCGCTCTGCCGCGACATCGCGACGGACAATCGGGCCGGCCGGTTCCTCTTCGCTTTCACCCGCGTCTTTCAGCACCACTGCTCGCTTGCGCTTCCCCACCTGCGGTCTATCGCTGCCGAGCAGGCACTGCCTCCGGCCGAACGGCGGCACAGCCGGCTTCTGTGGGGCATGTTCACCGGCACGCACCCGTACCGGCGGCTGCTGGCGATGGCCCTGCATCCTGGCCTCCAGGTTGGGCTGTTGCGTCACCTGTTGGCGGACCTGCCCCAACCAAGAAGAGACCCTCTCGTTGACTACACCTACCGGCGGGCGGACGGCACGTCAATTGAGACGGAGTAGGTTACTCGAACATCCCCCCCGGCTTTGATGACCTCGATTGGACGTAGCGGAAACTCAGCCTTGCCGAGCGCGTTGGCCCTATCTGTGATAGCCGAAAGCGACCTTGTCAGCTCCGTTAGAATAGACTATACTGGTCTTATGAAGACGACCAGTGTGACCGCAGCTAAGAGCCAACTCAGCGCGCTCCTGAAGCGTGTAGAGAGCGGGGAAACGATCTTGATTCTCCACCGCGGGCGGCCCATCGCCCGATTGGAGCCAGCACGTGCAGCCGAGGACGTCATAGACGAGGAGCGACTCACTCGACTCGAGCGGAGCGGCATCATCCGCCGCGCGTCTGAGCCACCCGATCCCACGCTGCTGGACGGCGCCGCGCCAAGCCTGCCCGAGGAGTCCAGCCTCTTGCGGGCCCTCCTCGAGGAGCGTGAGGAAGGCCAGTGAGGTTCTGGGACGCCTCCGCCTTGGTCCCTCTCCTGCTCGACGAGCCCGCCAGCACCAGCGTGCGGGAGCTGTACGACGACGACCCGCACCTGCTGGTATGGTGGGCGACCGAGGTGGAGTGTGTCTCCGCCATCAGCCGATGCGAGCGCGAGGGTGTTCTGGACCTGGCCAGCAGCACCTTCGCCCTCGACCGGCTGGACGCCCTCGCCCGCCGGTGGGACGAGGTGCAGGCAGTGCCGGCTGTGCGCAACGTGGCGCGGCGCCTGCTCCGAGTGCACGCCCTTCGCACGGCCGATGCGCTGCAGCTTGCCGCGGCCCTGATCGCCTCAGAGGGCCAGCCGTCGTCGATCGGATTCGTCTGCCTGGACCGACGGTTGGGCGATGCCGCCGTGCGGGAGGGGCTGCGGATCACACGGTGAGAAGTCGGCTCGGGTGCGGCGGTGCCGGGAACAGCCAGGGTCGTCCGGGTGTCGGCGGTGTCTCGTCCTACACCTTCCACCGCTTCTCGGGTAGACTACTCAAGGGTGTAGTAGGGACGCAAGGAGGCCGGGATGAGCACACGTGCAGGCTCACTGTCGATCGTCCTGCTTGTTACCGTTTCATCAGTCCTCGCAACCGGGCTGGGGGCTCGGGCGCTCCGCGCCGGTCCCGGCGACACCCGGTCGAACACGAGAGCGGGGGCGGCGTCAGAAGCCGGCCCTCGAAGCGCTCCCGCATCCGATGACGACGTCCTTTTCCTTCCCATTGCCTTTCACGGTCACACGCTCGAAGGGTACGATCGGGGATCTCGGCCCCGGCCGGTGGGCCACATCGGCGGCCCGTGCACGACCATCGCCACCGACGGCCGGCACGCCTTCATCGCCGTGGGGCCGAAGCTAGTCGCGCTCGACATCAGCGATCCCTCCCAACCCGCGGAAATCGGCCGCACCGCGCCGTATACTGGTACGATGCTGGATTCCGTGCTCGCCGACGGGTACGTCTACGGTGTGGCACGCAACGACAATACGATCGATGAGGACCTGAACGAAGTGGAACTGGGTGGGTTGCGTGTGTTCGACGTGCGCGACCCGCGACATCCCCGGCTGGTGGGCAAGATGGACGGCAGGATGCCGATGGCACTGGCGCCGACGGAGTCCGGTTTCGGCATGGTCACGGTTGACTACTGGGGCCGGCTGGAGGTGATCGATGTATCGCGGCCCGCGCATCCTCGCCGCATCGGTGCGCTGACCAGACGAGGAAGCGCCTGGGACGTGGCAGTCGGCAGCGGCCACGCGTTCGTGGCCATGGCGGACAAACCCGCAGTAGACGAGCCGCCCTCACGGTACGGCGTGTGGATCGTGGACATCACTGACCCTGCGGCTCCCCGACACAGCGCTTTCCTCGACCTCGGCGCGACCCACACGGCTCTCTCTGTGGCTGTATCAGATGGTGTCGCCTTCGTCGGCGTGGCCGATGACGGATTGCGGGTTGTGGATGTGTCGATCCCCTCGCAACCGGAACCCATCGCCAAGATCCAGACGTCGGCCGTGAACGTGCTCCGCGTCGCGGACGGCTTCCTTTACGCCCTTGCCGTGGGTGAGCGTGGAGTGGCCAATCCCCGGCTCAGGCTCGAGACGTTCGACACCAGCGATCCCGAAGACCCGCACCCGCTGGGCGCCGTCGAGGTGCCCGGCAAGTACGGCACTCTTGCCGTCTCGGGTCGCACGGCGCTCGTGACGATGGCGAGGGGTGTGGCACTCATCGATTTGTCCCCTGACCGGAAGTCACCTCGGCAAGTCAGCGGGGCCACGCTCAGCCCGTTCGTCTCCGTTGACGCCGTCGTCGCCGTCGATAACCTGGCCTACGTGGCCTCGGGGACCCAGCTCAATATCGTCGATGCGGCAGACCCGTCTCACCCGCGATCGCTCGGCGAAGTGGACCTCCAGTCAGAGGACCTCTCGCCGGGTCCGGATGTCGCCGTCGGTGACGGATACGCCTACGTCTCGCTCCGCGAAGGGCTGCGGGTCGTCGACATCCGCGACTCCGAGCAACCGGACCTAGTAGCATCCGTGCCCGCTCGCGGGCTGATGAGGGGCGTGGCGTACAGCGGCACTCACGTCTTCGTCGCCGAGCCCGGCTATGCACCGGCGGGCCAGGAGGAGGATCTACTGCGAACCTTCGACGTCAGCGATCCGGCGCAGCCCCGGGAAGTGAGCCGCCTTGACGGCTACTACCTCGATACCTTCATCGCTGGCCACTGGGCGTACCTCGCCGGCCACCACGCCGTGCACATCGCCGATGTGGCCGACCCCGGGAATCCCCAGCTCGTCTCAACGTTCGAGATGTTTCAGTGGAGGCCCACCGATGACCTCGTGGCGAGCGGCGGCTACGTCTTCGCGGTCGCTGGCGGAAGCCTCTATTCCATCGACGTCTCGGACGTGCGCAACCCCCACTTGGGCGCGTACTACCGCCTGCCGGGATCACTCTTCGGCATGCCGAGGCTGGCACTGGATGGGAGCGTCCTGTACGTAACGGATGCATTCGGCTTGCGCGCGATCGACGTGAGCGCGCCGACGCAGCCGCGGCAGTTCACGGCATTCCCCATGCCGCCCGCCAACTTGTCGTCCGTCAGCGTGGACGGCGACCACGTCTTTACTGGCGGTGACGGGCTGTGGGTCTTCGAGACGGTCCCGCTGCCGGCCCGATCAAGGCCCGACACGCAGTAGTGGCGAGCGCCGAGGTCCGGGCATAACGGGCATCGGCTGAAGCTTGGGGCGGGCAACGCCGGTATGCTAGACTGCGCCGCAGCTAGCAAGCTCGCACCACCATCACTGTCGGGCCACGCACCTCTCGCGTCCT
>CAYYVH010000319.1:0-4749 GCA_964475075.1 uncultured Anaerolineales bacterium | reverse complement strand
CATCGCGGGACAACCCAGGATGCCTCTCAGCCTCGTACCCAAAGAAGGTGTCAGGGATTTCGAAGGTGGGTCTGCTTGACAAGGACAGCTCGATAAGCCCTCAAGGCCGGCCGGCGCGCCAACTCGCCCTCACGCTTGAGCGTTACTCCGCCGACTTGCAGGCGAAGGCGTGCTCGTGCTCGCAGGGGATGTCGGTCCAACCGAACTCGCGGTTGACCACGCAGTCCGCCTCGTCACCGTGCCGCCGCGGCGCGTTCGAGCCCCAGCGCAGGAAGTCGACGTCGGACCCGTCGGTCCACTCGAACACACCTTCCGTCTCGCGATCGTTGAGCCCGGTCCAGCTCTCCCAGATCCCCAGCCGCTCCATCATGGCAATCGTGACCTGCTCCCAGGTCTCCGCATCGTGGTACGAAACCAGGTCCTGACTTCGGTTCTGGCAGAGCTGGCGGGCTTCCGTCCACGGCAGGCGATCGAAGCACAGGGCGTACTCGCCTCCGCCGGGTGCCTCCTCCTTGAGGCACCTGGGGCACTCCGGCGGGTCGTCGATGATCCCGTTGCAGTCGTCGTCCCGGAGGTTGCAGCTCTCGGTCGCGCCGGGATGGATTCGGGGGTTGCCGTCGTCACAGTCGACGGTGCAGCCGTCGTAGCCATCGCCGTCCTTGTCTACCGGGTCGCCGGCCAGGCAGGGCAGCCAGGCATCGATCTGCTCCCCCCGATCCATGATGTACCGTGAGACCTGGTTCAGTGCCTCGATCGTCCGGCCCGGATCGCCGTACTCCCTGGACTCAGCCAGCGCCAGCGGCATCACGAGGCGACGGGCATCTTCGGCCAGGCCGAGCAGGCCCATCTCGTCGACCCGGTCGAGCAACTCGCCGAACGCCTGGTGGAGGCGGGAGCGGCAGGCCGCGGACGAAAAGCAGAGCTGGTGTATCCGGCCCCCACCGTCTTCCCACGAGGGTCCGGGCGACTTCATGACGCCGCTGTACTCCCCCAGGCGGTCCTCGAACATCTGGTCGGCGCCCCAGGGAAGGTACGTCCAGCGGTCGTCCCCAGGACTGTGGTGTATCGTGTAGTTGTTCGTGCTCCAGGCGTAGCCGTCCCAGTGCCCCAGATAGAGCTCGGTCGTCGCGAAGGCGAGGTACTCGTCGAGGTCGAAGTGCTCCTCGAGCACGTCGATGGCGTCATCGTCGGGCCCGATCGCGTCCAGGGCGTCGACGAGGTCGCGGAGGTCCTGCCTGGACTCGTCGGTGCCGTTGTCCTGGTCGTACTCCTCGATGGCCTCCTGCCGCAGGTCGACCCCGTACTGCCCCTCGTAGAGGTTGCCCTCGCTCGTGCCGTACCACTTCTCGAGGAACTCGTCGTTGTCCAGCGTCTCGAGCAGGGCGTATAGCCCCTTGTCCACGCCATTGAAGCCGACAGTGGCGTAGCCGGTGCGGCTGGCCGGAACTCCGCCTGCCCGGAATAGCGCGTAGCCCACGAACTCGTGGATGCACGACGGATCCTGGACCATGTTGTTGACGGTCAGCTTCTTCAGGCCGAGGTGGTTGACTCCCCGCGCGTACCGGTTGAAGTCGATGATGAACGCCGACTTACCCGGCTTGCCGTTCCCGTCGCCCGAAATGGGTGGATAGTCCCCGCCGATGGGAATGAACGAGCCGGCGCCCCCCTTCAGCCGCACGCCCACGTCCTCGAATACGGTGCCGTCGATTCGAACCGCGGCATGGACGTACCGCCGGGGACGCTCGCGCAGCGAGGCCACCCCTTTCTCGTCTACCGTGATGTCGATCTGGTGCACCTTGTCCACGCTGAAGAAGGACTCGAGCGGATCGAGTGCCGGTACGCCGCCCATTCCGATGCCCGCGAAGTCGCCCAGCGTGAGCGGCAGGTTGATCGCCGTACGTAGGTCAGCAGACACGCTCCGTGCGTCAGGACCTGTCAGGGGAGTGACCAGCACCCACACCGAAGCGACGCAAACTAGGGCGACCGCCATTGTTGCCAAGCGCTTCCCGGCAGGTATCGTTCGGACGGGTGTGTGCTTCATGTTGCCCCCTTCGCCTCGTGTGAAGATAGGATAGCACACGTGTAGAACGGCCGCGCGAGTTCAGTGTATCATGGCTTGTCGGGTGGTCGTGTCCGTCGTGCACGGCGTGCACGACGAGAGCGTGGATAACCTTCTCGACCGGGCCGCGTCATACACTCCGGGGAACATGCAAATCGCATCGGGAGGCGGGTGTGCTATCCTTGCGCACGATGGACGCTGTGCCGATCGTCACTTCCGCTCGAAGGCGCACCATCTGGACCATCCTGATCGTAGCCGCCACGCTGCTGTTGGTCGGCGTGATGCTTGGCCCGGGGACCGCCATCGACGGCGCCCGGGCCCAAGCCGGGTCCAGGCAGTGGGTGCGTACGGCCATCTGGGCCCCGGGCTACGATACGGGCTCGCTGCTGGAGCCGGCCGGTATCGCCGCGGCGTCCAGCGGCCGTTTCTACGTCGCCGACTGGGGCCACGACCGCATCGCCGTGATTGACGGCGCCGGCCTGATCGTCACCGCCTTCGGCAGTCGTGGCGACGGGCCGCGCCAGCTGAAGGAGCCGACCGACGTGGCGGTCGACGCCGGGCGGGACCGGGTGTACGTCTGCGATCGGGGCAACAAGCGCCTATCGGTGTTTACCCTGAACGGGAGCCCCGTGGCCCACTGGACGACGGCGGGCCCGGGGTTCGCCTTCGTCCCCCTTTCCGTTGCCGTTGCGCCCGCCAGCGGCGAGGTCTACGTCATCAGCACGCAGCCCTGGGTGCGGATCGAGCGCTTCGATGCTACCGGTCGGTGGCTCGAGGGTTGGGGTGATCTGGGCGGAGGTAGCGGGCAGTTCCGCTCGGCGCAAGACATCGCCGTGCACCCGGATGGCCGCGTCCTCGTGGCCGACACGGGCAACGAGCGGGTTCAGATCTTTGGCCCCGACGGTACCCACCAGGCCAACCTGAGCTCCTTGTCGAACGTTCAGGCTGTGGCCGCCGATGCCTTAACCGGCCGCATCTACGCCCTTCATGCCTCGGGGCGCGGCGTGGCCGACCGAATAACCGTGTTCTCGAGCATCGGCACGCCTCAGCGGATCATCTCCAGCGACGACCTTTCCGTGCCGTTCTGGCCCGGTCGGGGACTGGCCGTCGGAGAGGGGGAACGTCTGGCCGTCGCCATCGGTCCAGGCTCACCGGACGGGCGGCAGGGCGTCCGCCAATACCAAATCGATGGTCTCCCGGTGTCGGCTACGATGGCCAATCCCCTTGACCACGCCGGCTTTGTCCGGCCCGAAGCCATCGAGGTCGGCCCCGGCGGAACGCTGTTCGTCGTGGAGGGGCTGCTGCGGGTGACCAAGCGCTACACGGCCGACGGGGTGTACGTTGCTCGGTTCAGCGCCGGTGCCGGCCAGGAGATTACCGTGGGCCCGGGCGGCGAGCTCTATCTGTTCGATCTGCCTCCCGCGGGGCAGGTGAGCGTGCGCCGCCTCGAGTCCGACGGCACGTACGACTGGGGCAAACCCGGTGAGAACCTCAGCGGCATGGGCTTGGCTGCCACGGCCGACCGGCTCTTCGCCAGCTCTGCGCTGAGCGGTACGATTGCCATTCTGGACATGGATCGGCGCAACCAAGAACCGATCGGCTACTTCTCTATCGCCGATCCGCCTTACGCCTGGCCGCTGGACATCGCCCTCGGCCCCGACGGGCTGCTCTACGCAGCCGGTGGCGACAACGGCCGGCTGGACGTCCTGGATTCCGGAACGGGGCAGCTGGTCGGCAGCTGGTCGATGGGTGACGGCAACGGCGCAGAGCGGGTGAGCGTAGCGCCGGATGGGACCGTCTTCGCCCTGCTGCTAGACGGCACCATTGCGGCCTATCGCCCCGATGGCGCGCTCGAGCAGGCCTGGACGCCGAATCCGGCGCCGGGTGAGAGCCTCGTCGAGCCGCTCGACCTGGCAGCCGGCCGCGATGGGCGCCTGTATGTGCTGGACGGCTTCAGCGGGTCGATCTTCGTCTACGATCCGCGGTCCGTGCTTGAGACGCCCAGCCCACCCCCCACCCCGCGGCCGCCATGTACGGCCAGCGGCACCAAGACTGCCGCCCCGGCCACACTACTCTTGGGCGAGGCGGTGGCCATCGAGTTGAACCTGGAAATCCGCTGCCAGGGCGGCGTTCAACCGCGCGCCGACATCATGCTGATCATCGACCGCTCGAGCTCGATGGCCGGGCGCAAGCTCTCCGACGCCAAGGGGGCGGCCGATGGTTTCGTGGGGCGCCTAGACTTCGCCCGTCACCGCGTCGGTCTGGTGTCCTTCTCCGAGATCGTCTCCCTGGATCAGCCGCTCACGGCCGAAGCGGGCCAGATTCGCTCGGCGATTGCAGCCGTGGAGGCGGCGGGGAACACCGATATTGCCGGCGCGTTGGAGCGTGCCACCAGGCACCTCAGCGAGGTGGGCCGGCCCGGAGCCTTGCCGGTGGTGCTGCTGCTCACCGACGGCAATCCCAACCGTACCGGGCAGCCGTACGTCGACACCGTGCGCCAGGGTAGCCGGGCCCGTGCCCGGGGCATGCTCGTGTACGCTATCGGGCTGGGCGACAACGTAGATGCGCGGCTGCTAACGGCAGTTGCCGGCTCGCCCGGCCGCTACTTCTTCGCGCCCACCCCGGGCGAGCTGGGCCCGCTCTACGAGCGGTTAAGCGAGTCCGGCGGCGAGGGGGGGGGGGCGGACGTG
>CAYYVH010000318.1:0-4784 GCA_964475075.1 uncultured Anaerolineales bacterium | reverse complement strand
CGCGCCGAGCTGCCGCAAGAGCAGCACCTTTTCGTTGGTGGAGCGGCTGATCGATCGGCGGAAATCATCCAGGTCGCGACGAGCTTTCGCATAGGCGGCGTTCAGGCAGCGATCGAAAAGCTCGATGGTTTCGTCGGTGAGGTCGATGAGGGTCTGGTGCAGGAAGGCAACCAGGATCGGGTAGCGCCGCTCGACCGGGGCGCGTTGAAGCATCTGGTTGGTGGACCTTCTCCCTGTCTGAGCCAGGAGCTTCAGCCGATTGGGGTGGAGCGCGGATAGATCCCAGTCCTCAACGCCGTAGGATCGGACGAAGTCGAGTTTGGCCAGCGCCGCGTTGATTTCCGGAGCCGAGTTGGCGGTGGCGGTTTGCCGTAGCCAGGTCAGCGGTATGCGGTTGTTCTCGTCAGTGAAGAGGAGCTGGTCGAGACGGCGTCTGCGATCCTCGGTCAACAGCGGCCGCAAGCGATCGTAGGTGGCTTGTCCAGCCTGGACGCGTGCAGCGGCCACGATCTTTTCCAGCCGGGTGATGCCGGGCCGGACGATCTTGTCGCGATAGAGCTGCTGACAGGCGAGTTGAAAGAGGCAGGACGGACGATCATGTTCCAAGGCTCGCGTGATCAGCCAGTCGGTCAGCGCCTGAAGATCGTTCTCGGTGGCTCGGCGAAAGCCAAGGTGCTGCTGGGCTTGGATATGATGGTCGCTGCGGGTGCGTACGCGCCGCCCATAGCGCTCCAGGGCGGTGGGGATGGTGCCGATCTGCTGAGCAAGGTGGTCGACGGCACTTTGGGGGGCGGTCGAGAGATCATCCGGCACGTAGCCCAGATAGCGCAGGGCGCACAGCTGCAGAGCGAAGCCGAGACGATTGTGTGGGCCGCGTTGTGCGTTGAGCCCGGTGAAGTCGGAGGGCGAGAGCGTGAAGTAGGCGCTGACGTCCTCAGGCGGGATCTCGGACGGGAAGCGAACAAGGCGCTCGCGGTCGCGGTCGGTCAGGAACGAGACGGGCATGGGCAGGAATACCTGGGCTGCTGGCGAAAGTGATTTCCCCTTGACTCTTTGGCAGAGAAGGCGTCTAATAATCTATGTCAGGATATGGCGTCGAGTCAACGTGTTTCCTGACGATTATACATGATGGATCCCGCCATGCTGATTGGATACGCACGGGTCTCGACCCACGACCAGAATCTAGAGCTCCAGTTGGACGCGCTTGAGGCCGCCGGCAGCGATGAGGTCTATCGCGACAAGGCCAGCGGAGCCAAGACCGCCCGGCCGGGCCTCGACGATGCGCTCGCCTACATCCGGGAAGGCGACACGCTTGTTGTCTGGCGGCTCGATCGCCTGGGGCGCTCCTTGAAGCACCTGGTCGAGACCATCACCGACCTGGAAGAGAAGGGGATCGGCTTTCGGAGTCTTCAGGAGTCGATCGACACCACGACCTCAACCGAGAAGCTTGTCTTCCACATTTTCAGTGCGCTGGCGGAGTTCGAGCGCAATTCGATCCGTGAGCGAACTCAAGCCGGACTCATCGCCGCCCGGGCGCGAGGCCGGAAAGGCGGGCGGCCGCGGAAGCTGGATGCGGCCCAGACCGAGCTGCTCTACCAACTCTACGACGAACGGGAACGCCCTGTCAGGGAGATCTGCCTGCTGCTGGGGATTTCAAAGCCGACGCTGTACGACTACCTCGACCGACGGGCCCAGGAGCTGGCTGCCAACGCGTCTTAGCGACCAAAATTTCTCCGTTACTACGCAAACCCCAGACCTGGCGCACGACCCGGAGGGGGGGCCGAACGAGTCTCGGCCGCCCCCTCCGCCACAACCTATGACCACATATCTGTTGACATAAGGTGTCCCAGCTGATATAATCGTCCGCATCTATAAGTCCAGCCGTTGGCTTGAAAGCCGGCGGCTTTCTCTTTGCCGCCTGCGGGCGGCCCACAAGCGAAATGAACGAGCAGCCTGGGCCCGGCGCAGCCGCAGGGAGGTCTCCCGAAGGGGCGGGGGAGCGCCCGCGCCCTTTCCCGCTGGGCCGGCTCTTTGCCACGCCGGGCGCCATCGAGGCGTGCGGGCGGGCTGTAACGACCCCGCTTGAGTACATCAACCGCCACGCTCGCGGGGACTGGGGTGACATGGGCCCGGAGGACTTGGCCGCAAACAACGATGCGCTTGAGTGTGAAGTTCAGGTTTATCTGTCGTATTTTCTTTAGCGGTATTTGTCATTCGCCTGGCGTCGACTCTTGGACCAGAATCGTGGGGTGCCCTCTCTGAGCCGAACCCGGAACGGTACAGATCCAAAGCCGCTCGCACAGAGACGGGTCACGAATACGGACCGATGAGGACTGGCGGTAGCCGTAGTACCTGGGCAAAGGCCACCCCCTTCAGCAACACAAGAAGCGTAGCCGAGGCCAGCGGGAGGCGCTTGACCGTGGGCTGGCGGCATTATGCCGATCTTCTGGCGAGGCGGGCGCATCAACGACTGCAGGTTGAGATCCAGGCCATGAAGGCCTGTGACATGGTCGAGCATGAGATCGCCGACGCCAAGGTCGAGTAGCCGACGCCGTCGTCGCCCGCCTCGCCGACAAGGCCAAACGCCTCGGCATCGACTCCGAACGGGGCAGCTGTTCCGAGGAGCGCACTCTGTCAGGGGGCACAACGCTCCAGACGAAGGGGCGCGAGGTCTTCGCGGCGCGCGACGCGGCCGTACGAGGCCAGGTGACGGTGGCGAGCACCGATCAAGCTAACCGGCGACCCGCCCACATTGGACTTCTGCGAATATCCACGTTAGCAGCCTGTCTGATTAAGCCACACATTGTGGTGTTGGCCTCGCAAATCGTCCCTTCGACCACAATATATGGGTATCAGAGCCGTTTCCCAGACAGGCCCCTATGGCCAGGTCACATCACCGCTAGTAGTCCAGAATGGATTGGGCAGCACGATGTCGCCGATCGTTTGGCCGGGATACGTCGCCGCGAGTTCGGAGCGAAGCTGGATGCCGGTAGAGTCAGCCAAATAGACGTCGGGATGATCCTTCAGATTCTGTAGGTCGGCAGGGCCCAAGACCGTCCCGGATATCTGGAGTACCCCGCTGTAAATCACGGCCTCACATGCTTCGGGCTCCTGACTGCACCCAGGGTCGATTAGGGAAACACCGATCTTGGAGGCATCGATCGATGGGCCGTATTCATGCTCGAAGGCTTCGTCCTCGTCCGGGACTGTGCGACCAGCCAAGGAGTACGACCAGAGAGTGAAGTTGTTGGCAGACATGATGGCCTGCACCGAAGAGGCCGAAAGGGTTGATCGAAAGGTGACTGCAACCTTGTCGCCGTTGATCGGAGGGGCAGTACCGGGGCTCCCTGCCCAGTTGTCGATTCGCGCGTCATTCTCGCCCTTATAGGCCGTGAAGTCGTCGTCGTAGGGCCAGATGTAGGCCCTAATGAAGTTACCGGCGTCCTGCCAAGTGCCGTACTCGTAGGTACCGGCAGCATGAACGGCCTCGTCGGGGAGGCCGAATCGATGTTGGTTGTCAGGTGGCGTATATGCAAAGCGGCCAAGCGCCGCAAACGTCGCCGCGGCCACCGAGACAACAATGAGTCCTAACCTAACGCGATGACTGTGAATCACGATTTTCCTCCGGTTGGGTAGGGTCTAGCGCCTGGATGAGTGTGCGAGCATATGGCCACGCTTTAGCACGGCCCAGGATTGGTGATTAGGCCGGTGGGTTCAGCCGAGAGGTCTTCCCATCCTCCCGAAGTCCCATTAGGGCAGAGGTAGATTTTCCCAAGCCACCGAGACGGGCTAGTTGGGACATGTGGGTCTTGTTGGTGTATGCGTGAACCGGAGGAGTAGTTGACTTCCATGTTGGACGGCATAGAAGGCTTGTTTGTGTAGGCGTCTACCGTCCAACTATATCCCCTGTCGCCCGGTCCCTGTTGTGGTACATGCCCCCCCTGCTGTATGAAAGAGGTTCTATAGACGAGGAGGGCTGCCATGTCATATACGTTCGTGTCGCCGCTACAGCTATCGAGGGCCGTGTCCGCCCAATGCTGGAACCGTTTGATCCGGACGGATCTCTGGCTTGGTATGCTGCCAGGAATCCTGGGATCATATCGGACGTCAAGCTTAAGCGCATCACAGGTGCCCCCGCCTCCCTGATCCTTACCGGTGTTGTACAGCTCGGCGCGCAGGAAGAACTTCCACCGGTTGTGATAAATCTCGTGCCAGGACTGAATCCAGAAGTTGTTCATCCACCAGTGCACGTTGCCATAGTACGTGCGCCCGCCGAAGTTCGTTCCGGTGACCCAGGCCCAATTGCCCCAGTCGGGTGCCGAGGGATCGCTTCCAAAACCTGTGGCGTACGGGGTGTTGCCTGCATAGACTACGCCGGTGTAGAGAACAAATCCCCAGAGTACAGCCAGGACGAAACCTGTTGCCAACCCGCTTAGCAGTCGTCTGTTCACGCTCGATTTCCCCTTATCGCCTTCTCAACCCAACGAGGGACAGGTCCGCTCATTGTTCGTGGTAGGGATGCCGGTTACCCGGCGTACCTACGGAGGTAAAGGGAGGCCATCGGCGCGATACCGGCTCGGTCTCGGCCACTTCCTCGCGCCTGAATACGTTCAGAGAGTGGCCGGTATGGCCGACCAGTTGCCTCATCGGCACAACACCTCTTGGGGCCTCCAGGCCGTGTTGATTTTTTTCTTGCCAGTATAACGTTCCCCTCAAGCTCTGTCAACCCCCCTGACTGCGTGACAGAACGTTTGTGCTGAGGGGATAATAGTGGCGCGATGGAT
>CAYYVH010000317.1:0-4785 GCA_964475075.1 uncultured Anaerolineales bacterium | reverse complement strand
GTGGACCTGAACCTGCCGCCAGCGGTCAATCTGGTAGGCAACGGCGGATTCGAGGACGGGCTGGATGGCTGGACCCCGAGCGGCAGCACGCCGGTAACGGTGACGGGAGACGCGCGCAGTGGTGAACTGGCGGCGCTGCTGGGAGATCGCTTCGTAGGCCAGACGGAACTGGGTGGCGTCGGCAACTCGACGCTGAGCCAGGCCCTGGAGATTCCGGCCGGCGTCATCTCACCTACGCTGTCGTTCTCGTACCGTCTGGAGACCGGGGAGACGCAGCAGGGCAATGATTGGTTTGAGATCATTCTGATGGTGGACAACCAGCCCCACTATCTGCTGGCCGAGACGGGCCAGGACGACTTCTGGCAGCCGGCCGACTGGACCCACGTCTGGTTTGACATAAGCCAATACCTGTCAGATGGCGGGAGTACGGCGGCGACTTTGATCTTCAACGTGCGCCAGTCATCGCCCGAGCGCCCGACGCGGGTGTATCTGGACGAGGTGGCGGTGGGGAGTGCGGTGACGGCGTGGCTAGGGCGGCGGTTGTATCTGCCCGTGGTGGTCCAGGAGTATCTTCTCAGAAAGTAGGGGCGAACCCTTGCGGTCGCCCTGCTGGGCAGGTGTAGCACCTGCAGGTGCTGCACCTGCCCCTACCCCAGGTTATTGAGAAGATACGTCTGGGCTTCTTCCAATGGCTTACCCCACGAATCTGCGAAGAGCCTGATTCGACGAGGTTTCGACAGGCTCAACTGATCCCACCTTGCGGCCCGTTGGGAGTCGTTGGCGGGCCAGCGAGAACACCTTCGTCTCGACGCTGGCCGACGATTACGCCGATCCCTGGCCGGCCAGCATCCAGCGCCGGGGCCAGGGGGGCTTCAGCCTGCGCTACCGCGTGGCCCCCGTGGGGCACATGGCGCAGGACCGCAGCCTGACCCTGCTCGAAGAAGCCGGGGGGAGTACAGGGCAGGTGTCCGGCGCAGAGATCGCCTACCCTGACGTCTTCCCGGGCGTGACGATCCGCTACCGGGTGGACCATGACTACCTGAAGCAGACATTGGAGATCAGCGAGGCGGCCAAGGCGCGGCTGCGCCAGGCCGTGGAGCGAGGGGGTCTGGACCCCGACGGCTGGCTGGCGATTGGGGTGCGGCTGAACGTCTCGGGCATGGCCGGCTGGCGGCTGGGCCTGAGGGAGGATGAGGAGACCGAGGGGCCGATCCCCATCGAGAAGCCAGCGGCATGGACGCACCAGGCCCTCGACCACCTGGGGGTGGCCACCGTTCACGACGAGTCCGATGGTGACCCCGTGGTCCTCAAGCAGCGCCTGGTCCAGCAGCCGGGGCAGGGTCCTCTGCTGCTGGCCCTGGTGCCGCTGTCCTGGCTGGCGGAGAGCCAGGGTGCCGTCACGGTGGATCCCACCTACTACGGTCAGACCAGCGATGGCTTCATCTGGGGCTGGAGTGCCACCTACGGCGCCGCCCGCAGCACCTCTTACAGTTGTGACACGGGAGCCAGCTACGGCTATGTCTCCGTCGGCCAGTACAAGAAATGGTACGGCTATCCGATCTACAACTACCGCTACATCGTCTACCGTAGCTATCTGGACTTCGACACCAGCGGCATCCCCGACAACGCGACGGTGACGTCAGCAGTCCTCTACGTCAATGGCGACGAGGACTGGAGCACCACGGACTTTGATGTCCGCGTCTACAACTACTCGTGGTCCGAACCCCTGTGCTCCTCACGGGATAGCAACTACGATGGGGCCTACGGGGGCGGAGGGACCTATGAGGGCGTGCTGGTCAACACCTCAAGCTTCTCGCTGGGTTGGAACAGCATGTCGGTGGGGACATCACGGATCAACAAGACGGGCGAGACCAAGTACGCGATGACATCCAGCCGGGATGAGAGCGGCAATCAGCCGAGCGGGATCGAACTGGTGACCTTCGTCCCTGCCGACGAGCCCGGGACGGGGAGCGACCCCTATCTGAGCATCACCTACAACCAGGCGCCCACGGCGCCGTCGGCGCTGTTGACCGAGGGGGCGACGAACCCGGAGCCCATCAGTGATACGACCCCCGAGTTCTCGGCGGTCGGTCACGATCCCGACCCGGGCGACACCCTTACTCATGCTAAGATTCACCTGGACGATGATAGTGACTTTTCTTCGCTTCACTGGGCTAGTGGCTGGATGGACATCGCCGACTTCACGGAGGGCAATCGAAGTCCGGATATCAGCTACGCCGGCCCGAGCCTGACCGGTGGTGTTCGTTACTACTGGCGGATCAAGTTCAGGGATAATGATGGCGTGAACGGAACCTGGTCTACAGAAACGGCCTACTTCCGTATCAATCGAGCCCCCTCGGCCCCTACCTCCCTATTGACCGAGGGAGGCACGAATCCCGTTACCGTGGCGGACACCCCCCCGGAGTTTTCGGCGGTTGGGACCGACCCGGACCCTGGCGATGTCTTGACCCAGGCTCAGGTGCAGGTGGACGACAACAGCAATTTTAGCTCTCCAATTTGGGACAGCGGCTGGATGAACGTCGCCGACTTCACGGCGGGCAACCGGTCGCCGGACATCAGCTATGCCGGGCCTGCCCTGACGCACGGGGTGACGTACTACTGGCGGATCAGGTTCCAGGACGACGACGGGGCGGCGGGTGCCTGGTCAACGGAGACGGCGTACTTTGTGATCAATTCTGCTCCCACCGCGCCCACGGGGTTGCAGGTTGACGGCGTGACCAATCCAACAAACATCGAGGACATGACGCCGGAGTTTTCCGCTGTCGGCAACGACCCCAATTCGCCGGAAACTTTGACCCATGCCCAAGTGCAGGTGGACGACGACAGCGATTTCGGCTCACTTGTCTGGGATAGTGGGTGGCTTGACGTGGCTGATTTCACGGCAGGCAACCGGTCGCCTGAAATCCCCTACGGTGGCCCTGCCTTGGGAGAAGGACAGAAGTATTACTGGCGGATTCGGTTTCGGGATGATGGCGGGATTGACGGGGCGTGGTCAACCGAGTCCGCGTGGTTCACGACGTATGTCCTTCAGTTGAGCGATGCGGCGACGTGGAGCTTTGCCAGCGATGACGTGATTCTTCTCGCCAATTCTGGACCTGACCACTGGACCCACGGCGATGCAACTTATCTGCACATGGTCTACATGGGCAATGACGGGGTTCGTTACACCCGGGGGCAAGACGGGAATTTGGACCATTCGCAGGACAAGTTATTGGAACCCTATAATGTGGGCGCCGACGGTGCCGAGGTTTCCATCTTCGCCGATGGGGCCAATATCCATGCGGTCTGGGCACAATACGACATAGGACAAGTCTGCTCGGACACATTGTGCGATGTCCAATACCGCCGCAATACCGACAGTGGGCAAACTAACTCCTGGCAACCAGTTGTTAACGATGTCTCCGGTGATTTCAACGGCGCCTACGTGAGACCGATGGTCGTAGCCGACGGTGCAAACGTGGTCATCGTGTGGAGCGATGGGAAGGATATTTACAGTGCCCTAAGCACTGATGGCGGGGAATCTTTTGTTGAACGCAAGAGATTTTGGACGTCGGCCGACACAAACCATTTAGCCGTTGACATTGATCCAGACAACGATGACGGCTACCGATCAGGTTACTTCTGCAAGGGGGACATAGGATCAAGCTCGGTTGTCTGGACCTGCCAAGACACCGGATTGGATAACGTATCAGAACCAGCTCTAGATGTTGAACCCCAAGGGGTAGGGGCAAATCCGATACTGCGTCTAGCTTATGTTCCTTGGTATGCTGGAGCGCAATTCCTCAGATATTCAGAGTGGTCGGGAAGCACCTGGAGCAGTCCTGAGACGATCGTGCCCGATGGGATCGCCTCGTGCGGCTTTCAGGACTACCGTCGACCCGCGATTTGGCATTCTGATGGCAAGACGGTCGTGACGATAGATGGAGGCTGCCTTGGAAAGGTAAACTCTGGATCCAACGTGGTGGTGCTTCAGAATGATGAGACCGGCTGGTCCTATGCCGGTCGATTACCCGAGATCAAAGTGGGGGACGTTCGAGACGATTACATGTCCCATGTGACTTACCATAGCGGTGACTGGTACATTAGCTATGCCACGGCTCATTGCCCATGGAATTGTACCGACTTCGAGTTAGCCGTGGTACGTAGTCTGGACGGGTTGGACCCTGTTTACGTTGGTGAGTCTATCGGCCTGAGTGAAAGTGGTGACGATGCCTATCATCTTAACTATGGCGGGTCTCTTATAACCACTGCTACAACCACTAACGTAGGGCGGGACAACAATGGCATCGGCTACTTCGCGGGTTTCCGCGGACGACTACTGCGGCCCCTGGGTGAACTGGGGTATGAGTGGCAACGCCAACGCGGGCCAGTGGATTAAGTCGCCCGACATCGCCTTGGTAGTCCAGGAAGCCATCAGCCACGCGGACTGGGACTGGAACAACAAATGGCACGCCGACCCCATTTCATCGGCCGTGGAGACGGACATCGTGCTGCTGTTGCGGGCTGACTCGGCCTGGTCCTGTACCGGCCCCAACTGCTCCCGCTCGTTCTACGCCTGGGACAACCCGGGCAACGCTGACGGAGCGGTACTGGAGATCGAATGGGTCAAGAAAGACGACGAACCCTTCAGCCGCGTCCGCCTGGACGGACAGGATAACTGGAACACCAACTTGAAGCGCAACGACAACTTCAACCTGCAAGCGGGCACCGCCGAAGAGGGCATCAAAGTCGAGTTCCAGGTCAGCCAGGACGATGCCGATGCGG
>CAYYVH010000316.1:0-4789 GCA_964475075.1 uncultured Anaerolineales bacterium | reverse complement strand
GTGTCCTTGTTGGTGACTTTTAATTTTATGTACGGATTCGACCTGTCCGTAAATATTCTTTCATTATGCGGACTGGCCTTAGCCATTGGCATGTTGGTTGACAACGGCATAGTTGTGATGGAGAATGTTTTCTTACACCACCAAAGTGGCAAAGAGGCGAAACAAGCCACGTTAGATGGAACCAGCGAAGTTGGACGCTCGATTTTTGCCGCCACCGGCACCACCGTGCTGGTTTTTCTGCCGGTGCTTTTTGTTGAAAGTGAAGCGAAACTGTTTGTGCGGGAATTAGCTCTGTCTGTTATTTTCCCGCTGATGGTTTCACTTGCGGTTGCGTTAACGCTGATTCCGCTGCTTGCCCGGCAGGCCTTACGCGGTAAAAAGTTTCGACCATTTAGAAGCGGCCGGATTTTGGAAATATATCGGTTAATTCTCAAATCCGCCATTCGGCATCGTGTGCGGACCATTAGTATAGTGGTTCTATTTTTACTCATAAGCTTGTTCATGGGTGTGACTTTTATTATAACACAAGCGCCTCCACCTCCTCCAGCTCGACTGAACATCTATCTCACTATGCCAAAAGGTACAACCCTGGAAGCCTCAGACAAGATCGCCCGCCGGCTGGCACAGGCCCTGCACGATGCTCTCGACGGCACCGTTCGCACCAGCTCCGCCTGCGAGTGCCTCAACAGCATCCTGCGCGCCTACGTCTGGGGCCGGCGCCACTTCCACAGCCGCCGCACCGCTCAGAACTGGCTCAACCTGGCTGCGCTGCTCGTGATCGCGCATGGCGGTGGTCCAGGCCCGCAGCGGTGGTAGGGCCGGAAACGGCACCGCCTATCGAGGCGGCCCGCGCCATGGGCGGCTGGCCCGCCGCAACGAGGTCTACGACACGAGGGAATCAGCCGCAGGAGTGACGAGGCGCACCTGGCGTGGGCCGTCCAGGGTCTCGACCGACAGAGTCTCCTCGACCGGGTATGGCGGCCGGCGTCGTGCCGGCTTGAGATGCAGCACCAGTGCGGCGAGGGCTCCCTCGAGCCAGGTGATGTCGTCCGGGTCGGGCACCGTCAGCCTGCCCCGCCGCGTGGTGCGGCCGATCATCGGATAGGCCGAGGGCCCGGCCACCGGCCAGTCGTAACGCTCCAGGTCGTCCAGGTCGTAGCAGCTCATGGCGCGGGGAACCTCGAAGATTAGCGCCAGCCAGGTCATGCGCCGATAGATCGAACGATTGCCCTTGGCGGTGTACAACAGCCCCAGGTCACGCAGCGAGTCGTACACCGCCAGCCCGAACACCTCCCGCCCGCTGCCCATGACCACGCCGTAGCGCGGCTCGGCCTCGGCCGGGTTGTGAATGGCCAAGGGGTGGGCGTCCGTGAGGAAGCGCCAGGGTGCGCAGCTATAGTATTCGGCCGCCAGCTCGTACAGCCGGCGGATCCGCGGATGGGTGGCACCCGCGACGCTCATCAGGCCCAGGGGGAGTGGTCCCTTTACCATGTGGTGTTCGATCTTCGTGGCCTGCTGATCCAGCCGCGACGGAACGGGGCCAAGGGCGCACCGCACGTCCAGGGCGGCCAATGGGGGCGTAAGGGCCTCCACCAGGGCGGCATCGTCGGACTGCACCTTGGTTGGCCGCCGGGCGCCGCCGCTGAACCGCAGCGGGCGCAGCATGGCCTGGTGGACGGTGTCGAGGACGTCGGCGGTGTCGGCAGGCGTATCCAGGATCGTTGACTTCATGAAGTGGCCGTCCGGCGTTGCCACGAAGACCAAGTATGGCCGATAGGACTCCCCCTCGTCCGGGTCGACCCAGAAGCGGGCCTTGCGTCGCAGCACCACCCAGGTTTCTGGCTTCTGCTTCAGCTTGCGGATGCGCGCGAGCGTATCGTGGTCGGCTGAGGGCATCAATGATGGGCTCTTTCGTCTTCGCCGCGGGGCCGGCTGGATGCACGACCAGGGCGATAGTATACTGCACTGTGCGCGTGCCCTACAAATCGGCGACCGCGTGCCCGCCGCCCGCACGCACCCGCTCGAAGCACTCGGCCAACAGGCCCAGGGTGCGCAAGGAAACGAGGTCGATCTTGATCCGGCGTTCGACCGACAGGCTTGGGTCGGTGGTCCGCAGCAAGTACCTTCCGTCGAGCTTCTCCTCGACCTCGAAGTAGGCGGTCGTCGTGTCAAAGAACAGCAGGTCCACCTCCTAGCTGCCGCCGTAGGGCAAGCTGCGTTCGACAGCTAGGTCACCACCGAAGCCGTCCAACTCGGCCTGCACCATGGCGCGCTCTTCGGGACCGAGAAAGCGGCTGATGCTGCGCACGAGGCGGCGCAGGGCGTCCTCATCGAGGGTATCGCGTCGGCCGAAGTTGTAGAGGATCTTGGGCTTGGCGTAGCCGGCGTCCGGGTCGCGATAGTTGTGGGCCAGCTGGACATACTCGGCGACGGATCCGTCCTTGTTCTTGCGGCGCATGACACTTCTGTACATAACTACAGTTGTAACCGCGTACTACGCGCCTGTCAATGCCGAGTTATCCACACACATTACTACACGATTCGAGCCCCGGAGCCACCCCAACCTTCGAGAACGCCGTCATACGGGCACTCTGCCACCCACAGCCCGCCGTAATATGCCCACAACTCACCCCTTTACCTGCGGCCGCAAGCACCGTACGGCGACATCGCACTTGAAGGTGTATTTCGAGCGCGGAGTGAGATCCCAGGTCGTCAACCGTCCACGAAAGCAGGGAACTCAATGTGCCGACAAGCTGGGTGTCCGCCGACACGTGCCGCCTTGGATCGCCGTCCGAGGTGATGCCGGGCCAAGCCTTGGTGGTCCACAGTGCGTGTGTCGCAGCCTCTCGGTATCGCGACCCAGGGGTTCACTCGATGGTGGGATCACAGGCGACGGCAATGGCCAGGCACCGGCAGACTTCAGCCATCTTCTGACGGCCCAGGCTGCCCACGTATTGCCGCAGCGCCGCCTGTGCTACCGTCTGCACATGGTCCAGGTTCACTGCGGACTCCTGTTTCAGTCCTTCGTCGATCCCCACCACTACTTCGCTCGGCGCTCCGCGTATCGTGGACGTGATCGGCGCAACCATGACGGTTGATAGGAGCGGGATGACGTCAGGTCGGCTCAGGACGAGCACCGGTCGCCGCTTGTCTGGCGGCTTGAAGGTGTAGCGCCAAATCTCGCCCCGATTCACTCGACGGGCCAAACCCCTTGCTCCTCCCAACGGGCCCACTCCCTGCCCAAGCCGTCCTCGTCCCGGTAGGCCCGCGCGTAGCCGGCGGCGATCGAATCCCGCCGCCGCCGGCGCAAGTAATCCGCCAGGGCACGTCGGAGCACCGCGGACCGACCTTCTTGGCGCACCTCTTCCGTGGCGTCCAACTCCTCCAAGAAGCGCTCGTCTAGCATTACCTGTACAGCTTTCATGTTGATAGTCTATGTGGAGTCAGTCACGAAGTCAAGGCGTGCCCGTCGCATCGATTTGGGAGGCCGATCGGTGGACATGCGCCGACGCCAGGGCGATGTGCGCCGGCCATCCCCTCACGGCCGAATGCCGGCGAAACTCCTTGACGACCCCCAAGACTCGGTGGCGACCCGATACTGGCGGCCTATGACAAGGTTGGGCGAAGATGGTACAATCGGCTGAGGGAGCCTCCTCGGCACGTGGATTCCCTGGGCGCTCATCTGGGCCGCATCATGGATCGTCGGGCGGCAGTTGGAGGAAACGCGGGAGGGGGTATAGGCCGCTTGGGGGGTCGTCACCCGTCAACAGGGTTCGACAGTAGCCCCGTAGCGAGAGGCGGCTCCCCCAAGCGGCGGAGGAGGTGACTGAATGTCCACAGCAGCCGTTGGGGCCCAGGCCGGTGATCTGAACGGTGACGGGGACGCGCTGGCCCTGTCGCACCGTACGTCTCCTCTCTTCCGACGGGTCGTGCCGGGCATCTTGGCCACGCTCGTGGCCACCTCGAGCGGCGCGGCCTCGGCTCGATGGGTGGGGCAATCCCCCGATCCAACGTCGCCCGATCACTTCCTCTACACTATCGGAGATCGGGCCGACGCCGCGGGGGCGTTCGAGCGACCGCGCGGAGTTGCGGCTGGCGACGGCGGCACGGTGATCGTCGCGGATGCCGGAAACCACCGCCTGCAGGTCTTCGATGCCGTCGGCGACGTCATCGGTGTGTGGGGCGGCCTGGGTAGTGCCGAGGGCCGCTTCCAGGATCCCCGCGGGGTCGCGATCGCGCCCGACGGCTCGTTGTTCGTCGCCGATACGGCGAATCGTCGCGTTCAGCGATTCGCATCGAACGGGAGATTCATCGCGGTTTTCAGCGACCCCGGGGACGAACCGGGACGGTTCGAGGCGCCCTACGACGTGGCGGTCGGCCAGGCTGCCGCCGGAGCACCGTTCACGGTATACGTCGTGGACGCCGGCAACCACCGCGTGGAGCGACTGATGCCGGATGGTACGCCGATCGGGTCGTGGGGCGGATTGGGGAGCGAACCGGGGCGGTTTGACGGCCCGGAGGGCATTGCCGTGAGCCCGGCCGGTCGCGTGCACGTTACCGATGCCGGAAACGGCCGGGTGCAGCTTTTCGAGCCCGACGGCACATTCGTCACGGTGTGGGATGCAGCGGCGGCCACCGACAGCGGGCGGGGGTCAGGGGTTGAGCACCCAGCGGGGGCTGAGGGTGCGGCCCGGCAACCCAAAGGGCATCGAGAGCCTGGCGGATCTCGCCCGTCACGACGTGGTCTTCGTCAACCGCCAGGCCGGGTCGGGCACCCGGGTGCTGCTCG
>CAYYVH010000315.1:0-4798 GCA_964475075.1 uncultured Anaerolineales bacterium | reverse complement strand
CGAAGCGCCCGAGGCCTATCAGCCACCAGCTATCGGTCGGTTCCAGAGCGACCCGGGCGAGCTCGGCCGTAGTGGCGGGCGTAGGGGCTGCCAGCCGGGTCGCCCCTACCCCACATTCAGCCCTTGATCACACCCATCGGGCGGAGCTGGACCACCTTGCGGCCGATGCCGGCGCGGTCGACCACATCCACCACGTCGCTCACGTCCTTGTAGGCCTCGGGCATCTCCTCGTCGATCGTGGCCCGGCTGGCCGCCCGGACGATGATGCCCTGTTCGGCAAGCTCCTGCGGCACATTGCGCCCTCGAGCTACCTTCTTCGCGGCGTGGCGGGACATGCGCCGGCCAGCACCGTGGCACGTCGAGCCGAACGTCTCGTCGAAGGCGCCCGCAGTTCCCACCAGAACGTAGCTGCAGCGGCCCATATCGCCCGGGATGAGCACCGGCTGCCCCAGGTCCCGGTAACGTCGGTGAAGCTCGGGATGCCCCGGTGGAAAGGCGCGGGTCGCGCCCTTGCGGTGGACGCACAGGCACCGTTTGCGTCCGCCGATGCTGTGCTCTTCGATCTTGGCGATGTTGTGCGCCACGTCGTACAACAGGTGCGTGCCCTCAGCCACCGGACGACCGAACACTTCAGCCAGGGCCTTCCGGGCGTAATGGGCGATCACCTGGCGGTTGGAAAACGCGAAGTTGGAGGCGGCATTCATCGCACCAAGGTAAGCCTTCGCTTCGCGGCTCGTCAGCGGGGCGCAGCACAGCTGCTTATCCGGTAGCTCGATACCGTACTTGGCGCCGGCCTCTAGCATGACATCGATGTAGTCGTCGCAGACCTGGTGACCCAACCCACGGGAACCCGAGTGGATGAACACCGTGACCGTTCCCGGCGCCAGAGCAAGGGCGTCGGCAGCGCCCTCGTCGTACCGCTCGGCGACGTAGCCCACCTCTACGAAGTGGTTGCCGGAACCCAAGGTGCCCAGTTGGTTGCGGCCACGCTTGTTGGCACGAGCGGACACTTGCGCGGGATCGGCGCCAGGGAGTGCCCCCCCAGCCTCGATGGCCTCCAGGTCCCGCGGCACACCATACCCCTGCGCCACCACCCAGGGCGCACCCTCGCTCAGGACGGCGTCCAGCTGCCGGTTGGACAGCCGGAAGTCGGAGCGTGACGACCCCAGGCCTGACGGGATGTTGGCAAAGAGTCGGTCTATCAGTTGGGCCAGCTTCGGGCGGACCTGGTCGACGTGGAGCGGAGTGGTGAGGAGCCTCACGCCACAGTTGATGTCGTAGCCCACTCCGCCCGGCGAGACGACTCCCTCCTGCATGTCGAAGGCGGCCACACCGCCGATGGGAAAGCCGTATCCCCAATGGACGTCGGGCATGGCCATCGAAGGCCCCACGATACCCGGCAGGTGCGCCACATTGGCCACCTGCTGGACCGACTGATCGCCGGCCAGATCATCTATCATCGCCCGACTGGCGAAGATCAGCCCATCGGTGCGCATCCCTCCCCGGCGCGGCACACGCCAGCGGTAGTCATCGGTCTGCTCTATCACGTAGTCGCCGAACTTCCGTTCCTCGCTCACAGGTCAACCACCAGCTCCACCTCGTAGCCGTCAGCCGTCTGCCCGAACGTATACCCGTGCCGCGTGACCGCCTTGGCTTCATGGTAGATCACGTGGCGCTCGGGGTCGAATGGCTCACCACCGACGGCGAGGGTCTTTTCATCCGTCAGCCGGGCCGGCACGAAGCGCTCGGTATCGTAGAGGTAGAGCAACTCACGCACGAACCGGAAGAAGCGTTCGGCCTCGTCGATGACCCCCAGGTCGACGGACCTCTCCTGCCGTGCGGCTACCGGGCTATCTCCTACGAGCAGCTCGCGCACCAGATTCACGGCCGCCGCGTAGAGCGTCGCCAGATCAGGGGCACGCAGTGCGACCCGGAGGTCCGCCGTGTGGGGCAAGAGCTCGATCGTCACGCCGGCCCCGCCGGTGCGAGAATCTGCCGCGCCAGCAGGAAGTATGGCCGGGCCCGCTCCAGGGCCCGGTGCCGGTCGGGCTCGGGGATCTCGGTGGCCGCCAGGGCGAAGCTCTCGACCTTGCCGCGAACCACGGCGCGATAGGCCATGTAGTATGCCATGAGCGCACGCCCCTCGGTATCGCCGGCGGCCTCGAAGTAGGCATCCGCCAAGGTACGGCTCAGCTCGGGGTGACCGTGGAACGTGAGGTCCATGGCCAGGAAAGCCAGATCGGCCACGGGATCGGCGTAACGGAATCGGGCGTTGAACTCGATACAGTCCACCAGCAGGAAGTCACCCGGGGGCTCCTGCTCCGGGAAGCTGTAGACGTGACTCAGGTGTAGGTCACCGTGCGTATCCGTGGTCACGCCCCTCTGTGCCCGACGCTCGATGAGGTCCTGCTGCGCCGTCAGCTCCGCTTCGGTGAGGCGGACTAACTCGTCGAACACGGCACGGCTGACAGACTGCCCGATGAAGGGCTCGACCTGCTCGAAGTTCTCGCGGGCGTTCCGGGCCACGGTCTCCCACCCTCCCCACTGGGCGAGGTGCTCCCCCGCCTCGGAACGGGAATGGAAATCGGCGATGCGCCGCGCCAGCTTCTCGACCGCCGGGCCGTCAAGCTCGCTCCGGGCCAGGAGTGCCGCCAGCGTGCGGTCGTCGGGCAGGCGCTTCATATGCACGGCGTATTCCAGCACCTCACCCTCGCCCCCGACGCGGACGCGCCCGTCTCGGCGCACAACGGGCACGACCCCTACGTAGACCTCCGGCGCACCTCGCCGGTTGAGACGAACCTCTTCCCGGCAGAAGTGCTCCCGCAACTCGAGGGTCCGGAAGTCCAGGAAGCCCAGCTCAACCGGTTTCTTGATCTTGTAGACGTGCTCCCCGGCCAGGAAGACGACCGAGATGTGAGTGTGCACCACCTCGACCCCGTCCACGGGATCGGGGTAGGCCTCCGGGTGCGACAGCTCCTCGATCAGCTGGGTCAGATCCATCTGACGGCGTCCCCTCCGTGAATCCAGTGGCGTGCTGAGCTATCTCCGGCGGGACAGCACGCCCCGGTCGTACCAGAATACCACAGCGCCCGTTGGGGCCCCAAGCCGCTCAGGCAATCCCCTCAGCACCGCCGGCGGCAGGTCTGCAAGCTCCGTATCCAGGGTTGCGCTGATCGGGTGGTCCATGCCCAACACCGTCCCGGCCCACGGAAAGGCATTCCGGAAGACATATGCGAAGGCCAGGTGATCGGGCAGGTTCCCCACCCATACTTCGGACTCCGGTGGGGCTGAGGCCAACTCGCCCTCCAGTTGGGCAAACACGGCACGGCTGGTCTGGTCAGCCCGGCCCCACCAGGTGCAGCGGTAGATGAGGACCGACAGCTGGGCGGCCATGAACAGGCCCAGGATCACGGCGACGGCTTGCCGGGCGCCGACCCCGCGCGCCAATGCCGAATCCCACAGCGAGACGGACAAGGCAGCCAGCGCCCAGGCCAATCCGATCGACGATAGGAAGGCAGTCCGCTCGGCCACGATCGGCAGCACCGGCGCCAGGGCGAGAGCGGTAAAGACCATGGGAAACACCAACGCCCGGGGATGCATCGACCGCCGCCACAGCCCCCAGCGCAGCCACAGCATGCCCGCCGCCGCGAGCGCGCACGTCGCTACGGAAGTGGTCGCCAGGGGGAGCAGCCGGCTGGCCTGCCACGGGGATACGGCAGCGGTGTAGTCGAAATCGATCGGGGTCGCCATCAACTGCAGCGTCAGATAGTGGCCGACGTTCTTCGCCATCCCGCCAGCAGTCGGGCGCAGGGGGTACGGATTGCCCACCACCAGCCGCCACGCCACGTACAGCACGCTGGGGACGAGAAAGAACAGCGCCGGCCACCACCGCCGTCGCGCGGTGCCCTCGCGGCGGTGCGGTCCGTACAGCCCCTCGTAGACCAGCCACACGAGCGGCAGCACGACGGCTGTCTCCTTCGATGCAAGGGCCAAGAAGAAGCTTGCGCCGACGACGACCAGCCAGCGGCGCCGGTTCGTTCGACGGAAGTGCAAGTAGCTGGCCAGGCTGACGAGCACGAACACGGCAACGAGGAGCTCACTGGAAGCCGCGAGCCACAGCACCGGCTCGGCGTGAGAGCCGTGCAGGCCGAACAGCGCGAGTGCCAGGAGCCCGACCCGCCAGTCACCGGTCAGACTCTCGCCCAGCAGGCCGACCAACGCCGCAATCACCACGAAGAAGCCGATGCTGACCAGGTGGTAGGCCACCGGCTGCAGGCCGAACAGCTGCCAACTGACGGCCACATACAGCTCGAAGATAGGCCGGTACCAGTCGTGGCGGACCATGAAGAACCAACTCGGCACCTCGGCCCACGGCAGTTCGAGATTCCGGGCGAGGATCATCCAGTCGTCGCCCAGGAAATAGCCGTCCACCCACGGGAGGAACAGGAGTCCGGCCGCAACCGACAACGGGCCATAGAGCAACAGCCCGCGCGGCACGCGCGCTACACCTCTTGAAGTAGAAGTCACGCTGGCCGGACCTCGCAGGGTATCACTGCAGCCTCGGCGGGGCCGAAGGCGCGGCTTCGCCTCGTACAACCCGGCGGATGTAACGTGTCGGTTTCGAAGTCGTTCGCAATCGCGCCAGTCGTCGCCAATCGACCGTAGTAGGCGGGGTTACCCCGCCCACGGACCGCCGGAGCCATGAGCCGCGGCAGCGCGGCCAACCGGCAGACAACTCCTGCCGTGGGGTGCTAGCGGCGCGCGACGAAGGAGGTGTCAGCGTCAGAGCACTCTTCCT
>CAYYVH010000314.1:0-4811 GCA_964475075.1 uncultured Anaerolineales bacterium | reverse complement strand
CACCTCCCCCCCGCCCCCCCCCCCGCGACCCCCCCCCCCCCCCCGCCCGCCCCCCCGCCCGCCCCGCCCGCCGACACCCACGCCTACACCGCGGCCCTCGCGTTGGGACGGCGGGGCGGGCACGGGCGAGCGTTCGGTGGGTGCCGGTTTCGCTGGCGGACGCGTGGCGCAGACCGGCCTGCCTTGTGTCAAGAACATCGTGCTCATCTTCGAGCCGGATCACTCGTTCCGCGAGGAGGTACCGAACGCCTACACGACGGACATCGCCGCCGGGGTGAGCGGCGTGTTCGTCAGCACCTACTTGCCGGGCTTCAGGCGACCGGCGCAGCGGGTGCACGAGCTATTCACGCAGGATCCGGTGTTTACTTATCGCATGCCGGACTGGATCGAGGTGCCGCTGCCGTATTCTGCCCCGGAGATGCAGCTGGACGTAGCCGCCGACGGCCGGGTGCACGCCGCAACGAACCTCGGCGCTCCCTTCTTCCGTGGGGCACTCACGTTTGGTGACCCGAGCACCGGCCGCGGACCGGTCTCGGGGCCGCAGGCGGCGCTCGGGATCTACGAGAGCCCAATGCTGGCGGGCCCGAACCACCCCCGGCGCATTGACGCCGCCGACGCGGTCCTGCTCCTCGAGGGAGCTTACCAACGCTACGGCGAGGATCACCAGGCCTACACCTCGTTCGATGAGGCTCACGATGCGCAGGCGATCCAGCGCTGGTCGCTGGCCGGCATTCCCCTGTGGCAGGCCACGGAGCACGTCAGGCTGCTGCGCGACGGTGCCGAGGGGAGCGATCGGTACACTGTGGTAGCCCCATTCGTCGACATCGCTTACGACGGGCAAGACATCTTTGCCATCTCGGACCAGATCGTCTGGCAGCGATCGGACGCCCTGCCCCCACGGTGGTACTATCACCTGCCGGGTGCCCAGTTCATCGCCGCCTCGGCCGACGAAGGTCGCGTGGCCGTGCTGAATGCGGCCGGCAGGCGCGTACTGGTGCTCGACCGGAGCGGCAGGCTCCTCTACGACAAGCCGATCTCGTGGGATGTCTCCAAGCGCCTGGCCAGCGACGTGGCCCTGGTGGGGGACCGTGTCCTACTCGCGGACCAGGGCCGGAGCACGATCATGGTGCGGGGAATAGACGGCACCGACCTGGGCGAGTGGCCTACCCACGATGGCCCGCGTCGCATATCGGTTGCGCCAAACGGTGATGTGTTCGTCCTGAGTCGCGGCGGCTATGGCCTCCGCTACTCCCCAGACGGAGATCTCATCGCGACCTGGCGTGTGCCGGGATGGCACGGCGATGTGCCGGTAGATGGGCACGACATCGCCGTGGGTGACGACGGCCGGGTGTACGTGAACTTCCTCGGGCTCTCGATACCCGACAGCGATGACGACCTGCCGGGCCAGAACCGGGGCTACGACATCGACGCGGCGGGAGTGTGGGTGTTCGAGCCGGTGGAGGTCGATCAACCAAACATGCCACCGCCCGGGCAGCGGGCGTGCATCGCCCAGCCCGAGAAGGAGGCCGCGCCCAGACTGCTGCTCTTGGGCGAGGAGTTGGACGTGAAGTTGCGCGCTGACGGTTACTGCCCCGGCCACCACGAGCCGCAGCAGCTCATCGTGGTGCTGGACACGTCCTACTCCATGCACGATCTGTTCTACACGGGGAGCTCCGGCCCGGGCGCGCTTCGGCGCGCGAAGCAGATCCTGTCCGCGCTGCTGGGTTCGATCGATCCGCAGGCGATCGAGATGGGCCTGGTCACGTTCAGCGGTGGGGCGGGAATGGAGGTGCCGCTGCCGGGCGACCTGGGCATGGTGCGCGCCCGGATCGTGACCCGGCGCGCCGACGGCGACACCCAGATGGGTAGGGGTGTGAGGCTGGCCCATTCGGAGCTGCGCGGCCCTCGCGGGAACCCCGACGTAAAGCAGACGATCCTCATCGTGAGCGACGGCCTATTCAAGGACGATCCCAAGCCGGCCATCGATGCCGCGCTCGCCGACGGCATCGAGGTGGCGGCCCTGGTTCTGTCCACGCCCGGCTTCGATGCTGCCGCCAGGGCCAACCTCGAGGAGGTCATCGGCTACCCCGAACGCATCTTCATCGACCCCGTTCCGGAGGCGATCAGCGGCGTGATCGACAACGTGACGTCCTACGTGCCGAATCTCGGCCTGTTCGAGACGATTACCATCGAGGACGTCGTGCCGGCCAACATGCACTACATCGCCGGCTCGGCGCAGCCGGCGGCGGTTTTCGATGCCGCGACGCGGACGCTGCGCTGGACGCTCGGACCAGTCGCCGCCGACGACGGCGTCCGGCTGACCTACCGCTTGCGGCCGCTAGAGCCCGGCGAGTGGCCGACGAACGAAACGGCCGGGGCCCTCTACCGCGACGCGCTGGGCAACGAGGGCGAGCTCGCATTCCCGGTGCCCTCCGTCCTGGTCCTGGCCCCACAAACCCTGCCCACGGTGACGCCCACGCCGACGTTGACGCCGACAGTGACACCATCGGTGACGCCCCGGCCGATCTATCGAGTCTACCTGCCGTTCACCGAGCGCCGGCCGTTCTGCGCGCGGAAGGTCGTGCACATCGACGTAGTGCTTGCCCTGGACATGTCTACGTCGATGTACCGCCGGACGAGCCTCGGGCGCACGAAGCATGAGGCGGCCATCGCGGCAGCGCGGTTGTTCGTCGATCAGCTCCAGTTGGTGTCCGATGACACCGGGCCTTTTGACCAAGTGGGCATCGTTGGCTTCAACGATCGGGCGTGGACGGCGACCGGATTGACCAGAGACCGCGCCGAGGTCGATATGGCGCTGGGCGGACTGCTGGGGGAGATCCGCGAGGGGACGCGGCTCGACCTGGTGTTCGACGAGGCTCAGCGCGAGCTGTCGAGCCCCCGCCGCCGTCCGGAGAATCAGCCGGTGCTGATCCTGTTGACCGACGGTCTCCCGAACCGCGTACCGATCCCCGACCCGCCGGGCGGTCAGGAGGACACCGTCCTGGCCGCAGCGAAGCGGGCCAAGGATGCCGGTACGGAGGTGTACACCATCGGCCTCGGTCAGCCGGGCGATATCTGGGACTGGCTGCTGCAGTCGGCGGCGTCGGAGCCGTCGATGTACTACTATGCGCCCGACGGCGAGGACCTGGCCCGAATCTACCGCCGCATCCTCGTGCGTCTGGTGTGCGATTAGTACATGTCGGCGGGAGTTGTCCGCCGGTTCGGGGCGACCCACCGGGTCGCCCCTACGCCGGCCGCACCGTTGGTTTCTGGCTTGACAGAGTACTAGAACACGCGGGCTGAAACCACCTCGTAGAGCCCCTCATCAGCTCCGTAGCCGTACGGTCGCGCCAAACACAGCAGCGGCGCGGTTGCCCCCAACATCTCCCCGGAAACACCAAGGACCTGCAAACACCGGTGGTCCCCGCGCAACTTGACAACCGAACATCTGTGCTATAGAATTCACGTCAAATAGAACATCCGTTCTCTTCGTCCGATCGGCCTCGCCCTGCGCCGCGGCGCGCAGCGCTCCGATGGGGCACCCAAGTTCAGCGCGGCCACAGGAGGCACGAATGACCCCCAGCGGCAAACGAACACTTCAGCGATCATCGTCCGTTGAGTCAGCCCAATCGAGCTCACAGGTCAAGGGGTGCTTCCTGTTGATCATTGGCCTGGTCCTCGGTGCTTGGTTCCCCGGATCCCCGGAGGTGCATGTACTGGCATCCGAGCGGGAATCAGACCAGCCGCGTGCCTCGGTTCAGGCCCGGCCCGCTGCGATCACCTTCGTCGCCCACGCGATTGGTGCGGTGACGGAGCCGATGGCTTTGTCGGCCCAGCCCGGCGGGGGCGCCCTCATAGGGTCACTTCCCACCGGTGCGAACGTGGCGATCGGTGGCATCACGGAAGTACGTTCGTGGCTCCGGGCACGGGAGGTGTATTGGCTCCGCTCGGACGGACCGAACGGTCCCCTGTTCGGGTTCGCTCCAGCGGGCAGCGTCGTCCTCTCCGCAGGTGAGCCCCCCCATCTCGACCTGACTGGTGTTTCGCCGGCCGCCCTACTCGCGCCGGAGTCCGGCATGTCCGATCTGCACGGCTCCGGCGATGGGGCAAGCCTGACACCGAACGGCCGCACCGATCATGTTGGGGCACCGGAGTTGAACCTTCAACGAACAGAGTTCGGAGGCGACGTCGACATCCCTTGGCTGCCCGGCACAATCGCACCGTGGAAGGACCTGCTCGTCGAGGCCGGTCGGAAGCACAACGTGGACCCGGATCTCCTCGCGATCATCGTGCTTGTCGAATCGGGCGGGAATCCGAACGCCGTCAGTCGCAGCGGCGCCGTAGGCCTGATGCAGCTGATGCCGTCGACGGCAGCCGGCGTGGCGGCCCAACTCGGTACCGCGGGTTTCAGCCGGGAGATGCTGTACGATCCGGCGGTGAACATCGACTTCGGCGCATCCTACCTGGCCCAGCAGCTCCGGGCGTTCGGATTGTCCAACGACCCGGACTGGCAGCAGTCCGTCGCCTTGGCCGCGGCCGCGTACAACGGCGGCCCGGGGCACGTGACGCAGCACCTGACGCGCGGTGTTCCGTTGGTCTCTGAAGCGGCCCGTTACCAGCGGTGGGTCGCCGGCCAATGGCGGGAGCGCCACGATCCGGTGAGCCCAACGTTCAGCGCCTGGTGGGACGCCGGCGGTCGGCACCTCGTGGCGGCGGCCGAAGCGGAACTCGCGTCCGGTTAGGGCGTTTCAACGAATTAGGAGCCTCAGCACAATAACCTGGCGGAGTTCCTGCGCGCGCCACTGGTGGAA
>CAYYVH010000313.1:0-4820 GCA_964475075.1 uncultured Anaerolineales bacterium | reverse complement strand
CACCAGTGGCGCGCGCAGGAACTCCGCCAGGTTATTGTGCTGAGGCTCCTAAGGGCGAGCCCGCCCGCTTCGACGGCCACGGCGAGTGCTTCATCGAGGCCGGCGATGGCAAGGCCGGCTTCGGCCGCGGCAACTTCTACGCCGAGCCGCTCCCGCAGGTGAAGGCGTAAAAGGTTGGTCGCCACTGGCACGCCGGCAAGGTGCTCTTCGAGAAGCACTGGCTGCGTAAGTGGTTCTGAAGAGGGTGATAAAGAACCGAGGAGGCTCGTCGTGAAGTCCATCACTCGCCCCATGGAGCGCCGCGCAGGCCGAGCGGTCGTCGGTGCACTGGCGTTGCCCCACTCATTGACATGGAGGTCGATATGAACCGCGTAGACTGGCGGCAGGTTCTCGTATTCGGTGTCGTGGCATTGCTCGTCTTCGTCGTCGGCACGACGCTCGTCACGCCCATGACGGGCGGATGGGGCGGTGGCATGATGATGGGTCCCGGCACTAGCATGATGGGCGGCGGACTGGCCTGGATGTGGATGTTCCTCGTGCCGCTCCTCATTCTGGCCGCGCTGGTGCTTGCGATCGTGTGGCTGGCCCGGCAGGGCTCCAGGTCTACCTCTCCGCCGTTCTCCCCCACCGGGGGCGGGGACGTCATTCCGTGTCCGCACTGCGGCCGTCACATCCGGGCAGATTGGCGCGCTTGTCCCTATTGCGGTACGCTGCTCGGCAGCCGAGGCTCAGAAAGCCACCATCTGCCTTCGGCGTTACCCTCCCCGTTCGTACGACCACCCTCGCCATGGGCTGGATGGCGGGCAAGCCAGCGAGAGACATCTTGAGCGGGGCCATCGGCTCGTCAGATAGCCAGCAGCGGGAGGGGTCCGCCGTCTCGCCACCTCGGTTCTCCAGTTCGATGAATCCCCCGGGTCCGCTGTCACCTCGGCCAAAACAACACTCGCCTCACCGATGGCGCGCAGTGCCCGAACGGACTGTCCGAGAACACGCTCAGCGAGCCCGGCGTCCACCTCGGGCATGGCTGCCGTGTTGAGCCAGACGATCAGGGCCTCCAGTTCGGGGCTCGGCTGGCTCCGGATCTCCTTCTTCATCGTAGCCCGACAGGTCGAGAGCGCCGGAGTAGTCATTGGCCCGCAGCCTGAACGTGTCGTACACACGGAAGCGGTCGCCCTGCCCGGCATAGCCGCGAGATTCAAGGAACGCATCGCCGACATGCTCGATGTCATCGTATCACTCCCGTCTGCACGCTGGTCTCGGTCTTGCCGCGAATGAGCACGGCGATCGCCAACAGCCCAGCCGGTCGACTGCTTGTTCGTCGCACCGTGGACGCGCTGGGCCCTGACAGCCTTGCGGAGCGCTGCGTGGGCACTCGTGCTATACTGGCTGTGTCTGACCTACCGGCGACAGAGGGTAGCGCAATGAACGGAGCCGAGGGTGCGAAATCCCCACTGACCTGGCGCCGCCGACTGGCCCACCGCCGCCGACCGCACCAGCTGACACACCGACAGCTCAGGCCACGCCGCCGCCAGGCGTAGCCCCGAGCAACACGCCGCCGGGCGAAGACCCGAGCGGCACGCCGGCGCAGGAGCAGCCCAAGGAGGAGGCAAGCCCGGCGGCGACGTCGACGGCGGAGCTGCCCAAGTTGCCGCAGACCGGTGGTGGTGGGAGCGCCGCGGCGCCCTGGTCATGGGTCTGGCTGTTCCTTGCCGTGTCGGGAGCCGGGCTCTGCCGGCGGTGCCGACGCCCGCCTCGCCGAAGCAATGGGCGTCGGATTGGTCGATGAACAGAGATCACGGACGCAGTGGGGGCAGCCGGTGTCGGGCACTCATGTGGTGATGTTCGGCATGAACATGGCCCAGGCGGACACGGCGGGCCTGGGTCGGAAAGCACTACGATGCCAACCAGGAACGGTTCTTCCGGCGGAACTACTTCTCGGCATCCTGACGCAACTGCTCGTCCCGTCGACTCTGGGGCTGTGCCTCACTTGCCGGCGACATGCCGGCGGATGATCACCATCGCTCTGTTTGCGGCATATGCTTCCAGGTCTGCCCGAGTGGGATTCCGCGGCAACCCCGCCCATCTGAGGATAGCGCCCACCATTACTGGGTGTCGGTGCAGGCGCAACTCCAAGAAACCGGCTATGCGCCCTGGATCGGTGACGGGCTCGGCGACGGCAAGATAGCGTTCGCGCTTCACCTGCACCGTTACCTCGGGGTTGGCAACGATGTTGCGGAACCAATCCGCCTCCTGACCGCGGGCGGAAGCGATGTAGGTCGCACCGGCTAGCTCTTCATACTGTAGGGGCGTCACGCGGGGCAGGCCGGACTTGCGGCCGGTCGTGGTCAGAAGAAGCACCCTGTGACCGATGATCGGCCCCAGGCCCAGCCGGTAAAGCAGGCGCGGGGGAAGGCTGACCAGGCGCCAGTGGAGCTTCGGTCTGCGACGTTCCCAGTGCATACCAGTTCCTCCCGTGACGGCGCCGCATGTTGTGGTTTCTGTTACGCGTTGAACACCGGCATCGCGAAGGAGTGTACGAGAAGGCACGCAGCGCGTCAACCGTCCGCGGTGGCTCGACGGCCCTAGGTATACGCCGCGGCTGCCGGTCCCGCCCGCTGACGGAGCACTTGTACCGAATTGACAAGCCCCCTGACCAGCAGATAATCTGAGTTCTTTCCGCTTCACCTTCCGGGCGGTGCGTCAACTTGGGAATGCAGGGTGCTTGAGCTGTGCTGACGCAACAGGTGCATGACTTTTTCGCCGAGAACCGAGTGATCGTTCTCTCGGTCTACGGGCAGGTGTTCTTCGTGTTGGGGCTGGCCATTGCTGTCCAGTCGTGGCGGCACAGCCGGCTGGCGCTGGCGCGCAGCCTCAAGTGGCTGGCCGCCTTCGGGTTCATCCACGCAATGCACGAGTGGGGCAACGTGTTCATTCCAATCCAGGAAGGATACATGCCGGCTGCCATCGTGGAGTTGATGGTTGGCGCGCAAGTCCTCTTGTTGGCCATATCCTTCGCCTGCCTGTTCCAGTTCGGGTTGGAGATGCTGCGTCCGCTACCGGAGGGGCAACAGTGGCTGCGCTTCCTCCCCAGCGCAGCGCTGGCCGGATTTACCATCGCGGCAGTCGGGCCGACTACCGGTGTATCGGACGTCCAGGAATGGCACCGCCTTAACAGCATCTGGGCCCGTTATCTGATGTGCTTCCCGGGGGCGCTGCTGGCTGCCTATGGCCTGTGGGGAAAGGCCCGAGAGTTGACCGCGCCCATGTACTCGCCGAGCGTAAAACACGCGCTACGACTTGCGAGCTTCGCGCTGGCCAGCTACGCCGTAGTGGGCGGGTTGGTCGGCCCCCCTGGCGGTTTCTTCCCGGCGAGTTGGCTCAATGGCGTACAGCTGGAGCGCATCACGCTCGTTCCGGTCGAGGTGTATCGGAGCGCGTGCGGGCTCCTGCTCGCCGTGAGCGTCATCCGCATGCTCGAGGTGTTCCGGGAGGAGCTGGACCGCCGGCTGGCAGCCATGGAAGAGGTCCAGATGCTGGCGTCGGAGCGAGAACGCATCGGCCGCGAGCTGCACGATGGTACCGTCCAGACGATCTACGCTGCGGGCCTCCTGCTCCGATCGATCGAAAAGGACGTGGCCGGTCCTGATGTACCCCAGGTTGCGGAGCGCCTCCATCAGAGCACCGAGCTCCTGGATCAAGCGGTGGCCGATCTCCGGGGCCACATCGGCCTGCTTCGAGCCCCGTCCAGCACTCGGTCGCTGGTGACCGGCCTCAGGGAGGTGGCGACCGCCCGCCACTTGCGCTCCTTGATCAACGTCGAGATCGAGGATAACCTGCCGGTTACCCAGGTGATCGATCCCGCCAGCGTCGGCCACCTGCTAGCCATCGCCGGCGAAGTCCTGAGCAACGTGGTCCGCCACGCCGGCGCGACTCATGTTCTCGTGAGCGTGGCGTCGGTGGACGACTACCTCCGGATGGTCATACGAGATAACGGCCGGGGCTTGCCGGGGGACTTCGTCACGGGCTACGGTCTGCGTAACATTCGAGACCGCGCGCGGATGCTGGGCGGAGAGGTGGCTCTCGAGAGCGAGCCGGAGGGGGGAACGACGGTCACGGTGGAAGTGCCGTGGAGTGAAGGGATGGAAAAACGTGCGGCTGTTGATAGTGGATGACCACGAGGTCGTGCGAATGGGGCTCCGGGCCTTGCTGGGGGCGGAGCCCGATCTGCACGTGGTGGGCGAGGCGGCCACCGCCGCCGAGGCCGTGCAGCGGGCCGGTGAGCACCAGCCGCACATCGTCTTGATGGACGTGCGCCTCCCGGACGGGAGCGGTATCGACGCCTGCCGGCAGATCCGCGAGCGCTGGCCGCGAATACAGGTCCTGATGCTGACGTCGTTCGCCGACGACGAACTGGTGTTGGATTCGATCTCCGCCGGTGCGGCGGGCTACGTGCTGAAGCAGCTCGACACGGGCGAGCTGGTCCGGGCCGTGCGCGCCGTGGGTCACGGGGGTTCCGTTCTCGACCCGACCGTGACGCGGAAGATCCTGGCTCGGGTTCGCAGCGCGGAACGCGAGTCCCACTCCGCGGCCTTTCGCGAATTGTCGGAGCGCGAGATCCAGGTGCTCGCACGGGTCGCGGAGGGGAAGACGAATGCGGAGATCGCCGACACCCTGGTGCTGAGCGAAAAGACGGTTCGGAACCATGTCAGCGCGATACTGCGCAAGCTGGATCTGACCAATCGGATCGAGGCCGCCACGTATGCCGCCCGCCACAGAATCGAGGAGCAATCATAGAAGCCCCGTTCGCCGCCCTCTACCCC
>CAYYVH010000312.1:0-4830 GCA_964475075.1 uncultured Anaerolineales bacterium | reverse complement strand
TAGCGACCGCGGATCGCCGGGTCTTGGACGATCCGGTCACCTGCGCCCTCCGCAAGCTCACGCATCTGGCCGGTGGCCATGGAATAGGCGTGGAGGGCATGGGTCGCTTCGCCACCGCCGGAGACGAGGCGCGTGCTGAAGACTACGGTGTCACCGGACACCCGCGGCCCGCCCGTCAGCCAGCCGAGCGGATCCTCCTCATCGACCTCGGGAACCTCCAGTGGCACCTCTTCGATGTTAGTCCGGTCCAGGCGGCGGATCATCAGATGCACCGGATGCGGCCTGCTGCGCCCCAGGCCGACCTCGATCCAGACTGCCGTGCGGCCGTCGAAGCTGGGCTCGGAGATCCACCCCTCCGGGTCGGCTACTTCCATGGCCGGCGGCCACGACACGAAAGGGGGCCCGCCACCGGCGAGGGCGGCCGTACCGAAAAAGCCTGCGACTGTCGCGACAACGCTCAACAGGATAAAGGTGCGGCGATCCATATCGACCTCCACTTCGGATTGACGCAACGTCAGAATGGGTGCGGATCGGCACGGCAGGTCAAACGGCCGGTCTCCACCATGGCGGCGGGAAACCGGGCACTCGCTTCGCGTTGTACAAACAGGCCAAGCATAATATCACCAGTGATGAGCCGCCGCCAATCAGTAAAACAGGGGAAGCCCGGCAAAGTGAGCTACGGCCATCCAGCGTCCGCTGGTATTTCGGCACGGTCGTGGTCGGCCCGGATGTGGCCGGGCGAGGCCGTGTGGCTGGCGCTGCTCGTCGCCGTGCCGGTCGCCTTCGTACCCTGGTTGGCACACCCCATTGAGCTGCCGAAGGTCGTTCTGCTGCGGGCCGGGGCGCTGGCGCTGTTGGGGGCCGCCACCTGGCAGGCGGGTCACCCACGGACCTGGCCGCGAAACCTGGCGACTGACCCCCCGATCATCCTGGCAATCGCTCTGGCATCGGCCGTGCTCGCGGCCACGGTGCTGGGCATCGATCCGATCCGCAGCCTCCTCGGTTCTCTGGAGCGCTCCGCGGGAGCGACAACCTGGCTTGCCTATCTGATTCTATTCGCGTCGATTGCGGCCTGGTGTCCGGGGAACGCGGGGCGCCGGGCGATTCGCCAGGCCGCCCTCGTGGGCGCCGCGCCAGTGGCCCTGTATGGCCTGGTGCAGGCCGTCGGCGCCGATCCGTGGGCCTGGTGGGGCGATGCGAGCTCCCCCGTCGGGTCGACCCTGGGACGATCCAACTTCCTGGGCGACCTGACGGCCATGCTCCTCCCCCTGGCCCTTTCCGTTCTCGTCACCGCCCGCGATCGGCGTGCACGCGGGGCATCGGCGGCGCTTATCGCGCTGTACGGTCTGGTCCTGGTGACTACGTCCGCCCGCGCCGCCTGGCTCGGTGCAGCGGTTGGGTGCGGGCTGTTCTTCCTTGCCTGGTCGCGCCGATCTGGGTGGCGGACCGGTTTCCGGCGGACGCTCGCCGTCGCCCTCATAGCCGGCTTGCTGGCCTGCCTTCTGGCCGCGGTCCTGCTGGTCGCCCAGCCCGAGCCGCCCCATCCGCTGGCCATGCGGATCCAGTCGTTGTTCGGGTGGGACCCATCCTCTCCCGGCACGCGGCTGACCGTCTGGCGCTGGAGTGGGCCGCGCATCGCTGCGCGGCCGGTCCTGGGTTACGGGCCCGACGCGGCCGGGCTCGCTTTCCCCACGCTGTGGCGCGGTGCACGCGTGGATCGAGCCCACAACCTGGTTCTGGATCTCACGCTCGAGTTCGGCCTGGTCGGGCTGGGGTTTTACCTTGCGATTGTTGCAAGCGCCCTCCGCCGCGCGCGGCGCGTACTGCGGACCGCTGCCCGTGACGAGGCGGCGCTGCTTCTGGGCAGCCTCTGCGCCCTCGCGGCATTCTGGACCGCAACCATGTTCTCCTTTGGCGTCGTCACGACGTGGCTCCTGCACTGGGTGCTGCTCGGGCTGTTGGCGGGTTGCAGCGACAGCGACCACGGACGGGACCTCGCGCCGACCAGCGACCGAGCCGAGCCGTGGGGAGCCGAGGATCGATCCGTCACCGGCGAGAGAGAGGACCGACACAGCCAGGGGACAGCAGGCATAATCCGACGTTCGCCCCTGCCGGCACCCGCTGTGGTGGGCCTCGTCGTCGCCGGCCTCGTCGCCCAGATACCGCTCTTGGCCGCGGACGCATATGCCCACCGAGCCAACGTCCTGGCCGCGGTCGGGCATCCCGGCGCGGTGGAAGCGGCAGGGCGCGCCGTCGCTCTGGCGCCCTCCCGGCCACAATACCGCATTGCTCTGGCCCGCAGTCTGGTCGACCAGGCACGGCCGCTCGCCCCTTTGGGCGCGGGCGCCGAACGCGAGACGTGGCTGTTCCGGGCCAGCTTCCAAGCTCGGGCCGCCACGGACCGCGCCCCGCGTGACGCCTATGTATGGCTTGCCGCGGCCGAAGTCCACCGCGCCGCCGGCGCCCTGGCAGGCGATGCGGACGCCCTGGACAGTGCGGTCGCCTGCTTCCGCCAGGCCCGCAGCCTGGACCATCGCCTGGCCGAGGCCGAGAGCGGCTGGGGGCTGACCGAGCTGCTGCGCGGGGACGCAGAGGCGGCAGTCCTCCACTACGAGGCCGCCATTGCCATCGACGAGAGCGACGCCCGCACGTATCTCCGCCTGGGCGAGGCACTTCTCTCGCTGGCTCGGAACCACGAGGCGGCCGACGCGTTTGCCCGAGCGGTGGGCAACGATCCAGAGCTCGCGGCCGCCTGGGTGGGGCACGGACGAGCGCTATGCCGAGTAGGCAAACGAGAGGAGGCGTTGGCGAAGATCGAGCACGCCCTCGAGCTGGCCCCGGATGACGGCCCTGCCCGACAGGCGCTCAGCGAGTGTCTTTCGACGCAGCGTTAGAGCGTTGACAGCCACCCGGCCGTCCGATATACTCATCCTGGATTCCCCACCGAACGCGCATCGGCCGCCAGTCCTGCTGCGCGGAGAGCGTATCAGGGCTGACCCGGTAACGCAGTACAAGGCTCTCCCCGCATCTGATGCATAATTAAGGGCTTGCCCGTGTCGGCTTGGTGGTTCCTACGCCGGTAAGGGGCAGATTATCGGGCCATCTTATTGCCAGGTCGGGAGACGTAATCACCACCTACGGTTAGCGGTCGGCACCACTATCGGAAGGACAACCAGATGATCACGGTCACCGACGCGGCGAAGAATCGAATCGTCGATCTCATGGCAACCAAGGAGGAAGACGACCTCGCCCTGCGCGTGGCGATTACGGGGCGCCAAGCCGGTTTGTTCGTTTACCGGATGGGGATCGTCGGGCTGGACAAGCGGGAGCAGGACGACGTCGTGGTCGAGGCCGACGGGTTCGAGATCCTGATCGACCCGGGGAGCGCGGCCAACCTCGAGGGCGCGACGATGGACTTCGTCGAGGAGAAGAGCCGCAGCGGCTTCAAGATCGATAACCCGAATCCCCTGTGGTCCGATCCCACGGCGCTGGCCGTCCAGAAGCTGATCGACGAGGAGATCAACCCCGACCTGGCGGCCCACGGCGGCATCGTCTCACTCGTCGCCGTGAAGGACAAGGTGGCCTACGTCGCCTTCGGTGGAGGGTGCCAAGGATGCAGTATGGTCGATGTGACGCTCGAGCAGGGGGTCGAGGCCAGGATCAAGGACTCCGTTCCCGAGATCGTGCAAGTCGTCGACACGACCGACCACGCGCGCGGCGCCAACCCATGCGGGTAGTACAGACTATCAGAGGTCGTTCGCCTATTCTATCGTGGGCTGCTGTGGGAGTAAGATGTTGTAGGCCAGAATAGAAAGGTCCCGCGATACGGACCGGCTTGCGGCAACGGTAAAGGAGATGAGCATGCCCCGCTCGTGGCTCGGTCGTTCCCTTCGGCACACCCATCAGCCGGGTAGGATACCAGACGACAGCGGCGAGTGCCATCGCTCCGCCAGGCTAGCCGACGTGCGCTGCCTCGCCGTGCCGGTGTCCGGCCTCCTCGTGCTGCTCATGGCCGGGGCATCGGTTCCGGCCGAAGTGGCGGCGATAGGGCCGGCGCAGCCGCGCGTGCCCTTGACCTATGAGTTGGTTGAGACCTGGTCGGAGGTGCCCCGGCAGCCGAAGGCCGGACAGTTCATCGCACCGCGCGACATCAGCTCGCTGCCGGACGAGACGGTCCTCGTGCTGGGGCAGGCCTACGCCCTGCCTGATCCGGACGGTACGACCACCATGGACATCGTCCACCTGGTGGGGCCGGACGGCTCGCCGCGTGCGCTCCTGCCTATGGGCGCCCACTTCCAGCGGGTTGCGCGTGCGGACGGCGGCTTCGACGGGACGATCCACGTTCTCGGCCTGCCGGTAGCGGGCGTGGGCGGCGCATGGGCCGTTCTCCAGTTCATGCCGGACGGATCGCTCGTCAGGCGGTTCGATCTCGAGCCGTCCGGTCTACCGATCGACGTGGCCGCCTCCCCCAGCGGGAACCTGTACGTTACCGTTGCCGCCAACCCGAACCGCATCGACGTCTTCGCAGCGGGTGGACAGCTCACCGACCGCATCATTCCGGACCAGATGGAGATCGGCGGTCCGGATGACCCCTACCGCTACGCGCTGTCCCGGTTGGACGTGGGGCCGGACGGAACGATCTACGTCATGGCCGTCGCCCAGCGAAACTGCCCACCCGACGGGCCGCCGCCCCGCCCGACCCGCCCGCCGACACCCACGCCTACACCGCGGCCCTCGCGGTCGGACGGCGGGGCGGGCACGGGCGCGCCGTCGGTGGGGAGCCGCCTCTCGGGCTGCGCGGCGGCGGAGCGGCGCACAGAGAGCCTCGCG
>CAYYVH010000311.1:0-4891 GCA_964475075.1 uncultured Anaerolineales bacterium | reverse complement strand
CCCGACCGAGCCCGCGCGCGCAATCGCCCGCTTCCTGGTGCATCCCTTCGCGGTCCTCTGGCGCATCCGGCGGGAGCGCTACGACCTGCTCCTGGACCTCGAGTTCTTCACCCGCTTCTCGGCGATGTTCTCCTACCTGGCGCGCCCCCGCTGCTCCTACCGCTTCAGCTACAAGAGAAGCACGCGCCGCCGGCTGCACCGCGACTCCGGCCCCTGGGTTTGCGGAGCCGCATCAGGCACAGAGTGCGCAGACAGTGCTCGGGATGGAGCGAACCGTCCGTGGTGACCTGGTTGCCCTCGATCGTGATCAGGAAGTTCACCGGGATCGACGGAACTTCGAGCTCGCGGAGTTTCAGCGCTGCCTCGATCAGGTCTGCGGGCGTCTCGCCCATGGCCATCCCCGCCAGCGATGGCGCCGACAGCCTTTCCTCCGACGATCTGCCGCAGCTCGCCGCGGGCCTGCCGCACATCAGCAGACGCAATCCCGACGTCACCGGAGAGCTCGTGCCGCACCGTCCGGGCGAAGTCCTCCGGGTATCGGCGCTCCAGCAGGGTCATGATCGCCTGCCAGTTCCGCGGGAGATGGAGATGGAGTTGGGCCACCAGGTTGACAACGCACTCAGATCTGGCCTTTTCAATGGCCAACGCAAAGGCCTTGCGCTTGCCCTGTTTTGCCGCTTGCCCTTCTCGTAACCACTTGTAAAAAGTGGACTCTGCAATTCCTGCGGCCCTCGCTGCGTGCTTATACGGGACACCGAGCCGGATCGCTTCGCAGACGCGTTCTTGGATTTCGAGGGTCAGAGCGTCGCGGCGTGCCATCGAGTAACTCCGGACTAATCGTCGCTGGCGGCCAGTTCCGGTTTCAGCCCCATGTCGGACAATCGTTCGAGCGCGACAGCGACGAATTGCGGCGACCTTTCCATAGCATAGCAGATTCGTTCCTCCTGTTCCGCTGCGATGAGTTGGGTTCCGCTGCCGCTGAATGGCTCGTAGCAGAGCTCGCCGCGGAGCAAGTGCTGGCGCATCGGGATGGCGAAAAGCTCCACAGGTTTCTGGGTCGGATGCAGGTTGGAAACGCCCGGCTTCGATGTGGGGAACTGCCAGACGGTGGTGGGCTTGCCAGTGCTCATCCTGGGGGCGCCTTCCGCGAGGTCAGGGTTGTTGCCCTTGATCCACCCGTAGAAGCAGGGTTCGTGCTGCCAATGATACCAAGTTCTCGTCATGATGCTGCGATCTTTGACCCAGATGATCTGCTGGTGGACGCGGGCCCCGTGCCGCTCCCAGACCTCCTCGAGCATGGCCTGGCGGGGGGATGCGTGCCAGCAATACCATGCAGCATGAGGGTCGATGGCCTCGGCCACCGCCACCCCCACGAAACCATCGTAAAGCCCGTCACCATCCTTGGCATTGTCCCAGTCTTTGTAGTCGTCGGACCAATCCTTGTTGGCCTGCCCCTTGCGCTTCGCTGTAGATCCCCACGCCTGCGGATGGTTGGTCCCATTGTAGTCCACGAGGTATGGCGGGTCGGTGGCGAACAACCGAGCCCGCTTCCCGTTCATCAGCCGGCGCACGTCCTCCGCGCTGGTGCTGTCTCCGCAGAGCAGGCGATGGCTCTCGCCAGGTGTGGAGATGCTGTTGATGACCCAGAGTTGGCCCGTCTCGGTCTTCCACTTCTCACGCAGTTGGTCTGCCTGGTCCACCTTGGGTTCAGGCGGTTCACCCTCCTTGGTTTTGCCCTTGATCCCCTTGTACATCTCCTCCAACAGCGCGCGCACGCCGCGCTTCTGTGCATCGATCTGCGGCAGCAACCTCTGAAGGATATCGTCGTTGGACCTGGCCAGCCCCCCGATGGGATCGAAGGTGGCCAGGACCATCTTCTCTTCAGCCTCGGAGAGGTCCACCACAGTGACCGGCAGTGTCTGCTCGCCCTGCTTCTTTGCCAGCTCCAGCCGCAGGTGACCATCCACCAGCGCAGGGTCTGTGCCATCCGGCCAGCCCGCCGCGGGGCTGCGGCGGTTGAGCACCACCGACTGGACCAACCCAACCTCATCGATGATGCCGTTCATGGCTGCGGCCTGGCCACGCGGATGTTTCCTCCAGTTCATCGCGTTCGCGGTGATCTGGCCTACAGGCATGTCGACCTGTTCCACGATGCGGTTCCGCCACTGCGGCTTCGATTCTTCAGGAGTGTTCTTGCTCATGGGTCGAGCCTACCACGACCAATCCGATTCAGTCACGCCAACTCGACAGCCTCTGTTGCTAGCAACATTTACTGTCAAGAAAAGACCAACATCTTGCGGAGTTACAAAGGTTGGAGCAGCGCACTGCCGCTGCCTGCTCGCACTTTTCCAAATCTGATAAAGTTATCGCGATGTTACGGATTCGACGTGTCGCGCCCGGTCTTCTTCGTGGGGTGGTTGCTTGGGTCGATTCTGCGGCGGCACACGGTGCGACTGTGGCGACGACGTGGCCAACGTGTGGCCGGTTTTTTCTGCATCGACGCCGGCGAGCGCAGCAGCCTCGCGCTCCTCGGCGGTCAAGTGGTGTCGCCAGACCTGGCGCAGGATGAGCGCGGTCATCGCGGCCCCGTGCCGGCGGTCGGCGGCGAACCAAACAGGGATGCCGCAGCGCACGCTCCAGCTCGCCAGGGTCCCGATGGCCGCCCGCGGGTTCATCTGGCTGTGGTCGGTGCCGGCCAGCAGCCCAGGAAGGTCTGCCTCGATGACCAAGGCGGCAGACCTCATCTCCGAGAGGCGATCCCACTCCCGTTTGAAGCGCGCCCGCCCACCGCTGATGCTGCCAAGCAGGTCCGGGAGGCTTTTGCGCTCCACCGCGGCCAGTGCCTCAGCTCCCAGGATGGCGTAGTCGCCGGTGGCAAGCGTGGTTCGCGCGCAACGGCCCGGCCAGTTGTACGGGGCCTGCTCGCGGGTGTCCACCGCGATGACCATGCCGGGCTGCCACATGTCGGACGCCATGACACGATCCTACCACGCTCATCGTGAAAACATCGAACTCGAACATTGTTTAATCTGTAAATATTCTGTTGACCAAACGCGTGCATGAGTATAAAAGGGTGGCATGCCTACAAAAGAAACCGAGAAGACATACACAGTGGTGAACCACCGTTTCGACAACTCGCTGCTGAAAGCGGTCGAGCGAGACAGGAAGCGGCGATCAGAGGCTGCAGGGGCCAAGGTGAGCAGGGCCGCCACCATCAACGCGCTAATCAAGGAGCGCCTCAGCGACCTGGAAAACAGCGCGGCGTAATGTGAAGGACACCTTTTTCAAGGTGTGGCGCAGTTCACAGGACGATGGGCTATGGCGATCCCTGCCAGGGGAGCGGTTCAAGGCCATGATTGGGATTCTGCGCTCCGTTAACTGGACCCCGGGCGAATGGATCTGCCCAAAATGTGGAACAAAAATCATGATTCCAGCAGGTGGCACAGCAAAAAGTTACAGGACGCTGGCAGAGGAGGCAGCAGTCACAAGCCCCACCATGCTCAGAACGCTGACCCACCTCGGACGGAGTCGCTTCATAGTCAGAACACAGTCGACGCGGTGTCACAGCGTCTATGTCGTTAAAAACTGGGAGGTTTTCCAGGGGGGTGAAGCAAAGGGGAAGCAGCGGCGAACCACAAGTGAACCACAAGTGAAGCATATAATAGAAGGGAAGAAGAATAGAAGGGAAGAAAAAGAAGATAGTCGGAAGTCCGGCAAGCCGGCCTCGTTACCTTCTGAAGAAGGGCTGAAGGCAGCTGGCCAGCTGCTGCGGTCCATCATCGCTTGGAAGCCAGATCACAAGCTGTCGCTCCTTGCCGATGCCCAGCGGGCAGACTGGGCCAGAAAGCAGGCGCCGCACTTCGACCGGATGCACCGGCTCGACAAGGTCTCGTGGGAGCGGGTCACTGCCGTGCTGGAGTGGCTACCAACAGACGGCTTTTGGCCGGCCAACATCCAGAACGGGTTGAAGTTCCGGGCGCAGTTCGACCGGATCGAAGCGGCACTGCGCAACCCTCGGGGGCGGCATCGGGGCCAGCAGAGGGAGCTTTTGCCGGATAACATTCGGCCGCTTGGAGGTGGCAAGTGAATCCAGAGATCAACTTGGTGGCCCTGGGTATCGTGATTGGCTCGGCAGATGCGCCTGTCAGCCCGGCCGACTTCTCCATCCCCTGGCTCGGGGAAACCTGGGGGCGGCTGCAGGATGGTGAGCGATCCATCGCCGCGCTCTACGAGCCGCTGACCACCCAGCAGACCACCGAAATCAGCGACGCCCTGGACAGCATCCCAGCATCTCACAGCGCAGATGACCTGGAGCACTTCGCGGGGTATGTCCGCGAGGGAGCTGTTGATCGGCGCGTCAAGGTGCTGGTGGACCGCTTGGCACGGAAGCACCGCGGGTCGTCCCTGGTGGCAGAGCTCGCCACGGCGCTGAATAGCATGGACCTGCGAGACGAGCAGGCCCCGGTCTCCATCAGAGAGGTAGTTGCGAGCCTGTGGGAAAGGGCAGAGGATGTGCGCGCAGGAAAGGCTGTTCCCGAGAGCGGGGTTGCCACCGGACTCGGGGTGCTGGATGCGCAGCTGACCTTCGGCGGCCTCAAGCGGGGGGTGATCACCGTGCTGGCGGGCGCCAGCAGCTCGGGCAAAAGCGCCCTGGCCAAAACCTGCGTGATCGGCGCCATCAGAAGCGGCCAGCGGGTGCTGTGGGGGACCTTTGAAGACGACATGCAGGCCGCGGTGTTGCGCTGCATCTCCGACGTGGCCCAGATCGACAACCGGCGGGTGCGCCGCAACGACATCGAGGGGCACGAGTGGCGCTCGTTTGGGGCCGCCGCCGGCGAGCCGGGCGCAGCTCACGGCTGGGTGCTGGCGCAGCCGCCACACACCCTCGACC
>CAYYVH010000310.1:0-4894 GCA_964475075.1 uncultured Anaerolineales bacterium | reverse complement strand
GAACTCACGACCTTCTCCTTGGCAAGGAGACGCTCTACCACTGAGCTACGCCCGCATCGGGACGCCTATTATAGCCAGGGGCAAACACGGTGTCAAAAGCCTACTCGGCGTCCGCCGCGCCCGAGCCGACCACCTCAACCGACACCGTCTTGGCCAGCTCGTGGCCGATCGTGTGCCGCTCCTCGCCCACCTGGACCACGATCGGGCCCTTGAACGGCCCGACCTCGACGACCTCGATCGCCACGTCGGGGCGCAAGCCCAGCTCCCCTAGGTAGCGCAGGCGCTCGGCGTCCTCGTCCACAACCTGCCGGATTACCAGACGCTGCCCCGCCTTGGCCTCGGCCAGGGCGGCGTACGCCGGTTCGTCGAATGGCCCGTCCTCGGGGGGAATCGGCGCACCGTGCGGGTCCCTTTCCGGGTGCCCGAGGATCTCGGCCATCCGGTCCAGCAGCTCGTCTGATATGTGGTGCTCCAGCCGATGGGCCTCGTCGTGGACCTGGTCCCAGCTCAGGCCCATGGCCTCGGCCAAATAGGCCTCGATCAGCCGATGGTGCCGGATCACCTCCAGGGCTACCCGCTCACCGGCCGGCGTCAGCTGCACGCCAGCGTAGGGCTCGTACTCGGCCAACCCGCGCCGCGCCAGCCTCCTGACCATGCCCGTCGCCGTGGCCGGCGCAACTTCCATACGCTCCGACAGAGCCGAGGTGGACACCCGCTCGGACCCGCCCTGCAGATCGTAGATGGCGCGGACGTAGTCCTCCATCACCGCGCTGATCGTCATCGGCCTCATCCCCCCTCCCACGCCCCGATTCTACTGCGCCCCCAGCCCACCTCCAAGACGGCCGTCCATGCTCCATGCAACATCCGCCACCCTCATGCGTATACTTATCCGTGTTCCGATCCCCCACCCGAATCTCGCCAACCACCAGCTCATAGCTCATAACTCATAGCTCATAGCCCATATCTACATTAACCTCCAGTCCCTGGAGCTCGTCCACCTAGTTGGAGCCCTTTCATGCCCGATTCAACCCTGATCTTCGTCGAAAACGTCCACAAGAGCTACCTCATGGGCAAGGAGGCCGTGCCTGCCCTGCGCGGCGTCTCGCTGGAAGTACGGCGGGGCGAGATGGTGTGCCTGATGGGCCCCAGCGGTTCCGGCAAGACGACCCTGCTCAACATCATCGGTGGGTTGGACGAGCCGGGGCGCGGGCACATCACCATCGGCGACGCCGTCATCGTCGCCATGAGCGAGGAGGAGTTGGCCCGGCTGAGACTCGAGAACATCGGCTTCGTGTTCCAGACCTTCAACCTGCTGAACAACTTCACCGCTCTGGAGAACGTGGAGACGCCGATGGTGCTCCTCGGCCGCCTATCGAAGGCCGAGCGGCGCGAGCGGGCGCTCCACCTCTTGGAGGCCGTGGGACTGGCCGACCGCATCGAGCACTATCCGAGCGAGCTGTCCGGCGGCCAGCAGCAGCGGGTCGCCGTCGCACGCGCCCTGGCCAACGATCCGTCCATCATCATCGGCGACGAGATGACGGGTGACCTGGACAGCGAGACCGGCTTCGAGATCATGAAGGTCGTGCGCGAGCTGAACCAGCGCGACGGCAAGACGGTCATCTACGTGACGCACGACCCGCGTATGGCCCTGTTCGCCGACCGCACGATTCACCTCCTGGACGGCGTGATCGTCGAGCCCGAGGCCGATCCGGTCCGCAACCTGGCAGCGGTCGGATGATCGGCACCTATATCTGGCGCAACCTCCGCCACCGGAAGGTGCGCACGGTCCTCATGATCCTGTCCCTCCTCGTGGGGGTCGGGGCACTTGCGGCGCTGAACGCGACGGTGGACAGCTACCGGCGCTACTTCGCCGGGACGGTGGCGGGTGAAGTGGGCGCCTTCGACTTGGTGGTCGCCCGGGAGGACACCGAGCCCAATCCGTTCCTGGACGGCGCGCGGCTGGCTCCCCTGCTGCGGGCCGTGCCCGGCGTGGACGCCGTCGCCGAGCGCGTCCACTCGGTGGCCGCGATGCGGGCCGGCGACAAGAGCGGCGACCTGCTTCTGGTGGCACTCGATCCGGCGACCGACAAGTTCGGCGCACTGGAGCTGACGGCCGGCGAGCTGGATCTGGCCGAGGGCCCGGAAGGCGTGCCGGGAGCCGTCGTGCTCCAGGAGACCGCCGACACCTTCGGCCTGGAAGTAGGGGTCGCGATCGAGCTCCAATACGCGGCGCCGGTGACCCGCCTGGCGGGGCAGGCGCCGGACGAGTCGGCCTCCCGCCGCCGCACCACGGCCAGTTGGGTGGTGCGCGGCATCGCCACCCAGCGCGGGGTGACCGGGCAGTCGGGCAACGAAGGGGTGATCGTGGGGCTGGCCGCGGCCCGGGAGCGCTTCAACCTCGGCCAGTCGGCCGAGCGCCTGCTGCTCGGCTACGACCCGGAGTTGTACCAGTCCGCCGATCCCCAACGGGCCGCCTTCCAAGCGCGCCAGGTGTCGGTCGCGGTGCGCGATGCCCTGGAGGCCGCGGACACCGGCTACCGCTACATCATGCCACGCCCGCGGGCCGTGATCGACGGGGCCGACGCCTTCATCTTCTTCCAGGCGCTTATCACCATGTACGGCCTGCTATCACTGGGGGTGGTGGGGTTGCTGATCCGGACCCTGATCATGACCAACGTCCAGGAGCAGACGCGTGACATGGCCGTCCTGCGCATCCTCGGCGCACCACGGCGGCACCTGTTCAACCTCGTGGCGATCGAGGTGGCCGTGGTGGGCGCCATAGGCGTGGGGCTGGGCGTCTTGGCCGGCCAGGCGGTGAACAACCTGGTCATCGTGCCGCTCATCGCCGAGCGCGCGGCGGGCCTGGGGGCCAACACGCCGCTTGTGTCGCTATCGGCGGCTCTGATCGCCGTGCTGACGGCGAGCGTGGTCCTGGCCGTGAGCGCCCTCGCCCCGGCACGGAAGGCCGCCGGCACGAAGGTGACAAACGCGATCAACCCGGGCATCGCGGAGGGCCTGGGGCTCGACGAGTTGGCCAAGCTGCGAGAGGTCCACACCGACGTGCGGATCCCTTCCATCGGCCTGGTCGTGCTCTTCTTCCCCGCGCTCATCTTCTTCGCCTTCCCGCTGGCCTTCGATTTCGGGGTGCTGTGGATGATGGCCGCCCTCATCTTCGGCGCGCTCTTCGCCATGATCGTCGGTGCGGCGATGGTGTTCTACCTGGTCATACTGCCCATGGAGCGCGGCCTGCTGCTCGTGATCGACGGCCTGGCGTCGCGCGTGGGCTACTTCGTCCGGCGCACCGTGCTGCGCGGCAAGGAGCGGAACACGCTGATCGCGCTCATGATCGTCATGAGTGCCACCCTGCCCACCTTCCTCTCGACGAGCCTGGCGTTGGAGGTTGCCAACACGGCCACCGATCGCCGGCTGAACGGCGGGGCGCCCTTCCGCATCAACCCGCCCCGGCGCCTGGAGAGCGGCCGCCGCGTGCGGGCGACGCCCCTCGAGGAGCAGGGCTTCGAGCTCGAGCTGCTGGCGGAGCTGCGCGCCGAGACGGGCTTCGGTGCGGCGGTGGGGCGGTCGGTGTCGTTCCCCACCACGGCGCGCGACGGCCTCGGCCTGCGCGACGTCCGAGTGCAGGCCGTAGGCGTTGACGGCGACCTGGCGCCGGTGCTCTACAGCGAGGCGGTGGAGTTCACCCAGGGCGACAGCTCGGCCCTGGCGCGGATAGTCGAGGAGCCGGGCACGGCCGTCATCGGTGCCGGTCTGGCGACTTACTTCGATCGCAGCGTGGGGGACACCTTGGTTCTCGAGGGCGTGGGTCGGGACCACATGGAGACGGTGACCATCGTCGGGGTGGCCAAGCGTTTGGGTGGAGTCGGCACCTTCACCGCCAAGCAGACCCAGGTGTGGGGCGGGGGCAGCACCGTGCTCGTGGGAATGGACTCCTACCGCGAGTTGGTCAACAATCCGCTGTTGGGGCCACCCGACCGCAACGCCCGCCTCGTGCAGACCATTCTGGCCACGTCGGCACCGGGAGTGGACGAGTCCGAGCTGACCTCGGACCTGCGCTTGCGCTATGCCACCGAGCACCATCTATCGATCAACAGCACCGCCGAGACGATCGAGTCGGCCCAGGAGGAGGCGCACACGGGGCAGCTGTTCCTGATCGTGCTGACCGCCATCACCTCGGTCTTGGCCGTGTTCGGGGTGTTCGCCGTGATCTACGTCTCGGTCTACGGCCGGCGCGGGGAGATCGGCATGATGAAGGCGATGGGCGACTCGGGGCGGCACCTCCTGGCCGTCTTCGTCGGCGAAGCGTTGGTGATGACCCTCTCCGCCACCCTCACCGGCGTCACCGCCGGTGTGGTGCTGGCCTATTCCCTGCGCCTGTCCGAGGGATTCCGGATGGAGCTGCCGACCATCTTCGCCATCGACACGGTCGTGGTGTCGGCCATGCTGATCCTGATGATCCTGGCCAGCCTGGTGGGCGCGGTGATCGCCACGCACAGCTTCCGGCGGATGCGGGCGGTGGAGATCTCTAGAACGTTGTAGCTTGGGGGGCTGATCTGACGTGGGCTATGAGCTATGAGCCTTGTGATCTGGCTTGGGGGTGTGTGGGCGACGGGGGGGTTGGTGGATAGGTCGGGTGAGGTGGTAGGGAGCGGTGAGGTGAAGGTGATGGACGGCGTAGGGCTGGTGGAGAAGGCCGGGAGGTGTGGGGGGCTGCTGTTGGCGGAGGTGGGCCGGGGAGTGGGGCTGTTGGGGGGGTGGGGGAGAGTGGTGAGGGAGTGGAGTGGTGTGTGTGTATATTTATATTATTTATTATCTCCCCCCCCTGCGTTGAGGCCGCTGTCGGTTCCTGCGGGCTGAAGCCCGCCCAGGTCACGTTCTC
>CAYYVH010000309.1:0-4915 GCA_964475075.1 uncultured Anaerolineales bacterium | reverse complement strand
CCCTCACCCCCGCCTGGCTGTGCCAGGCACCCCCTCTCCCCTCTCCCAAACTTGGGAGAGGGGAGAGGGCCATCAGTCGGTGCCTACCGTCCCTTCACCACCAGCGGTAGCCACAGCCGTGACACGGCGCGGTGCAACTGCACAGCGGGACCTACCCGCTCCACATTGCCCGCCACGTCCGTGGCCCGGGCCAGGACGAGCGGTGACGAGTCATCCTCGGGCAGCGTACCGGCGAAGGCCCACAGCCTAGTGGATTGCGGATTGCGGATTGCGGATTGCGGATTGCTGACGATGGCTGGTGGCTCCATGATCGAGCCATCGGCCATTCGCCATCGGCCATCGTCCATCTCCTCGTCGGCCACCACCGCACCGGCCCAGGTGCGGCCAGCATCGAGGCTCACCTGGACGCGATCCACGCCTACGCCATCTTCGCTCCAACCCCAGACGAGTACCTGTGTCGTGTCCGGCTCCAGCCAGGTGCCGTCGGCCGGGTAGGCGATGGTCGTCGTCGGAGCCACGGTGTCCACGACTACTTCCACGGGTGCTGAGGGCTCGCTGACGTTGCCTGCCGCATCCACCGCACGGACGCGCAGGGTGTGGCTGATCCCATCCTCCTCGTCCGGCAGCCACCAGCGCCAGGCCCAGGTGTAGGTGCCGTCCTCCGCTCGCACCAACCGGTCCACCGCGCCCCACGGGCCGCCGTCGAGTTGAATCTCGACCCTATCCAGTGCTCCGTTGGCGGGGAAGGTGTCGGAGGCATGACCGCTTACTTCCAGAGCTTCACCACCCACCAGCGCCGGGCTGGTAGCTGGCTGCTCGATGGTGGCCTGCGGTGCTACAGCGTCCACCACCATCTGGACACTTGTCACTGGCCCGGCATTGTCCACCGCGTCCCAGGCTCGAGCCGAGATCCACACCGTCTCGACGCCTTCGGGCACGTCCACCTGCCCGGTCCAGAAGAGCGTGCCACGGGCCGTCTGCCAATCCGCTGATGCGTGATCCTCGCTTACGGTGACAGCCACTTCCACCCGTACCGCGCTGGCTCCCTGGCCCGGCGGCACGGTCCCCAGCACCGTCACCCGGCCGGGCCGCACGGCATCCTCGCCGCTGGGATCGGTCAGCTCCACCCGCAGGCCCTCGGCGTCCACCGCGTGGCTGAGGGCGACCACGTTGTCGCTGGGGCTCGCATCCGGCCGCGTGGTGCGCAACGTGGCCGTCGTCGTCACCGCGCCACCCGCTGCCACAGCATCTACCACCTGCGCGCCGACCGTGAGCGCTCGCCATTCGCCGCTTGTGAGTTCGCCGAACTGCCAGGTCCAGGTGGTGCTGCCAGGATCGCAGGTCTCGCAGGTGCCATCGCCCTGGGCGCTGAAGTAGGCCAGGCCGGGCGACGCTTCCAGGGTTAGTCGCGCGTCCTCTGCCGCCTGCAGGCCAGAGCTCCCCAGTCGGACCTCGTAGGTGATGATGCTCCCCTGACCCAGGGGCACCGCCAGCGGCTGCATGCTCGACACCACCAGCCAGGTGTGGTCAGCCACCGGCTGCCCCTCGCTCGGCAACACGAATGGCCCCAGTTCTGGCCATATGTACGCATCGCTCCACGGGCCCGCCAGCGGATTCGTGGCCGGGAACACAGCCCAGGCAGGCCCGGGCTCTTCCGGTACGGCGAAGGCCAGGAAGCTCAGGCCCGCCGGCTGCCCCATCACTGCCAGCGGGATGCGCACCTCCGTCCCCCCCAGGCTGCTGTGGGCGTATTCGACGTCGGCATCCGCCACCGGCACCCAGCCCGCACCGTCCCACGCCAGGAAGGAGGCCACATCCTGTGCATCCACTACGAAGGCGTAGTCAGCGCCGAAGGGCAGCGGGATTGCCGATTGCCGATTTTCGATTGTCGATTCGGCAATCGGCAATCGGAAATCTGTACTGAGCCCAGTCGAAGTATCGCAAATCGTGCACCCGCCTGCCCCCGTGTCAAATAGGAACCAGGCCTCTCCATCCAGGCTCCAGATGCCGCCCTGCCAGCCCAGGAAGAAGTCGTTGGCGTCCCACTGAGTGTAGAGCTGGGCTGTCTGGCCGGCTGTGCGCACGTCCTCGTCCAGCAGGTGGATCTCAGGGAACCACTCGCCGTGGGCGATGTCCAGTACGCCATCGACGATGACAGTAGCCGTGCCGCCACCCAGCCCCGCATCTGACACGTGCCAGGGGCCGTAATGGCGGATGGACCAGTTGTTGGCATTGTCAGCCGCTCTCAGGTGGAAGTACCAGTCACCGGGGGCGTCGAAGCTGCCGCTGAAGCTGGTGCCCGATGCGAGTCCTGTCGGAACGGTGTTGGCTTTCTGATCCAGGGCGACGAACGTGCCGGCGATGCCGCTGCCGTCGGTGGCTGCGTTCCAGTTGGCTTGCAGCGATGCGCCGACGCCGGTGTGCGTGCCCTCCGCCAGATTGAAGGTCACCGGCGTCAGTCCGCCGGGCAGCACGTTGTCCACCGTGAGGGCGATTCGCTGCTGCGTTGTCAGTCCTCCCCGGTCGGTGGCTTCCACGGCCAGGTGCCAGGTCTGCCCGTCCAAAGTGGGAACGTCCCAGGTAGCGAACCAGGCACTGCCTTCGCGGGAAACCTCGCGCCAGGAGGCGGTGTTGTCGGGGCTGAAGCGTACCTCTGCTACCCCTGAGGTCGCATCGCTGGCCGTGCCGGTGACGGTGATGCGGCCCGTAGTGGTGATCACGCTGCCGCCAGTCGGGTTGGTGAAGGAGACCGCAGGCGGCGTAGCGTCCACAATGATGCGCACCGGGTCGGTCACGTACTCTGCACCGTCGGTGTCCCTTACACTGGCGGTGGCGTTGTGAGCGCCATCCTCCCACCCGCCGAAAACTACGAAGTCGCGCGCATAGTTCCAGTGGAAGCGGTGAGGGTTGCCATCGGGGGCGATGCACGATCCCGTGGTCGCAGTACGCACGCACATCTGGGCGATGCCTTGCGAGGCAACGGCCGTACCCTCAATGGGGGGGAGGCTCTCTGGGGAGATGTCGCCGTCGGTGTAGTTTTCGATGACGTTGCCCAGGTCGGGCACAGAGAGGGCGATGGTGCGCTCCTCGCCGTAGCCCACGTTGCCCAGCCAGTCCACCGCCTGGGGCCGGACGGTCAGTGAGGCCGTTACACTGGCATAGCGCCAGAAGTCGCGCGTTCGCGAGCCCCGCGTGGCGTAGAGGGAGCCACTGAGCCAGACCAACGCGCCACCCTCATGGACATTGTCGGGCGCTGATTCGAGTGCCTCCCAGGTGTCGGTTTGGAGATCGTAGCGATAGAATTCTGCCTTGGACTGGCCGCGCAGTGCGTAGATGAAGTGGCCGCTGTCCCAGGCCAGGGACCCGCCACTGCCGATGTTGCCCGGCGCGTTTGCTAACTGCGCCCACTCGTCTGAGCCAGGATCGTAGCGATAGAAGGCATTGGTGTCCTTGCCGGGGAAGGCGTACAGGGCATCATCAGCCCAAGCCAGGGCGCCGCCCCAGTGCACGATCTGCGGGACGTCTTGCTTCCATTCCCAGGTGTTGGCGGCGATGTCGTAGCGGTAGAAGTTTCGCATACCACCCCCGAGAATCAGGTAGAGGTATCCTGCACCATCCGCAGCCAGGGCCACACCGTCGTACGGGCTGGTGGGTGTGTCCGCAAGTCGCTCCCAGGTATCGCTCCCCGGAGCATAGCGATAGAAGCGGGTAGTGTTTCTCACGGTAGCGTACAGGTACCCGTCGCCTCCAGCGGCCAATGCGCCTCCCAGGTTAACGGTTTCGGGCAAGTCGGCTTTCTGCGTCCAGGTATTGGACTGTGGGTCGTAGGCGTAGAACGAAGCCTGCCCTTCGCCCACTGTGGCCCAGATGCGGCCGTCCCAGGCGGCGATACGCGCTCCCCAACCCATGATGCTCGGCACATCGCTGAGTTCTGTCCACTCCGCGGCCTCGATGTCTAGCGCCGCCATCCAACTGTCCGAACCGTGATGGTACGTCGCCGGCGCCTGCTGCCCGTCTACCTCGAAAGCCACGCTCTGTACCCCGGCCAACGTATCGGTCACGCGGGCAGTCAGCACCAGCGAGGGCGCGGTGATTTCTGTCGCCGTTGGCTCCCAGGTGATCTGCGGCGGCGTGCGGTCCACCAGCAACAAGTCGTCCCAGCGCCAGAAGTCGCGAGAGTGATAACGCGATTGGCCGTCCCAGTGCTGGCCGCGCAGGGCGAAGAAGCCGCCCTCAGCCCAGGCCAGGGAAGCACCCTCCCAGACGGTTTCGGGGACATCAGGCAGTGTCTCCCAGCGACCTGTCGGGATGTGGTAGCGGTAGAAGGTCTTGGTGGCATGGCCACGGAAGGCGTAGAGATAGTCACCGCTATCACATCCACCTGGCCTGTCCTGAGCATAGTCGAAGGGCTCAGTGCAGGCCCAAGCCAGGGCGCCACCCCAGCCAACGATTTCGGGGAGACCAGCCAGTACCTCCCAGGCGTCGCGCGCGGGATCGTAGCGCCAGAAGTCGGAGGTGTATCCACCCCGTAGCGCGTAGATGGTCACGCCACCGCCTGCTCGACGAACCATCGCCAAGGCGGTGCCTTCCCGGCCGGCAGGGGCCGGCGCGTCGGCCAGTCGCTCCCAGCCTCCGGCCGGGGTATAGCGGTGGAAGACTGCGCTCTGCCGTGAACTCAGCACGTACAGCGTCCCCAACCCGTCGCCGGCGAGGGCAGCAGCCGCGCCGATAGCGCTCGGAGAAGAAGCAACGGATTGCCAGGCGTCCGCAGCGATGTCATAGCGCCACAACTGACCACCGGCCAGCAGGTAGATGCCGCCATCATCGGCAGGAGCCAGACCCTCGCCCAGCCAGACATCCGTCGGCGAGTCGGACAGAGCCTGTCAGCGCCACGCCGATCGGCGCTGCCAGCTTC
>CAYYVH010000308.1:0-4919 GCA_964475075.1 uncultured Anaerolineales bacterium | reverse complement strand
AGCCCGATTCATCGGGCGCTGCTTCGTAGCACGGGCACTTCATGCCCGTGCGGGCCCGGCGAACAAAGCTGCTTCCAAATTGGCAGCGAAGCTTCTGTTCGACAAGAGCTTCCCCTGAGCGTGCCGAAAGGTGTCCTGACCGCCGCCGGCATGTGCTCGGTCAGAGACCTTCGCCCAACAGGGATACTAGAAATTAGAGAACTGGAGATTGGAGATTGAGAGATTGGAGATTGAGAAAGCAAACGGGTTATCGCTGCAGCGCATCTGACAACGGACTTTCCGGCCTGCCCTGAGTTCGTCAAGGTGGTTTAGCGGACAGAATCTGGTTAATCCGCATCATCCGTTGTCATATGTGGAGATGGCTTTACAGCATTCGCAGTGTGCAACACGCAACACGTACAGACAGGGAGGATAGGTTCACATGGAGGTTCGCCCCACCGATACGTCATCACATCGGGCTGCATCACGTCCGCAGCGTCGAGCATCGGTCCTTCGTTCAGTGTTTGTCATTGCCGTCGGTGTCGCGCTGTTGGGCCTGGCATTGGCCGTTCCCGTCAGCATGGCTGCCAGGGCGAACGCCCGCTCTGAGGCCGCCGGCATCTCCCCCCGGCCGGCCGTTGACGACTCGGCCGGAATCCAGGCGGCCGGCGCCTTGCCGGATGCCATGTCCGCACCCAGGCCGAATCTGCCCCGGAGCCGGTCGGCGCTCCTGGCCGGCGTGGTGAATGGTGGCTTCGAGACGGGCGATCTCACCAACTGGACCGTGGGTGGCAGCGCGGCCAAGGTGGAGGTCCTCCAATCATCTAACTTCACCACATCGGCCGGCCCTGTTCCTGCGCCGACCGAGGGCAACTACTTCGCGCTGTTGTGCACCGGCCCCGGCGTCGTGAATGCCACGTCTCAAGGCAACATCGATGGCGACGGGCTGGCCACCAACGACTACGACACGTCGATCATGACCACCACTCTGAGCCTGACAGCCGCTGACGTGCCGGCTACGCTGAGCTTCGACTGGAGCTTCCTGACCGACGAGGGCCGCAACGCGCTCGATGCTTTCGACGACTTCTTCCAGGTGACGCTGAACGGCGTCCGCATCCTGGACGGCAGCCGGCCCGATGGCGGCGTATCCCTCTTCCCGGACGTGACGGGCATGGACAACGTCGCCTACACCGTCACAGGGGCCACGAACAACTGCTTCTTCGGAGATGGCCGCAACAGTTTCCAGACCTTTCGGACGATCATCAGCAACCCCGGCAGCTACACGCTGGTGTTCCTGGTGGCGGATCAGGGAGGCGCCGACATCGATTCTGGCCTGCTGATCGACAACGTGCAGTTGACGCCGGAGATCGACCTGGAACTGCTGAAAACCGCCACGCCCGACCCTGCTGTCCCTGGCGAGCCACTCACCTACGAGATCACGGTCAACAACAACGGCACCGGCCGCGCGACGGACGTCGTTGTTACCGATACGCTCCCCTCCGAAGTGCAGTATATTGTTGATACCGCCGGCTGCGACACGACGAACCTGCCCGTCCTGGCGTGTGCTCTGGGCGACATGGTCGGCGGAACCAGCAAGAGCTTTGAGATCAAGGTAGACGTCAACTCCAACGCAATGGCAACGGGGGCTTTGACCATCACCAACGCGGCCGTGGTTGACTCGCTGACGCCGGACCGCAATCTGGAGAACAACACCGTCTCCCTGGTCACACTCCTCCAGGACAGCGCCGACCTGCGGGTAATGAAGATGAGCAAGCCGGACACCTCGGTGCGGGCCGGCGATACCTTCACCTACACCATCTTCGTGGACAACCTGGGGCCATCCCACGCTCGGAATGTGGCAATTACGGACGACATCCTGTCGTCAGGCAGCTTCACACTCACGCGCATCATCACTGATACCAGCCGCAACAACACCTGCACGCCCGTGGCCCCGCCGCCTGTCGGAGGCGGCCCGGGACCCACAACGATCCTGTGCTCGCTGGCCGAGTCCCTGGAGCCTCAGGGTGACCCGCCGGGGAACGGACGCTGGACGATCCAGGTGGAGGTGCAGGCCGTCGATGATCAGGACGTGAACAACGTTGTCAACGTGTTCAGCGCCGACCCGGACGGTCCAGCCGGCCCGCAGACCGACACGCCCGACCCCGACCCATCCAACAACCAGGCCACGGACTTTATCTCGGTGACCGCCACCGCCGACCTGGGCATGACGAAGATAGGTGTGGATGCCGGCTCGGACCCGGATAGCAACCCCTTCACGGTGTTGGCCGGGGAGCCTGTCACATGGACCATCACCATCGTGAACAACGGCCCCAGCACGGCCGAAAACGTCGCGGTCACAGACATCCTGCCAATCGGTCTGGTCAAGGAGTCGATATCGGCCATCGCAGTGACACCGCCTGTCGGTGGTGGACAGTGTACGGTGGGCACGCCAGGCGATCCCAACGAACCGCTGATCTGTCAGGTGGGCAACCTGGCGCCGGGTGACACCGCTATCATCACCATCGTTGGCGATGTTGATCCCAGCTACGTCGCGAATCAGCCGAACACGCAGTTCGCTGACTTCTTGCCAAATGATGCTTTTCTCACCAGCGACACCCTCGATCCCGATACCGACGACAACATTGTCTACGATGCATTTGTTGAGGTGTTTGCCCAGGCGGATTTGGGCATCCTGAAGACGGACCGCCCCGATTTCGTCATTGCCGGCCAGCAGTTGGAATACACCCTCACCATCTCCAACGCCGGCCCTTCCACGGCCGAGGACGTGGTGCTGCTCGATCAACTGCCGGCCGACCTGACCAGCCTGCAAGTCAACGTGGTGAATGAGCCGGCCGCCACGTGCTCCTTCCGCACCACGCCGGACAACATCATCGACTGCGGCTTTGGCAACATCCTGCCGGGGAAGACCATCACGCTGGTGATCACCAGCCTGGTGAGCGCCAGCGCGCCGGCGGGCACGATCACCAACACGGCGACCGTGTCCAGCCTCACCCCGGACCCCAACGTGCCGGAGGTAGGGGACCCGACGCCAGACCAGGTCCAGGAGACGACCCAGGTGGAGACCCAGGCCGATGTGGAGATCAGCAAAGTCGGCGAACCGGTGAAAGTGCCGGCCGGCGAGCAGGTGAAATACACCCTGTGGATCGAGAACAACGGCCCCTCCGACGCCCAGGACGTGACCGTCTTCGACCTCCTGCCCGACGAGGTGGACTACGAGATCGACACCAACAGCCCCATGTGTACGCGACCGGAGACGCTGGTTGGCCTTCGAGCGCCGCTGTCGGACACGCTGGGCAACCCGACGGTGGCGGCGGGCCTGGCCACCTTCGTGCTCATCACTGACACGAACACCGTGCAGTTCGCGGTCGAAGTGACAGACATCGACAACATCACCGGCACGATTCTCACCAACGGATCACAGACGGCCGTGCTGTACGCCGGTCCGCCGCCGGCGTTTGACCCACCCCACCCCCTCGTGGGGACAATCGTCAGCCCGACGCTTGTGACAGCCCTGCTGGCCAATCCCACCAGCTTCCACGTCACTGTTCAGACTTCGGGCTTCCCGGGGGGTGAGATCCAGGGCCAGGTCCAGGAAGCAGTGACCACGATGACCCAGGAGCAGAACACGCCGCTGCGCTGCGAAATCGGCACGCTGGCCGCCGGCGCCAGTCACCACTTCGACATCTGGGCGCTGGTGGACCCGGCCACGCCGGCCGGCACCGTCATCACCAACGTCTCCATCGTCACCAGCACGACCACCCTGGGCGATCCGGACCTATCGAACAACGTGGGGAGCTTCAGGAACTTTGTGGAGGGCGAAGCCGATCTGCACATCCGCAAGTTCGGCAAGCCAGATGGCGCGGTGCGGGCCAACGAGATTCTGACCTACACCGTCGTCGTTGACAACCTGGGCCCCAGCGCCGCCGAGGGTGTCGCGATCAAAGACATCTTGCAGACGGCGGCAACGTTCGACCTGGTCGATATCTCCAGCGACCGCGATGCGCTGTGTGTCGCACTGCCGGATTCACCGCCCGGCATCACTGTTACCATCCCGATAACCGGAACGCCCTGGCCACCCGACCCGGCGCCAGCGCCGCCGGCGGTCGATCCAGACACCGGCATTCAGACCATCAGTGAGCGGCTGGAACTCGACTGCACGCTGACAGGTGGGCTGGAGGTGCTGGACGCCGATGGACCACCCAACGCCGGCCGCTGGCTGCTGACCGTGCGGGTGCGTGGTCTGGATCACGCTCAGAATTTCAACAACGTGGCGTCGGTTCTCAGCGAGCAGCCCGACCCGAATCTGGACAACAACGATGCTTTCGTGTTGCACGACATCATCGACGTGGCGGACATGGAGATCACCAAGACGGAACTGGGCGAGGTGCAGGTGGACCCCGCGCCCGGCGGCACTGTCACCTTGCAGTCAGATCAGGTCACCGCCGGCCGCAACCTCTCATACACCCTGACCATCATCAACAACGGACCCTCCACAGCCGAGAATGTGGTAATTCAGGACCGGCTGCCGCCTGGCATTGTGGTGACCGGCTTCGACGCCGGTTCAGGAGACTGCGATACCGGCACCCCCGGCGAGCCGCTGGACAAGCTGACGTGCGGTCTCGGCACCATGGCTCCGCAAGCGATGATGACCGTCACTGTCAGCGCCCACGTGGACCCGAGCCTGCCGGCCGGCACGATTCTGGAAAACGACGCCCTGGTCTTTTCCGACATCTTCGACGACAACAACGCCAACGATCGCGCGACGAATCTGACCATGGTGGATGCCTGGGCGGACCTGATCGTGACCAAGACCGACAACCCCGATCCGGTGGTGGCCGGCGAACTGCTGGAATACACCGTCACTGTCACCAACACCGGCCCCTCCGACGCCATCGACGTGGTCGTGGTGGACGTGCTGC
>CAYYVH010000307.1:0-4927 GCA_964475075.1 uncultured Anaerolineales bacterium | reverse complement strand
GCAGGCGTGCCGCCGTGGCTCCGTCCTCCGGTAGGTCCAGCATGGCGGCCATTTCACTCCGGAGCGCCGGCCACCGCCCGCGCCCGATCAGGCGGGCCAGCGGATCATCCCACCGCGTGCTGGCCGCAACATGCACGTCCCGACCGCGCAGCCGCCTCCGGAGTTCGTCGGCCACCCAGACGCCGTATGCGTGACGGTTGACTGAGCCGTCGCGGCCGACGACCTGCCGGCGCCATCGTCGCGAGAGTCCGTCCAGGGGTGCACCCTCGAGCGTCGGGCGCGGGCGGCCCGTCTGGGCCTTGACGTAGGCAACTGCCTCGAGCACGGGCTGGCCAGCCGGGTCCGCCCCGAATTCAACCGCCCGGATCAGGTGGGGCAGGAAACGCTGCACCGTCAGCGACTTGTCCACGAGGTATTCCAGCACCAGATCGTCTTGGCTGTGCATCGCCTCCTCGACCGTTCGCATCGCGTTCTCGAGACGCATGCGGTTGACCCTTGCGAACACGGCGGCTCGCACACGTGTGGGATCGACCGTGTCGTCCAGCAGGACGGCGCACGCTTCGTGCAGCTCGAGCGCGGCCGCGGGGAAATCATCTCGCCGCTTCCGGCGCTCGTCCTTCGCGAGGGAGCGCGCCTCGTTGAGCATCTTGCCTACCACGAGGTCGAGGAGGTCAAGTGTGTCGTCGACGGCGCTCGCGTGGCGCACCCGAACGTAGGCCAGCAGCGCGGCGATACGCCTCTGCTCTTCCATCGACGTGAGCCCGTCGCGACCGGCGACCGACGCGTACTGCGCCAGGCGCTCGACGCGAAGCCTCGGGACTCGTGAGATATCCACGCCGTTGCAGTCGAGAGCCTGGAGGGCAGTTATCAGTGCGGTGGCCTGGCGCATGCCGACGCTACTCGCGGTGGCCGGTCGAGACTCCAATCGATCCAGCGGAGCGAAACCGTCCCCATCCGGCACCAGCAGCGCTTCGAGAGCCGCCTGCTGGTCGGGCTCTAGCGCGCCGCACAGCAGCCGCTCCGCGCGGATCTCGGCCCGTTTCACGGCGCGCGCTACCAGGCGCTCGAGAACCGACAGCCCGGGCAGGACCACGCGGCTGGCCATCAGGTGGGCCACCGCTTCATCGAACAGGTGGACTGGCCGGGCGTCGGTCAGCCAGGCACGACGCAGGAGCCACCTCACGAATGGACCGCCGCCGAGCGGATCACTGAACCGGCAGTAGCCGTAGGCCGAGGCTATCTCGCGGCGATGGCGCCGGACCGTCTCGACGTTCCCATAACACCCCAGGCAGTCCGGATCGGCGATGCCCAGCTGCTCCGCCAGGTGCACCGCGACCTCCGTTGGCGCGTCAGCCGGCGCCTTGCGGAATCGTCCGAGGTAGCGCAGCGTGGCCAGCTGGACGGCGTAGCCTAGCGCGTTGGCCTCGCCGGCGAGTGTTCCGATGCGCAGCCGGTCGAGGTCATCAAGGTAGAATACGTCCTCCAGCTCCCGCGGGGATGGCGGTCGCGCGTACCGGCCGTAGCCGGCACACTGAGCCGAGGACAGGAATCCCACTGGCATGGGGGCCAGGCGTCAAGCGCCGTGCCAGCCGACTTGCGCCAACCCGCCATCCGTGCCATGTTTCTGTTGCGTTACGGCCGCTACCCCTATCAGCAGATGTTGTACGCAGGCGTTTCGGAGGGCGCGACGGCACGCTCCGTCGTTACAGGTCGTGGCTTGAGGACAACGACCCCGAGTCACATCTGCTTGGCTCTCTAGATGACCTTCTCACGGATCAACTCGACATAAGCGCTCTCCATCCGACCGTCACCAAGGTGGCGGCCCAGCTCTTTCGAGACGGGCACTATGGGCAAGCAATCCTGGACACCTTCATCGAGCTCATTGATCAAGTCAGGCTCAAGGCCGGCCTCGATCTCGACGGTAGCCCGCTCATGCAAAAGGCTTTCTCGAAGAACGCCCCGACCCTCATCGTCTCATCTGATCCCGACGAACAGCTCGGTTACATGTGGCTGTTCTCGGGCGCCGTAATGGGCCTTCGCAATCCACGCGCCCACCGGCGCACGCGCAACCCCACGGCGCAGGAGGCGCTTGAATGGCTCGCCTATGCAAGTGCGCTTTTCCGCATCCTGGATCGCGCGAAGAAGGCCGGCCCCTGATCCTACGTTGTCACACGTGAGTGAGGGGCCAACACGGGGTTCTCGTAGCGACGGAGGACTTTCTTGCGCTAGGGAGTCCGTTTCCGGGCTGTAGGATCGCTCCTCATCCGACTCATTCACGGTCGCCCGGTGGCATCGTCGGCATGCTCCGACGCCCAAGATACTTGTAGAAGCCGCTCCTCGAGACGCCCAGCATGGGGTTTGCGTAGTCGGGTAGCCGGGCGACGTTGCCGCCGCCCGGCCCCCTCAGAACCGTGCGGGCCACTTACGCGGCACACGGCTCAAGCCTTGAGCACCGGTTGAACCTGTCGTTGGTGGAGCTGGCGATGACAGTACGCGTGCAGAGCAACGATATTACCGGCATCGTCTGATCCCCCTTGGGCCTGCGGTAGACGGTGATGGTAGTGGATATCGTCCGTGATGATGAAGCCGATCCCACATTGACCACAGACGGACCGCTGGCGCCGTAGCACCTCCAGTTTGACCTGCGTTCGATTCTGACCCTGCTGCACCTGCCGCCGGTTGCGGTGAGCCCAGTACGTCCGCAGTGCGGGGTCATATGGGCTGCTCTTCCCGCGGACTTTGACATGTCGCCGGATGCGGGTACGGGCGTGATTCTGAAGCGTTGTTCGATGGGTTCCGAAAACCCAGTCCCGGTTATCGATTCGTCGAAAGTAACGTGCCTTGACCCATCGCCTCCCCTTATTGGGATGGCGTCGCCTGGCCCACCACCAGAGTTTCTGCCAGAGCTGGTGGCTGACCTTGGAGAAGGTCCGGCTCGCACAGCTTTGGCGGTAGTAGTTGGTCCATCCCCGGATCACCGGGTTGAGCTGCCACACCAGATGATCCACCGTGGCTTGCTTGTTGCCGTCGATGAGGTCTTTCAGCTGGTGAAGATGGCGCTGGACCTTCTCTCTCTGCGGTGTGATCAGGAGTTTTCGGCCGTTGTAACGTCGGATTGTGAAGCCGAGGAAGTTGAACCCCTCGTCACGATGCACGATCCGCGTCTTGGCCTTGTTGAGTTTCAGACCACGTTGTTCGAGGAATACAGTCAGACGTGGCAGAACGTAATCCTCCAGCACGTCTCGGGACGGCGCAGTGATCACGAGGTGAGTAGCCGGGGGGAATCTCACCCCCCGGCTCTCGCAGAACCCGGCGTGAACGTCTCCGCTCACCGGGCTCCCACTGTCCAGCCGTCAGGTCGCACGCCCGCTCGCCAGTGAGCAAAGAGGCGCGGGGCGCGTTGCGCGACGCCCGCCAGCCACTCGATTGTCCGCGTGCGATGGCCGCGCAACCGCTTGTACTTCCGCATGGCCCAACGAACGAGGTAGTCGTTGAGGCGCCTGAGGACGCGGAACAACATGGACTTGTAGAAGCGCCCATAGTAGTTGATCCACCCTTGCACGATGGGGTTGAACATCCGTGCCAGGTCTGTGAGGGTCTTGTCACTGCGGCAGTTGATCCGCCAGGAGCGGATTTCCCGCCCGATCGCCTTCTTTGCGTCGTCACTGACTGCCGGCAAGAAGTTCACGAAGTAGTGTCCGTGCCTGCTCTTCGACAGCCGTGGCCGAAACGTGTACCCCAGGAAGTCGAACCGTTCGCACTCTGCCGAGCCCGTACGATCCGCGTCCTTGCAGTACACGATGTGGGTCTTGTCTGGATGCAACTCCAGACCGACCTCCACCATCCGTCCGGCGATGGCGTCCAGGACCTTGCGGGCCTGGACCTCGGTCGCACAGTGCGCCACTGCGTCATCTGCATACCTTTCGAAAGGGACGCCCGGGTACTCTCGGGTCATCCACATGTCGAACGCGTAATGCAGAAACAGATTCGCCAACAGGGGTGAGATCGCTGACCCTTGGGGGGTACCACGATCCCGCTGCACCTGCGTGCCATCTGCCCGCTGCAGTGGCGCCTTCAGCCACCGCTCGACGTACAGCAGCACCCAGCGCAGCTCCGTGTGCTTCGATACCGCGCGGAGCATGAGGCCGTGGTCGAGCGAGTCGAAGAACGAGCGGATGTCAAGATCGATCACCCAGTCGTATCTCCAGCATCGCTCCCGGCAAGTCCCCACTGCGTCCAACGCGGATCGCCCCGGCCGATACCCATATGAGTCGCGATGGAACACCGGCTCCACCTCCGGCTCCAGGTACAAACGCACGACCGTCTGCGCGATCCTGTCGGCTACAGTGGGCACTCCCAGCGTTCGCACGCCCTTGCCCCCTGCCTTCGGTATCTCCACGGCTCGCACTGCCGGCGGGAAGTAGCTCCCCGAGGATAGCCGATTCCAGAGCTTGTAGAGGTTCCCTTTCAGGTCCCGCTCAAACTCCACGATCGACTCCCCGTCGACGCCGGCGGCTCCCTGGTTGGCCTTCACCCTCTCGTAGGCGTCCCAGACAACCCGTTTGGAAATCTCAAACGGCTTCTCCTTCGGCTTCGGCTCGCTCACCGGCTCCTCCCACCTTCCGATGGTTGACCGCCAAACGAACCCGGACAGCCCGCCTCCTTCGCTCCGCCCGCATTACCAGGCATCTCCGCTACTACGAGGCGGTCCGCCCCTGTGCTCCGCATCGGTACTCTGCCTCTTGCAGTTTCTGCTGCTTGAGGCTCTCCCTCTCGCGACCACCGGGCACCCACCCCGGATCGACGGTCGCCACATCGGAGCCCAGGTTCCCACGTTCCGCACCAGGGCCTGAACCAAGATCGCGCCACCTCTATGCCGGACACCACCTGGGCAGTAAGCAGGTTTCCCCCAGGCTCCTCCCGAGGC
>CAYYVH010000306.1:0-4969 GCA_964475075.1 uncultured Anaerolineales bacterium | reverse complement strand
TATGCGCCCGCAGGCGCCGCGCCGCCCGCGCCGCACCAGCGCTGGGCCCCCCCCAACCGGGTTTCCTCCCCCGCACCCGTGCCGGGCTCGCGACCCTGCCGATCGATCCGGGCCACCTGTTGGCCGAACGCCAGCCCCTCGGCAACGATTCTCGTCTTGACCGTCGTCGGGCGGCTCCGGTCTTCCACCACGCCGCAGAGGTGGATTGCGCCGTCCGACAGCGCCTGGCGCAACTCAGCAGCAGCAGCATCGTCTCCCGCCACCCCTACTTGCAGGGCGACGGCACGCAGGGCGGCGATGTTGCGTGCCGGATTCGCCGCGCCGCCCGGGCGGCAGAATCGGCGCGTGAAGGCCAGTACCGGAACGGGACCCTCGCGACTGAGCCGCTCCGCACGGCCGACCAGGTACTCGTCCAGGAACAGGTCGCCAACGACCACGACCCGTAGACCGGCCATCCGATCCAGCCAGGCCGCGGCAGACGACCGGGTCAGCGCTTGCGCCACTGCTCCAGGATGGGCACGTAGATTCCGGCCGGGGCCGGTGTCGGCGTGTCCGCTGGTGTGGCTGTGGACGTGGGGCTCGGCTGTGTCGTGGCCGTCGGCACAACCGGCGGTGCAGTGGGTGCGGGTGTGATGGGCGTCAGCGTGACGGGCGTGGGCGGGGCGGATGGTGTCACGTCGGGCGGCGGATCCACGGAGAGCACGAGCAAGCCGGCTCCGGCGGCATAAGCTTGCCCGCCGGCAGCCACGACGTCTGAAATCGGGTAGGTGGCACTGAACCGCCCGACCAGCTGTGGATTTCGCGGATCGGACACCTCAAGCACTAGGAGCCCTTCTAGGTCCGAGGCCACGTACAGCCGGTGGCCCTCGAACGCCATGTTTCGGACCTCGTAGCCAGCGCTGTGGCTTCCCAGCAGTTGGGGGTCCTGGGGAACCTCCAGATCGTAGAACACCACCCCGTCGCGCGTACCCACCGCCAAGATATCGTCGTCGGTGGCAGCGGCAGCGACGGCGACCGCCACAGCCTCCCGCCCCCCTGGAAGGGCCACGACCGAATGCACCCTCGGCCAAAGGGCCTCATTCAGGTCCAGGACCAACAGACCGGCGGCACCGGCGGCGATGAAGGCAACCGGTTCGCCGTAGAGCGCTACGCCCTGCGGAACGGCGTCCGCCGGCCAGAGGGGATCCTCGGAATACTCGAACTCGCTGAGCACTCGGGGAGGTTCGTCACCGGCCAGCTCGGCCACGTAGAGACGCTCGCGCGTCGTGGCAACGAGTCGTCGCTCCGCGGCTGCAATCCAGCGCGTCGGTTCCCAGTCCGCTGGTCCATTTCCCACGGGGAAGGGCGCGCCTGGGGTCTGGACGTTCCAGACCTCGAAGCCACGGTCCGTCGAGACATAGGCGAAGCCTTCGTGGGCTCGTATTCCATACGTTCCCCACGGCGGCACGTAGCTGGCCACGGTCTCCGCCTGCGTTGGGTCCTCGACACGCACCACGTTCAGGCCATATTTGCCCCTGACGACATACACGTAGTCCCCGATTAACGCCAGCTGGCGCAGGGGCGAGGTGGCATGTACCTCCCGCAGGATCTCGGGCTCCAGCCTCGGGTTCTCGGACCTGAATCCCGCAAGAGTGAGGTAGTCTCCCCGCGCCGCGGCAAGCAGCGTCCCCGACAGCGCCAGGTCCTTGGTGCCGTTGAGCTTCGAATAGACGGCGACGTAGCTCAGTCGGGTCGGATCATCGGGGTCGATTTCGACCAGGTGGACGCCGTTGTCGACGACCAACAGGACCTGGTCCGTCCGATGCAGTGCGCCCACCGGGGCATCGGCCAGGCGCCCGACAACTGCCGGGCGCACAGGGTCGGTAATGTCGACGGCGAGCAACCCTTCCGCACTGTCGGACACGTAGACGAGCCCCGTGGACGCCTCCCCTACTACCATACCGCGCACCTGGCCCCGGGTCTTCAAGAGCCCGATCTGAGACGGAGCGCGCGGGTTGGCCAGTGACAGCACATAGAGGTCGTCGCCCGGAACCAGGGCCAGGTGGCCAAGCACCGCCGCGGCCGAGCGCGCGCCCCCGGAGCTCGGAACGGCACGTGTCACGCGGATCGTCGGGCCTTCGACCTCGGCGATGAGCACTCCAACGCGGTCATCGGACAGGAGCAGTAGCGTCGGGCCACCACTGCTTGGCCGATAGGACGAGATAGCCCGCACCGTGCCGGGGGTCACGTAGTGCGCCACTACCGCCGGACCGTCGTCGGCTTCGAGGTCCACGATGTGAAGCCCATCCGCGGCGCCCACGTAGAGGAAGTCGTCCAACCAGTGAAGGCCAAACACGTCGGCATTCACGCCCAGAACCAGGTGCCGGACGGCTCGGGAGCGGCGAGGCTCATCGACGTCTACGTCGATCTCTGTCACCCCGATGCCCTCGCCCATCCACACGGTATCCGCCGTCGCGACCACTGCCCGAACGGCGCCGCCGTTGTGCCCCTGGAGGCGGAGCACAACCTGGGTCACCGCATCGGCCCTGGCATCGACCGCCACGAGGACGGCCATGACGACAGCCGCGCCAAGCCAAGGCCAGACCAGTCGAACGGCTCGCGAACCCACCTCTAGTAGCCCCCTAAAACGCTAACCCAGGCGACCCGCGCCAGATCCCCCGGGACTCGACGTCCGCCGCATCTGCGCCGCCGCTGGTCCGCACACTGAGGCCAGGAACAACGTGTCTCTCTAATCTTAACGCAGGGCGATACGTCCTGGTGACTGCCACGCACCAGCCAATCACAGATCAACAAACCTCCGCAGCGCGCCGCGGCCGCGGTTCCGACAGCACTTCCTCCGCCGCGGCTGTGACGCGGTCTGCGGGCAACCAGGCCAGGCAGTCACGGCTGGCGCAACCACCGGGCGATCCAAGTCGATGGCCGCGGTAGAAGCATGGTTGGCAGGAGATTCCGAGCCGAATGACGCGGTGGGGTGACGGGCCCGAACGGCCCGCCCCATCCTCGCCCGGCCACCATGGGCCCCATGCCGTCGGATTCGAAGGCCCGAACACGGCCACCACCGGCGTACCTGCAGCCGCTGCAAGGTGCATCACTCCGCTATCATTGCATACCAATACATCCATCCTCGCCAACACCGCCGCCAACATCGGCAGGTCGGTCCGATCCGTCAGGTCCAGCAGCTCGGCCCGGCACATGCTGCGGACGTCGGACGTCCCGTCCTCGCCGGTCCCAACCAGCACCAGCCGCGCCCCTCGGGCGGCCAGACCCTCGGCCACCCGGGCGAAACATGCAGCCGACCACCGGCGCGCCGGGCTGAACGGCCCGCTGCCCGGGTGCAGCGCTACTCGAGGCACCCCCGCCGGCAGCCCGGAAAGCAGCGCCGCGGCCTGGGCGCACGCCGCCGGACCCGGCAGGAAGGCCAGCGTCCGGTCGGTGGACCGCGTAGCCGGGGCACCCGAAGCCTCGGACACGGCCAGAGCAGCCTCGACCTCGTGGACCGCGTCAAAGCCGGAGTCGACCGCCGTATGCGTCAGGAACCAGCCACGTCGGGAATGGGGCTTTGCCAATCCGACCCGCTTGGCCGCACCTGTCGCCAGAACAAGCCCGGCATGTTTGAGCGCCCCAAACCGGGTGGTGAGATGGTGGAACAGGACCACGACATCGTAACGGCGGGCGCGGAGCCTGTGCCCGAGGATCAGCGGCGAGAGTGGTCGTCGGAAGAGCGATCCCAAACGATCGTACGGCGCCTTCTCGAAAAGCAGTACGTCATCCACGAATCCGCAGTTCCGATAGACCACGGCCGCGGCCGGGGTTGTCAGGACATCCAACGTCGCCTCGGGATGGGCCTGCCGCAGGACACGAAGGGCCGGGGTTGTGAGAAGAGCGTCACCAAAATCGGCGAGCTTCACGGCCAGGATCCGTCGGGGGCTCACCGCCCGTTCCCCCCGGCGCGCTCGAGCACGGCCTGGACCCGGCAGGCACAACGTTCCCAAGAGAAAGCTCCCGCGCGGCTCAGGCCGGCGGCGGCGAGTCGGTGCCGCGTACCCGCCTCGTCGAGCAAGCGCTGCAGGGCCAGGGCAATGGCATCCACGTCGAGCGGATCGAAGCACAGCGCCGCCTCGCCGACCACCTCCGGCAGACTGGCGGCATCGCTGGAGGCGACCGGCGTGCCGCAGGCCATGGCCTCGAGCGCCGTCAGGCCGAACCCCTCATATAGGCTTGGCACGACCGTTGCCACCGCACCGCTATAGAGGCTTGGGAGATCACTCGGCGGCACGTAACCGGCAGGTCGGACCCTGTCCGCCACACCAAGGCCGCGCGCTTTCACCATCGGGTCGCCGCCTCCCCATCCCCGCCGGCCGGCCAGGAGCAGAATGGTATCGGGGCGGTCCGCAGCGGCCAGGGCGAAGGCCTCGATCAGACGGTCGATGTTCTTGCGGGGCTGCAACGTGCCCACGTGCAGGAGATACCGCTCGCCGGGTGCCAGCCCCAGCCGCCGCCGCAAGCCCGCCACGGCTCCGGCCGCCGCAGGTCGCATATTCTCATCCACGCCCAGGTGCGCTACCGTGATGTGTTCAGGGGCGACTCCATAGAGGCGCACCAGGTCGTCACGGGTGGTCGCCGAATCCGCTATTAGGTGGGCGGCACGTCGCGCATGCCGCGTGCTCCACTCCAGATACAGTCGCTGAAACAGCGTATGGGCGTCGGGATAGGCGCGGTGACCCAGGTCGTGGACCGTGACCACGGCCGGTACTGGCGTCACCAGCGGCAGAACGTGCGCCGGCACGAAGAGGACGTCGGGGCGGTGGCGCGTCACTTCCATCGCGAGCCGAGTGTGCGTCCACAGGCGCGGGGCCGTAAGTACTCGCAGCTCGGCGCCGGCCGGCGGCGGCTCCCCCCGCTCCGGCCCGGAGTAGAGGCGGCAGTCGGGGTGCCCGCCGGCCGCCCGCAGGGCTCACACCGGCTTTCG
>CAYYVH010000305.1:0-5002 GCA_964475075.1 uncultured Anaerolineales bacterium | reverse complement strand
CTACAGGTGACGGGGATGTATTCGCCGCAGCGGGCGCGGAACACACCACCGGGCAGATGCCGCTCACACTGGTGCACCGCCTGGGCGGGGTGGATGTGGAGCAAGCGCTGGCCTTGGAGCGGGAGGACCGGGAGCGCTACCGTGCGCTCAATCGCCGGGCGATGGACCAACTGGGCTCGACCTACGAGCGGTGGTGGTTGCGCACCCCACAGCCGGGCGTGGTGTGGTGCAATTGCCCTACCTTTCCTCCTGCTGACGGACTGGACCCCGCCGTGCTCACCCAGGTCGAGGTCGAGGGGCGAGAGCGGATCGCACGGGCGCTTGAGTTCCTGCGCGCGGAGATGCCTGGCTTCGAGGCGGCCTATCTACTGGAGACGGCGCCGCAGGTGGGCGTACGCCAGACGCGCCTGCTGTGCGGAGAGACACTCGTCACTCGCGAGGACCTGGACGCGGGTCGCCATTTCGAAGACAGCATCGGACGCAGCCGTGCGCTGCACATGCCCTACCGGGCGCTCGTGCCCCGCGCTGTGGATGGACTGCTCGTGGCAGGGCGCTGCTATTCGGCCACTCCTCGGGCACAAGCATTGAGCCGTGAGATCGGGCCGTGCCTGGTGATGGGCCAGGCAGCGGGCGTGGCGGCGGCGCTGGCGGTCGAGACGGGAGTCGCGCCCCGTGCGGTGGACGTGGCGCGCTTGCAGGATACCCTACGCGCGCAGGGAGCTATCCTATGAAGCAACACTGTAGACACAATACGGTTTGGGTATCTGTTCACCTCAATGACAGGGAGTTGTACTCCCGGCCCCTGCGGTGCCAAGAGAGGGGCCGTTTGCCTCATCAGAAGGCCTGCTGACAGACGTTCGGACCGCCGGAGTCTAACTCCGGCGGATCAGGTAAGTCGTTACCGGTTTAGAAAAGGAAGGAGCAAACAACGTGTACGACATCCTGATCAGCGATATCACCGTGTTGCCTATGACAAAAGGCAGTGGCGTATTGGAGAACCATGACGTCGCTATCGAGGGGCAGTGCATCACCGCGCTGGGCCCGACGGGTACGCTCGGTTCTGAGGCACGTCGCGTCATCGGGGGCTCTGGGCGGCTGCTGCTGCCGGGCCTGGTGAATGCGCACACGCACATGGGGCAGACCATCTTTCGCGGCACCGCCGAAGCCGTGCTGCTCCAGGAGTGGCTGGAAGAGGACGCGCCGATCCTGGGGCGGATGACGCCCGAAGACGTGTACTGGTCGAGTCTGCTGGCCTGCTGCGAGATGCTGCACGCTGGCGTCACTACCTTCGCCGACATGTTTTTCTACGAGGATCACGTCGCGCAGGCGGCGTTGGATTCCGGCATGCGCGCCTTGGTCGCGCAGGGCATCGTAGAGCAGTTCAGTGGCGAGGATATCGGTCGTGGCGCGGCGAACGATCAGATCGCTGTGTCGGTGGAGGTCGCCGAACGCTGGCACGGTGCGGCCAACGGCCGCATCACCGCGCGGCTGGCTCCACACGCGCTGTACAGTCTGTCGCCGTCCACCCTGCGCGATACCCTGGCCGAGGCCAAACACAAGGGCTACGGCATCCACACTCACCTTTCGGAGACCGTGGCCGAGCTCGAGTGGTGTCAGGACAAGTTTGGGATTTCGCCGCCGCGCCGTTTCGAGGAACTGGGCTATCTGGAGGTCCCCTTCCTGGCCGCGCACTGCGTACACCTCTCCGATGAGGACATCGCTATCCTCGACCGCCCTGGCGTGGGCATCGCCCACAACCCGGGCAGCAACCTCAAGCTGGACAGCGGCACGGCCCGCGTCCCTGACCTGACCGCGTGCCAGGGACTGGCCGTCGGTCTGGGGACGGACAGCACAGGTAGCAATGACTCGCTGGACATACTCAAGGAGGCCTACCTGGCGGCCGTGATCCACGCCTGGCCTATGGGCTCGACGCCAGCGCACGCCAGCCTGGCGATGGCTACGCGGGAGGGCGCTCGCGCGTTGGGCCTGCAGGACGAAGTTGGCACGGTGGAGGTGGGCAAGAAGGCCGATCTGGTCGTATTGAGCCTGGATAGCGCGCGCATGACCCCACTGCACGATCTGGAGCGGGCACTGGTTTACGCTGGCCGGGCCAGCGACGTGGAGACGGTGATCGTGGACGGGCGGGTCGTGCTGGACGACGGCGTGCTGACCACGGTAGACGAGACTCGCGTGCTGCGCGAGGCCCGCGAGCGCACAGCGCGCGTCTTCGGGAGGTGACGTGATGGGAAACGAACGCTTTTGGTCCCTTGACGACTACCAGCGATTTCTGCAACACCCAGACGTCTTCGCACGGGACTGGGCGGCAGATCGCATCGAGCACCAGTATCCGGGGCAGGCTGCTGAAAACTTCGTGGGGCTGTTGACCGATTCCGACACGTACCTTAGAATCAAAGCTGCCCAGACCATCGGAGGGAGCGGCGACCCCCGCTACGAACCGGCACTCGGCGTGCTGAACGACTACACCGCGTCGGAGATGGACGAATGGCGAGCCACGGCTCTGGCCGATCGTGCACATTTCAGCCGCATTATCGAGGGTGGTCCACCAGAAATGCTCAGCGCCCCTTCCCCCCGGGTCGAATCTCGCACAGCTCCCGCTCAGCGTCGCCCGCCGTCTGGGAGGAGGCGGCGAAAGAAGCGTCGCGTTCAGGCAAAAGGCCGGCGCAAGGCACAACTCAGACGGGGGAAGAGGAGAAAGAAACGGCGCTAGTCAGTCGCTGGCAGAACATGCCGGCGAGCACAATTCCTGGAGGTGTACCCCAATGACCGGGCGCAGGTCTCGGCGCTCTCGATCCCGACGGCAAGCTCCCTTCGAGGAGTATCCCGTCGCCACCATCGCTTACTACGGGCCGGATGACAAGACAGTCACGAAGATTGCCGTGGGGATCATCGAGGCGGAAGATGCCGAGCCGATCATGAGACGCTGGCGTGGGCCAGGCGTGATGGCCGATCCGGAAGTTCGGGCACAGATCGGCGATTTCCTTCTGGCGTACGACGTTCAACGGGTGACGATGACCGACGGCGTCCTTGGCTGTCCGCATGAGGAGGGCATTGATTTCCCCGCTGGACAGGAGTGTCCGTACTGTCCGTTCTGGGAGGGGAAGCAAGGCATCCACGTGAGGTAGTTCAAGACGCAGATCAACATGGCTGGAGAACACGGATTGGCAGGATTTGCGGATTTGGCCTGGGCATGGTCAGGGTTGCCAGCAACCATGGAGGCGCCTCCGATTGCGCCAAGCCGCGCTTTCGTGTATAATCTGTTTGTGTAAAACTGTCTCACGGTGCCAGCCGAAGGGGTGTTCCGTGCCAGCACCCAACGTCGTTGTTGGTGAGCTGGTGGCACTTGGGGTCAGTTTCGGGATCTCATCTGACCGTCGGACTTGTGCCAGCCCTTTCCAACTGAATCGAACTGCGTCCGATGCGGGAGAGGAATGATGCCTGCTTCACCGCAACAACTCGCTTTGCCCCTGGAGAAACATCACAACCATTATCTCTTCTCCGACTACTACTTGCGTCACCTGCTGCTCCGGCGTCCCGATTGGCAGGAGGCAACCAGCGAGGCTCGGGCCGTCATGAAGCGGCTCCAGGCCATCTATGCCGCCTTCGTGCCCAGTGAGAACGAGGCTCAGACGGAACGGGACTGGATCCGGCCGGTGCTTCAAGCCCTGGGCCATGTGTTCGAGGTACAGCCCAGTATAGCCACGCCTGATGGGGTGCGCCGGCCCGATTACGTTTTCTTCCCCACGGACAAAGCCCGCAAGGCCGCCAAGTCTCTCCAGGGACAAGAAGAGTACCCCGCCACCGCTCTGGCTGTGGGCGACGCCAAGCACTGGGACCGCCCCCTCGACCAGACCCTCAAGGGTGATGGCCGCAAGCCCCGCGATCCCTTCACCAACAAGAACCCCAGTTGGCAGATCTACTTCTACATGCTTCACACCGATCTGCCCTGGGGTATCCTGACCAACGGCCGGGCTTGGCGGCTCTACCACAGGGACACGGCTCACAAGCTGAATTACTACTACGAGGTGGACCTGCCGGCTTTGTTGGACAATGGCGATGTCGAGGCTTTCAAGTATTTCTACCTCTTCTTCCGCCAGGCATCCTTCATTCCCAATGGCGAAGGCCGCACCTGGCTGGACGTTATCCTGCGGGAGAGCCGTGATTATGCCCAGGGGGTGGGCGAAGACCTCAAGGAACAGGTCTACGAGGCGCTGCGCCACGTGGCCCAGGGCTTCCTCGACCACCCCGGCAATAACCTGACCACCGATCCCGAGACCCTGAAGGCTATCTACGACAACTCGTTGATCGTGCTCTACCGGCTGCTGTTCATCCTCTACGCTGAGAGTCGGGCGTTGTTGCCTTTGCAGGACAACGAGACATACCGCCTGAGCTACAGCCTGGATGCCATCAAGAAGGAGATCGAGCGCACCCTGAGCAGGCCCATTCTGCCCACCTCGCGCCTCTATTGGACGCGGCTAGAGGAGTTGTTCGCGGCCATCAACGAGGGCAGCAAGCACCTGGACGTGCCGGCATACAATGGCGACCTGTTTAACCGGGACAAGCATCCCTTCCTGGAACGGTACATAGTGGGCGATCAGGAACTGCGGCAGGCCATTGACCTGCTGGCCCGCATTGACACCGAGGAGGGACGCGTCTTCGTGGACTACCGCGACCTGGAGGTGCGGCACCTGGGCTCCATCTACGAGGGGCTGCTGGAGTATCAACTGCGATACGCCGAAGAGGACCTGGCGGTGGTGAAGGAGAAGGGGCGGGAGCGGTACGTCCCGGCCGAGGAGGGGCGAGAGGTGTCCGTCCCGGCTGGCCGGGTTTACCTGGTCACCGATCGGGGCGAGCGCAAGGCCACCGGCTCCTATTACACGCCTGACTACATCGTGAAGTACATCGTGGAGCAGACGTTGAAGCCGCTGCTGGACGAGACCTTTGCCCGCTGGGCTGACCGCAAGAGGGTGACCGAAGAGGACCT
>CAYYVH010000304.1:0-5038 GCA_964475075.1 uncultured Anaerolineales bacterium | reverse complement strand
CCCTGGCATGCCGATCAGGATCAAGCCGAAGCTGTTCCGATCATAGAGATCCCGCACCTGCTCCAAGCCCTGCGTCTTCAGGCGGTCCGCCTCATCGACGATAAGCAGCTCGACCCGTTCAGGCACATCGTCGCCGAACCTTCGCCTCTCCTCAGGATTGGATGCGTCCGCAATCATCCACTCGAAGCCGCGTCTGAGTGCGCGGAGGTCTGTGGCAAGCGAGCGGGGTGTGTGGGCCACCTCCGGAGTGTACACGACGGTGTGGCACTGCGTCACGTTGACGGGCGGCATCCGATCGAGGGAGTGGTTCAGGTAGGGCTCGAGGATCTCCCACCGGGCGTAGTGTCGAGCGGACAGAGTCTTGCCCACACCAGGTGGCCCGTGACAAAGGCCGATGTAGCGATACCGACGACACGCATCGCAGAACTCTGCGAACCTCCGGTACTCCTTGGTGACCACAAACCGCGACTCGGTTGTGCTGGCGGTCTCACTCATTGCGATACCGCTTCAGCCGCTTCCGGCTTCGTTCCACGTGCCTCGTATCCGGTACCTTGCGTTCCACCGTTGGTTCCTCCTCATCAAGCAATTGATCAACCAGGCGACTTCGATGACGGATCTCACCTGTCAGCTCCCGGCGGCGCTGTCTTCGTGCCCGGACGAGGTCCTTGAGACTGATCGATTGCCCTGCCAGCTCGGCGCAGATGGCCCTATAGAGAAAGGCGTCCCGATGGAACACGCGAATCTCAGCCAGATCGCGTGGGTCGTAGCGAATGGTCACCGACTCGCCGACGTACGCGGCGAGCGTCAAGTCCATGTAGCGCATTCCCTGGAAGCGGATGCCGTCGGGGTGAACGCGCCGCGACTTGGGCACGGTCAGAAAAAGCAGGTCAAGTTGCTCCGGCGACTCTGGCAGGCGCGGGATGAAGGCGCTGCTCTCCCAGCGCTCCTGAGGGGCCACGCCGATCTCACTGTGGACGCGCTGCAGGTAGCCGTCGACGATGAATCGCCGCATGTGCCTGTCGAGGTCCGAGAGGAGCAGCTTCGGCTCGGGCCTTGCCGTCCCTGCTGGGGCGTAGCCAGGAAGTTCGCACAACAACAGCTGATTCACGGACAAGAAGAAGCGCTCGATCTTGCCCCGGCCTCGGGGGACACCGGCCGTTGAGAACACGAGCTGCATCTTGATGTCCGCGGCGACCTGCTCCAGATGGCGCGAGGTGAAGTCGCTGCCGTGGTCGGTGTAGAAGACGTCGGGGATCCCGCACACGTGCCAGCCTAGCTCGCTCTTCCGTCCGATCGCCTGCCGCAAGGCCAGAGCAGTGTTCAGGGCAGACGGTGCGTCGAGGCTCAGCAGGTAGCCCGCGAGGGCACGGCTGAAGTCGTCCAGCACTGCGGTCAGCCACGGCCGGGCGGGCTTGTCGCGGTGATCGAGCACCCAGATGTCGAGGAGGGTGTGGTCGGCCTGCCAGATCTCGTTGGACCGGCTGGCCTCGCGCCGGTAGATCAGGTCGAAGGCTTCGGCGTGGGCCTTGGCGCCATGGTGCGCCAGGGTGACAAGGCCGTGATCGAGTTGCTGGATGATGTCATAGACCGTGCCATAACTCGGCGTGGCCCATCCGCGCTCCTCACAGACCTTCGCCACCCGGCGATGGACTGCAACAGCCGTGGGCGGCGGTCGCCGCAGCGCCAGGCCCTCGATGCATTGCGCCAGCTCATCAGGCATGCGGCGAGAGCCAACGTCGATGCGCTGCTTGCGCACGAGCCCGGCCAGGCCGTGCGCTCGATAGGCTTGCAGCCACCGCTGAGCGGTGCGCAGGGACATCCCGTTGGCCTCGGCCTGTTCGCGAAGCGGGACACCCTCGTCGATGTGCGGTTGTAGGATCGCGAAGCGGGCGAGGGCTCGCGCCCGCGCCGGCTCGGATGCGTCCCGGATGCCCGGTGGGCGTGATAGTTCGGATGATGTGTTCATTTCAGAATCGCTCGACGTACTCCGCAGCAACGTCCTCGGGTGGGTTGGTGTAGCGCTGGATGTAGCGCTGCGAGCGGTGCCCCAGCCGTCGCTCCAGCTCGTAGGGATCCGCACCGGTGGTGCGGGCCAGGTGGAAGGCGAACGTGTGGCGCAGGTCGTGAGGCCGCAGCGGCAAGAGCCTCCGGGTAGGATCGGTCACGTCGGCGTCGTGCCAGCGGCCGATCTGCTCCAGGATCCGGTTGATCGATCGGCCTGACAATCGCCCGTCCGACGTGCGAGACGGGATGCCACGCGCGCTCAAGAAGAGCGCCGAGGACTCAGCCGAAGCGTCGCCCGGGCGTTCCTTCTCCAGGTAGTCGGCAAGGGCGGATCGGGCATCGGCCGAGAGAAAGACCGTGCGCTGCGTCTTGCCCTTGCCGCGGACGCCCGTGATCTGAGCCCGCCGGGCTGCACGCAGCCCTCGCCGTGTCCGGCTGGTGAGATGGTCGAGATCGACACGAACCACCTCTCCGCGGCGCAGGCCGGTCGACAGCAGAAGGAACACGAGAGCTCGATCACGCCAAGGACGCCGGTGGGCATGAGGCGTGCTCTGGCGCCCCGTCCAGCGGCGCCCCTTCTTGGAGTAGAGGCGGGGCAGGCGGTCACACACATTCTTGAGCGAGCGCACCTGAGCGTCGGTCAGCGCCCGCGGCTCGAGGGGCGGCAGTCCCATCGCGCTGATGCCTTTGGTGGGATCGCCCAACGGGAAGAGCCCTGGCACGTGGGTATCGACCCAGGAGGCGAAGGCCGACAGGGACGCCAGGTGGTTGTTGACAGTAGCGGGTGCCAGTCCCGATTCGCCAAGTGCCTGCTGCCATGCGACGACGTCCCGCTGTAGGCAGGTGGTGATGCGCTCATGCCCGTAGGCTGCCTCGTAGAACTCGGCGAAGCGGGACAGGTGCAGGGCAATCTTCTTGGCCACTGCCTCCGAGCGGATGCCGACCACCGCCACGGCCTGGTAGCGCTCGGCCCACAACGCGACGCTGTCGACTGAGGTCAGGGACTCGCCTGGCAACAGGACGAGAGGGGCCCCAGTCCTTTCGTGACGTGAATTTGCCGGGATAATGGCCGTGTTGTCCGGGGGTTTGTCAGTCATACCGACCATTATACTACACGGAAAAGGCCTTCTGTGACGTGTTTTGAAGCCGGGCTTTTCGGCCCGGTGGTAAGCCCTTCTTCCGCTTGCGCTTGAGCGGTTTCAGATGTATTGACGAGGGCGAAACTAACTGGTACACTGGCTAGTGCAAGTATTCAGTGGCCTAGTGGCCCAGGAAGGATCGTGGCTGAGTGGGGCAACTATGACCGCCAGTCCGCCGCAGGGAGGAGGGAGCTCAATGACGAAGTGCGTACGATCCGGTAGGGAGATGGCCAGCCCCGCTCTCAAGAGAAGCTGCACCGAGTCGTTCCTCGCAATCTTCTGCGGCGCAGTGCTGGCTACGGCCTTTTTGGGTGCTACGCCTTCTGCTTCGGAGGCCTCGGACAACCGAGTTATGTTGCGTCCCTCCACGGACGGTCTCCCATACTGCGCTGGCCTTGACAGGGTGATCCGGCGCTACCCAGGCCCCGCGCAACACTACCCCTTTCAATTCTGCGACGGTTCGCACACTGCCTGGATTGAGATCCGCAACGTGTGGCAAATCCAGTCCGTATACAAGGAGTTCACCTCCTCGCAGACTCATTCTCACATCAGCTGGTCGACTTCCCAATGGGGAGTATGCAGAAGGCAACACGGAGGCTATCGGTGGAACCCTTGGCGACACTTGGGTACGGATTGGCGGAAGAAGGAAAACGTCCCCAGGGTTACCGCTATGGGACCGACACGCGACGTAACCATTGAGCCTGAGGGATGCGATCCAAATGAGGGGGGTTGTGCGACAGAATGCGGCTCTGAGCCGGGCGCTACGTGGCACGTGTATACCTCCAACAGGTGGTTGGTTGTCTTCGATGGTTGTGCGGCCTGCTGGCTCGACGAGTGGATAATCCCCAGCTTGGCGTTCATGCAGCCGTAGAACAAGGAGGTCCTTGAGATGTTGACGTCCGTCCTCAGGTTCATAGGGATTGTGGTTCTTACCACAGTGACTCTCGTCGGCACCCTGGCAATCCTGGGCCCGATTCTCCAGGACACAACTACGGTGACCGAACATAGGGTTGCTGCAGGGCCCCCTAACACCTACGCCGTGACAATCGAGAATGACTTGCCCCACGCCATCAAGCTTAGGGTCTGGGACTGGACCGACTACACGACTACGCTTCAAGTGATCGATCCCGTCCAGCCCCTCGAAGTAGTTGCTGTGACAGTCAATCAGGGCGCGGGCGTCTACGCCTTCAGCGGAACCCGAAAACAGGTTCCTCCAGGCTACCAGGCATCGTCCATCGATACACTGGTGAACGAGGACGACCTAATCGACTGGGGCTTCCACGTGAGGCTATTCCAGGATTATGGCAAGTCCTCAATCTGGCCACTAGACCCCCGTGACCTGCCGGACCTGCCCACGCCGTGCCCGCCAGGCGACCCAACGTGTCCAACCGCTTGCCCCGAGGAAGAACTCGGTACACCTTGCCCAACACCATAGTACACGGCCAAGGCAGAGATGACGGACCCTTCCAGGGCAAACGGTGTTACCGTCTCCGCAACATACTGAACCAGATGTTGGAAGAGCTCGGATCGCCCCGGGCGCTGCCGCCCACAATCCGCGTCGTAACCGTATAGCGAAGCTGCGCCTCAAACCGACAAGTGCCGAGACTCGACCGCTGATCGGAACGGGAGCCGACACGAAATACCTGCCCGGGCAGCATTCACCCTCTGCAAACTTGCTCTGTCTGCAACGAAATCCACCCCTCAAGGAGTTCAGGCCGAGGGAGCTGGTGGCAGCAGTGAGGGGGCGGGACGGCCCTGGTTGTGAGCATCAATGGCCTCGCAGAGGAAGTCGAACACGTTCCGGTCTTGCAGTCGTAGCGTCTCGACCGTCGTCAGGATCGGGTCGGAGTCGGGCGACGTGATGTCATGGGCCATCAGCAGGTTGTGCAAGCGAT
>CAYYVH010000303.1:0-5076 GCA_964475075.1 uncultured Anaerolineales bacterium | reverse complement strand
TTCTCGGGCAGGACGCCGCACGCGTGTGCCACACAGCGCCGTGCTCGCGGGCCAGCCCCGCGGGGCCCCCCCCCCGACGACGCGACCGCCGGGAGCCGCAGCTCAACGCCTTCATCGGCGTGTGGGCCGAGGAGGCCCGTGAGCAGGCCCGAGTAACGGCCGAGGAGTTGGCCCGCAGCCAGGACCGCTCTTCGCTCGGCCCCCTTCACGGCGTCCCCGTGGCAATCAAGGACCTGTACGACGTGCGGGGCCAGCCCACACAAGCTGGCAGCACGATTCCGGGAGACGCCCCCGCCGCCCGGGACGCGTTCGTCGTGGCCCGATTGCGGGCCTCCGGGGCCGTGTTCCTGGGCAAGACTATGACCCATGAGTGGGCGCTGGGCACGACCACCGTCAACCCCCATTTCGGGCCCACGCACAACCCGTGGGACCTCAGCCGAATCGCCGGCGGCTCGTCCGGCGGCAACGCGGCCGGCCTCGCCGCCGGGCTGTTCGCCGGCTGCCTGGGCAGCGACACCGGCGGCTCGATCCGCATCCCGGCCGCGCTATGCGGCATCGTCGGTCTCAAGCCCACCCGCGGTCGGCTGAGCCTGGCTGGCATCGTGCCCCTGGCGTGGGCGCTTGACCACGCCGGTCCCATGGCACGCTCGGTGGCGGACACGGCCCTGCTGCTAGCCGTCGTCGAGGGCTACGACCCCGCCGACCCGGAGAGTGCCTCCCCCTCCGCGGACGGGGCCCTCGGCGAGATCGACGGCGGTGTGGCGGGTTTGCGGATCGGCGTACCGACCGACTACTTCTGGGACGACCTGGATCCCGGCGTCGAGGCGGCTGTCCGCACCGCGATCGGGGTGCTCGGCGAGTTGGGCGCCGAACTGGTGGATCTGCCGCCGCTGGACTGGAAGGATGCATTCAGGGCCAACGGCACGATGCTCCTGGCCGACGCGGCGGCGGTGCACGCCGATCACCTTCGCGACAGCCCCGAGAAGATCGGCCCCGACGTCCTGGCGCGCCTCCGCCGCGGGCAGCAGATCACCGGCCCGGCCTACGCAGCCGCCAGGCGCGCCCAGGCCGACTGGCGTCGCAAGCTGGCCCGCCAGTTCGAGCAGGTGGACCTGTTCGCCACGCCCGCGACCAGCGAGCCGGCGAGGACGATCGCCGAGGCCGAGGGCATTTCCACGGCACGAGTCCTCACCTCACTCACGGCGCCGTTCAACCTGACCGGCCTACCGGCCATCTCCGTGCCCTGTGGGTTCATGCCAGGCGGATTGCCGGTGGGGCTGCAGCTGATCGCGCCGTGGTGGCATGAGCGCCGCCTACTCCAGGCCGCTCGGGCGTACGAGGCGTCGACCGAGTGGCACACCCGGCGCCCGCCGCTCATGGACGCGGCCCCGACTCCGTAGGCGCCACGCTTTGACAAAGGACGCACCTGTCGGCTACTCTGGGAGCGCACGCAACGGCGTGCGTCCACACATCCAATGGGAACGCCCGAGGATGCGCGCATGATCGACATCAAGGACAGCAAGACGGCCGAGGACATCCGGCTCTTCGCCGGCACGGCCAATCGGCCGCTCGCCGAGGCTGTAGCCCGGGAGCTTGGCATCTCGCTCACACCAGTCACGATCACCCACCTGGCGGATAGCGAGATCCACGTCCTGATCGACGAGCTGGTCCGCCACCAGAACGTGTTCATCATCCAACCCTGCTCCGCGCCCGTCAACGACAACTTCGTGGAGTTGCTCCTGCTCATCGATGCCTTCCGGCGCGCCTCCGTGCGCCAGGTCAATGTCGTGGTGCCCTACTACCCGTACGCGAGACAGGATCGGATGGCCCGCGGCCGCGAGGCGATCAGCGCCAAGGTGGTGGCGCGGGCACTGGAGACGTGTGGCGTGAACCGCATCATTTATGTCGACATCCACGCCCTCCAGATCCAAGGTTTCTTCGATGTCCCCGTGGACCCGCTCACTGCCATGCCCACTCTGGCCGAATACTTCGAGGACGATCCACGCTTCGCCAACGCGGCCATCGTGGCGCCGGACGTGGGCCGGGCACACCTTGCCGGCAAATACGCCGAGCAACTCCACATGCCGCTCGTCATCATGCACAAGCGCCGCTTGAGCTTCACGGAGACCAAGACCGCGACCGTGGTGGGTGACATCGAGGGCAAGACGGCCATTCTCATCGACGACGTTATCGCCGGCGGCAGCGTGCTCGACCAGATCCCCGCCCTGATCGAGGCCGGGGCCGCGCCCCCGGTATACCTCTCGGTCACCCACCCCGTGCTGCTGGCATCGGCGCTGGAACGCCTCGACCGGGACTACATCGCCGAGTTGGTCACGAGCGACACCATACACATACCGACCGACAAGCAGCACGCCAAGATCAGGATCCAGAGCATCGCACCGCTCTTGGCGGAAGCAATCTGGCGCATCCATTGTGGTCAGACCGTGAGCCCCCTGCTCAGGCTGCTCTAGGGAAGCAGCGTCCTCCATGGCTCACGTCTCACGCAAACTCTCGAACGCCCTGGAAGGTGCCCTGGCCGGAGGCGGCGATCCGGCAACCTCACCGCTCTACGTCTTCACGCCCTTCCTGAAGCTCATCGTCATCGGCGCTGTTGCCGGGGTCGCCGATGTCACCTTCGGTGCGACGGTGTGGTTGGTGGTCTTCACCATTGCCATGGTGTCGACCATGTACCGACTGGTCATGCGCTGGGTCACCGACGGCAGTGGCGGCAGCGGGCTCGCCGAGGAGGAGTTCGGCGGTTGGGCCGTGAAGGTCAACGCCGCGATCACGTTCATCGAGTACACGCTCACCTTCCTCGTAAGCATGGCCGCCCTGGTCACCTTCATCGCCGACCGCCTCCCCGTCCTGAATGAGTCCGCCGTCGGCATCCAGTACCGCGGCCTGGTTGCGGTGGCGCTCAGTGTCTTCACCGGCTGGCTGGTGAACCGCGGACCGAAGGTGGCGGCCCGGGCGTTCGGCCCGGCTACGGCAGGGGTGCTGCTGCTCTTGTGGGCAATGGTGTTGTCCACGCTGTGGAAGCACCTCACGGGCGACCCGGCGCTGGCCGGGAGCGGTGTGCTGCCGGCCATCGACCTACGTGCGTTTTCGCTGGATCCCACGGCGCCCGGGGCACCCTCGTACCTGGGGTTCACGCTGGGGGGCTTCTCTCGGATCCTCGCCGTGATGACAGGCATCGAGGTGTTCGCGAACTTGGTGGCGGCTTACGAGGGGGACGGGGAGCAAAAGGCGGCAAGGGCGTTCGGGAGCCTGCAGATCGTCATGGGCACCACGGCGGCGACGATGCTCGTCGTGGGACCGGCGATCTTCGCCATGTCGGACCCGGGTAATGCGGAAGTATCGGTCTTCACCCAGACGATGGACCAGCTATTGCCGTTCCGGGGTGCGCAGCTCTTCGGCACGGCAGTGGCCGTGGCAGTGCTGCTGTCGGCCAGTGCGGCCAGCTCGCAGGGTCTCCAGAACTTGGCGCTGGGGCTGACGAGACGGCACTACATCCCGTACACATTGGGTCGGCCGAACGTGTACGGAGTGGCTGACAAGCCGGTGTGGATCGAGGTGGGCATCTGCTGCGCCTGCTTCCTGGCATTCGGCACGAGCGAGGAGACGTACCTGGCGATCTACGCGGCAGGGGTGTTCATCCTGCTCAGCATGACCGGCTGGGCGGCAGCGAAGCGTCTGGTCCGGAGCACTCCGGCGGCGTTCGATTTGTCGGCTGTGATCACGCTGGTGGGGGCGGTGGTGGCGGCGGTACTTACCTCGGTGGCGACAGTGATCATCTTCGGGGAGCGGTTCTTCGAGGGAGCTTGGACGTTCTTGCTGTTCATTCCGATCCTATACGCGGCCTTCACGTACTACCGTCGGCAGCTCGGCGCGCCCAGCGCCGCCGTGGAGCGACTGGGTGAAATCGAGGAGGCCGCCCTCGCCGGGTTCGGGCCCGGGCAGTTCGAGCCGCTACCGCGGGTGGCGCGACTCATCGCTGTCGATCCATCCGCGGTCGCCTGGCCCGCGGCACCGGATCCCGGCGAGGGCTGGCGCGGCGAGGTGGCGCGCCTGGATCACCTCTTGGTGCCACTGGACGGTACGCCCTCTGGCGCACGCGCACTCCCACTGGCCAAGGCGCTGATGCGCTCGAACGGCGGCCGTCTGTCGCTGCTCACCGTAGTACCTGGAGGAAGCGACGGACGTCGGGCTCCCGGCGTCCCTCGCCAGTTGCCGACAGGAATCAACGTGGACGGGTATCTGCGCCAGGTTACGGACGAACTGCGGAAGGGGGGAATAGCAACCGAGGGTTTGGTGCGAAGCGGACCGGTCGCCGCGACCATCATCACCATTGCGGGCGAGCTGAACGTGGACGGTATTGTCATGGGCGCGCGTGTCGGCAGCACCAATGGAGAGGACTGGCTCGGTCAAGTGTCCGGCCCCGTCATCCGGAACGCCCAACGACCGGTAATCATCGTACCCTCGGGCTACCGTCCGGCAACCGGCGTACGGGCGCTGGATCGGGTTCTCGTCGCCCTGGACGGTTCGGAGTTCGCCGAGCGTGTGCTACGATACGCTCGCGGGCTGGCGGCGAAGAACAACACCGAGTTAGTCTTGCTCACCGTACCCGAGGTACCAGCAGCGTGGCGCTACGGTCCGCTTGCCGACTTGGTGCAGGAATTGCGCACGGGGGCCGAGGACAAGGCCCAGAGCTACTTGGAGAGCACGGTCCGCTCACTGCGCGAAGAGGGCCTGCCGGCGCGCGGCGTCGTGGCCGGCTCGGCACCGGCGCGCACGATTCTCGCGGTGACCAGCCGCGAGGGCGCGGAGCTGACCATGATCGCCACCCGCGGCCGAGGCGGCCTGGCCCGGCTGCTCATGGGCAGTATCGCGGAGCGGGTTCTCAAGCACGCCAGCTGCCCGGTGTTCCTGCTGCCGATTAGCGAGCACGATCCGTCCGAGTCGACGCCGGAGGCGGAGCCGCCGCACGCGGCGGCATCGGAGGGTACTGATCCTGCCGGCAGGGGAGCTGCGCCGGCCGCGGCCCGGAGGGAGAGAGAAGTGGGGCGCAGCCCGTGG
>CAYYVH010000302.1:0-5078 GCA_964475075.1 uncultured Anaerolineales bacterium | reverse complement strand
CGCGCGGGGTGGTCGGCCCCACCGCCGGACCGCCGCCGTGGCGGCGACGACAAGTTCGACGGCTACATCCTCGGCCTCCGCGCCCAGGGCGCTCTCGGCCAGGCGGTGCCGGAAGGGCCGTGCGGCGACAACCCGAATTCGCCCGACCTGCGCGAGAACAGCGCCTGCCCCGGCTTCATGATGATCGACAACAGCCTGGCCGGCGACCTGGAGATCGGCCGCGTCGTGGGACACGAGTTCCTCCACAACGTCCAGTTCGGGTACGTGGCGGATCCGGACTGGAGCCAGCTACCGTGACGCCGTCCATCGAGCCCACGCGGACGCCGGCGACGGCTGAGCCCACCCCGACCGCCTCACCGACACCCGGACCGACGATCTCGAACTACCTGCCGTGGGCCGGCCGCCGCGCCGTGTTGTATCGCTGAGGGGCCGTTACCGTCGCCGGCCCCAGAACTGGTCCGCCGGGCACGGGATGGCGTACGCGATCTGCTCGTAGATCCGGCCGAGCACTGACGGATCGGCGGCCGTGAAGTAATCTCCCGGCGCACTCGCGATCGTCCGCAAGGCCTCCGTCTCCACCTTCATGCCCAGGCCGATGACGAAGATCCGGACGCCGTCCGCTTTCGCCCGCCGCGCCCGCTCGAGTGCGACCAGGACCGGCACCGGATTGGCTCGCCCGTCAGTCAGGATCACGATTACTGGCGTGTGGCCATGGATGTGGCGATCGCTCGTGACCTCGCTGTGGGCCGCCACGATCCCGAGATCAAGGCGCGTGGTGCGGGCCACCCGGATCTCAGCCAGCGCCTTCTCGAGCAGGGCACGGTCACCGGTGAGTGTCTGCATCGTCCGGGCCTCGGAGTTGAATGCGACGATCGCCGCCCGGTCGGCGCCCAGGTTCAGCCGTCGCAGGAACCGCCCCACCCCCTCGCGGGCGGCCTCGATTTTCGTCCGTCCGCCCGGACCCTCTTCGCGCATGCTCGACGATGCGTCCACCACGAGTACGACGTCCGTGTGAACCTGCTCGGGCCGGCAGCGTTCCCTCAGCACCAGGGGAATGTACTTCGGGCCAGGGGTTGGAGTGGCCGTCGGTGACGGGCTCGGCGTGAAGGTCGGCGTGGGTGTGGGCGACGGGGTGGACGTTGGAGACGGCGGAATCGTGGCCGTCGGCGATGGCGTGTGCGTGGCTGTCGGGGCCGGCGTGACAGTCGGTGGCGGGGGCGGCAGCTCCGGCATGGCGAAGGCCGTGCCGCACACCTGGGTGGCTCTCCCTCCGAGCAGCCCGATCACCCGGTTCTGGAGCAGCTGGCCGGTGAACGGATCGAACCTGAGCGCTTCCAGCGTTCGCTGCCTGTTGTTGACGGTGAACCAAGTGCCTTCGGGGAAAACCAATCCCCCTGGGCCGGCGACGCGGCCCGGCGACCTGGTCAGCGTGCACGCGCTGAAGTTCTCCAGCGTGCCGAGTACCGTCGCACTGGCATCGGCTGGTTCGATCCGAATCAGCGTGCTTGTCCCCGGCCCTGCAAGCGATCGGAACGCGCCCGACTCCGGGTCCCACTGCAAGCTCACGCCGCTGTACATCGTGCCGCCTGAGTCTACGATCTGGCCGACGAGCGAGATCGCGCCGGTGACCGGGTCAAGGATGTGGAGGTTGCCGGGCGGTTCGATGAAGTAGAGCGTCTTCCCGTCCGGACCGAACGCGATCCCGCGCCCCCCGATCCGGCGCTCGGTGTCGACGACCTTGGCCCCTTCCCCGGTCTCGTTGTTGAGCGCCACGACGAAGTCCGCGAACAAGGACGCGTCCGTCAAGAGCCCGAAGATCGTGCCCGCGGGGTAGACGAGGCCGCCCGGGCCGGGCACGGGCGATCTGGAGGTGGCGAGCCCCGAGCTGCTCGACCGGAAGCCAACCGGACCGACGGCGGTTGCCAGCCCCGTCGTAGTGTCCAGCTGGACGATCGTGGCACTCGCGTTGTCGTGGCCGAACAGGACGAGGGGCTCGGGAGGCTGCGCGCCGGCCCGCGATGCGATGGGCACCGCCATCAGCAGCGTGACGGCCACAAACAGCGGCACGAGCCGTGCCCGCCCCGCTGCCTTCATGGACCATGACTCTGCGACTCGCTCTGTAGTCGTGTGTTCAGGCCAGCGATCCTCAGGGGTCGTAACCTATACCTCCCGTGCGCCGTGACGCCATCGCCACCACCAGCGACCCAGCGCTGCTGCCGCCACGGTGAGGAGAAGCACCGCCCAATTGCCGGGCGCTGCGGTCCGGCCACCGCCGCCCGTCTTCGGCAGCTTGGGCAGCTCGGTGGTCGACGTGGGTACCGGGGTGGGCCCCTCCTTCTCCTTGGGCTTCTCCGGCGTGGCGCTTGGGGTCACGCCCGGCGGGAGCGTGGCCGGCGGTGTCTGCGTGGCGCTGGGCACGGTCGGTTGTGGTGTTTCGGTAGGGTGTGGCGTCTGGGTGGGCGGTACAGGTGTCTCGGTCGGCACGTCCGGCAAAGTGGGTGTGGGCGTGGGCTGGGCCGACGCGCCGCAGAGCACCTCGATGTCGCCCAGCGCCATGGATTTCCCCTGAGGTCCGGCATGCCGCAGTTCGTTGTAAATCAGCTCCTCGCGCCCGATGTCCCGGCCGCTGCCGTTGTCGAACCAGATGGCGCCGGCGGAGACCGCGCCGAAGCTCTCGTCGCCCCGCTCGATGGTGCGGAATGGATCGATAGCGGTCGACACCACCACGTCCCGCGTCAGCTCGCGCGCCAGGCCGCCGATGGTGATCTCGGTGTGATAGGGCGGGAGGGCATCGCCGCTGTAATGCTCCGGCGCGCCGGGGTCGAACGACCACTGCATGTCACCTGTCTTGCGCAGGAGCAAGGTATCCCCAGATGCTACGCGGTAGTACTCCGTCAGCGACGGGCCCGTGTCGATGTAGCGGTCGCGCAGGCCGACGATCATGTTCCCCGCGTCGTCGAACTCGATGTCGGTTAACATGGCGTGGGGGTGGCGCTGCTCGCTGCGGCCGAGATTGTCGTCCTCCGGCCACGGGTTCCACCGCTCGTGCGGCCCGCGGTCGTAGTCCAGCGAGATCTCGGCCACACGCTGCATGTCGGAGCCGTCGATCCGCGACGCGTACACGTAGGCCCTGAGGTCCGTCGCCTCCGGGTCGCTCAGGCTGCTGTTGACCACACCGTGATACAGCCGACCGTCCTTCACCCCGAGCCCAAACGGCCGGGCATCGCCGGCCCAGCCCTCGCCGACCGCGCCGTGGGCGAAGTTCCCTAGCATCTGGCCATCCGGCACGGCCACGCGATAGATGTTCCGGTCACGCAAGTTCATCACCAGCAGCTCGGAGCCATCCTCCGCCAGGTCGATATCCCCCAGGCTGGTCTTGCCCGCGTCGTCGCGGCCGGCCTCGTCGGGCTGGTAGTTGTTCGACGAGTCGTGCTCGTCGGGGCCCGCGTTGGGCACCGTCACGAGCGGCCTTACATTTCCGCCGAGGTCCACGGCATAAACGCCTCCGGGGCCCAACGGCCCGAACTTGCTGGTGCGCTTGTGGTAGGCGGCCGCGTAGAGTAGCTCGCGGCCCGGATCGAAGGCGTAGCCGTAAGTGGCACCCACCTGCCCAACCGTGGCCAATACACCGTGTCCGCTATCGTCTGGCGTGTCCTGGAATGTGACGATGGCCGGCTCGGTGTCGAAGGTGGTGCCCCGGACGTAACACGAGGTGGCGAGGATGGGATTGGCCGGGGGGCACGGGCCGGCCGGTGGCCGCTCCAGCTCGCGCCGACCGACTCGATCTTCATCCGCGCCGCCGACGTCAATGGCGGCGTCCAGGTGATGCGCTACGGCTGGCAGTATGCCCTCTGAGCGCGCTGTGCCCGAACCGGTCACCACGGCCAGCGAGACGGCGAGCAGGATCGCGGCCCCCAGACCCACGCCCGACAAGAGTTGGTCAACACTCCGATGATACCAGCGTATGATGGCCTCCTCCCTGATTTGGTTCGCGACAACCGCCGCCCAGCTCTCAGCTCCCAGCTCTTCCTGATGATGGTACGATCGCGTAGTATTGCTGGGATCCCCCCGCCATCCATCCCCATACCGCGTCAGCGGCGGGGCGCAACTCCTCGTGATTCACGCCCGGCCTTCCATTGCCCGCTCAGTAGTTTTCCCGAAGGTCCAAGCCCTCGTACAGGTGCGCCACCTGGTCCTCGTAACCGTTGAACATCAGCGATGGGACGATCGGCTCCGGGCAGGAGCCGAGGAATCGTATCTCCTTGACCTGCTCCCAGCGCGGGTGCGGCACCTCGGGATTCACATTGCCGTAGAAACCGTACTCCTCCGACAGCGCCGTGTTCCAGAACGTCGCCGGCCGCTTCGCCACCAGCTCGATCTTGGTTACCGCCTTGATCGACTTGAACGCGTACTTCCATGGCACGACCACGCGGACCGGGGCGCCGTTTACCGGGTGCAGCGGCTTGCCGTACATACCGGTGGCGAGCAAGGTGAGCTCGTGCATCGCCTCCTCGAGGTGGAGGCCCTCCGTATACGGCCAGGTGTAGGGACCCGTGACCGGCCGGCCCATCCGGGCTGCGTCGTCCGATTCCAGCGTGCTGACGTAGGCGCCCGGGTGCTGGCCCGGCATCTGGCCGGGATCGAAAACGCTCTCGAAGCGTACGAATCTGGCGTCCGAGGTAGGTTGTACGGCGGTGAGCAACCTGTTCAGGGGGACTCCGGTCCACGGAACGACCATTGTCCAGGCCTCGACGCAGCGCATGCGGTAGATGCGTTCCTCCTCGCCGAGCTCGCGCAGGCTGTCGAGATCCAAGATCCCGGGCTTGCGCACCAAGCCGCCGACCTCGATGCGCAGTGGCGGAGGCTCGAACCCCTCGACCGCTTGGCCGACCTCCATTCTGTTGCGTGTGAACTCATAGTAATTGCCGTAGGTCTGCACCCGGTCGATCAGCGTGACGGGATTGCCCAGCTCATCAGACCTGACTCCGCCGGCTCCCGCCAGCAGCGTCGGCAGGCGCCCTGGCAGCGGGACCCGTGCCGGCCCCGCGGTCTGCGGCGGCGCGCTGGCGACCAGCGGC
>CAYYVH010000301.1:0-5112 GCA_964475075.1 uncultured Anaerolineales bacterium | reverse complement strand
GGCTCGGTTGGAGTTGGACCGCATCAAGGCCCATTCGCTGCTGGTAGGCGGGGGAACGCCCCCCAGCCCCGCTTTGGCCCTGGCCCCCGAGCGCACAGCAGTCGCCTCCCTCGCAGCCGGCCGTCGTGCCCGGGCCTCCGGCACCGCCGGTGGCGCTGGCCGTGCCGGCGTCGCCACCTCGATACAGTCCCTTGCCCCCGTCGCCGGAATAGGCCCTGGTCTCACTGGCTTCGAGTGCGCCGCCGCCGTGCCCACCCCGCGCCACTGTCTTCCGCCGCGGTGTCTGCTCGGACGTCGTCGCGAGGGCGACCGCCTCCCCACCGCGACCGCCTTCGGCACGGGCCAAGCCGCCCCTGCCTCCGCGGAAGGGCCTGGCACGGGGGTCCTGCGGCAGCTTGATGACGTCGAGCAAATCGTGAGACATCGAACCCGATGCCCCGCCCTCGCCTCCCTCGGCGACTGCGCGCCCGTCGTTACCGCCGTGTGCGACGGGCTTGCACTCAGCCCTGCCGCCGTCGCCGGCCCCGGCTGTCGCCATTCCCCCGAATCCACCGTGACCACCTTCGACGTGCACGTCAGCGCGGCCGCGTCTGTTCTTGTTGCGGGTAAGCCGTAGAGATCCGCCCTTACCACCCCTCCCCGCCTTCGCCGTGGCATTTCCACCGTGCCGGCCGGACGGGCACTTCGGCTCGCCGTCCCGTGCACTCGCGCTTGTCCAGCCGCCGTCTCCACCATCACCCAGCTTGAACCACACGCCCCGCTCCCCGTTCTTGTTCGGCGCGAAAGAGAGCGACCGGCCGGCAATGGTGATCGAGCCGCCACGACCGCCGTTGCCAGATCTCGCGCTCGCATGCTCACCGGGTTTCTTGGCTGTCTTCCGCGCCCGGCCCGCGTCTTCCCCATATCCGGCACCGATCCGCGCCCCGCCACAGATGACCACGTCGCCTTGGCCGAAGATGCGCACACCCGTACCCGCACGGCCGTGCTGGGCCTGTCGCTGGGAAGGCGGGTGTCCTCGTCGAAGCTGTCGAGATCTATGTGTGTCTTGGGCCCGAAGACGAACCTCTGCTTCTTCCGGGTCTCCACCTTGATGCCACGTAGCTTCTTGCCCCCCTTCTTCGGCGGCTTACCGCTGCGGAGTCGCTGCTTGATCTTACCGTTCACGAGAAGGCCGTAGTCGTTGTTGGAGCCCTTCTCGCCGCCGCACAACTGCTCCGGGGTCAGCTTATCGCCTTTTACGTCGTCGGCCGCCGTGGCGACGGGTTCGTCCGCATACGCGTACACGGCTGCTGCCGCGGTTGCTGACAGTCCGTCGGTGTCGGTCACGGTGAGCGCAACTCGGTGGACTCCGGGCGCCGCATACGAGTGGGAGGGCTCTGCGGCATCCGATGTGGACCCGTCACCGAAGTCCCAGTGGAAGCTGAGATCCTGGTCAGCGGCATCGGCCGCATCGGCCGTGAACCAGATCTCGTCCCCCACGGCCGCCGCGAGCTCGAAGGCACCTGCCCACACGGCCGGCTGGCCCGGCACGTCCGGCCCACCGTCATCGACGACGACATGGAGGTTGACCCGACAGGTCTGCCCGTCGTCGTCGGTCGCGGTGAGCTCGACATCGAACGAGCCCGCCATCCCGAAGCTGTGTGCGGGGTGCTGTTCGGAAGAGCCTGTCCCGTCGCCGAAGTCCCAGGCGTACCGAACACCGCCGCCGTCCGGGTCGACCGCGGACCCGCTGAAGTTCATCTCGGCGTCGATGTCCTCGTAGACGGTGTCATGCACGACGTCGGCACGCGCTTGGCAGGCCGGAGGGAGCTTCACCGACGAGCGGTGCTCCGGCAGGATGTCGAACCACCAGTCGGGCATGTCGTCGCCGACGGTGATTCCCAAGTATCCCGAGGTCGACAATTCCGCTTCGATACCCGCCGCGATGTCACCGACCTGGATGCTGCCGTCGACGCTTTGAAGCCGGAGGTCGCCGCCACTGGCTGTGTCGTCGCCACCTCCTGCCGCCTCCTCAACACACACGTTGTCGATCCTGCCCATGACGACGACGTCGCCCTGCCCTACGACTTCGATCCCGGCGCAGTCACCGGTCAGCGCACCTTCTATGAGCGCGTCGCCCACCACGTGGATGATGACGTCGCCCTTCACCGTGACCGTGACGCCGCCGGGGATGTGGATCGATTCGAAGACGTAGGTGCCGGGCTCGAGATCCGTGTGCTCTTTCGGCTCGAACGGCTCGGGCGGTGCGAGGCTGCCCTGCCGCACGGAGGGCAGGTAGACGACCGCGTCGGCCACAACGCCGTCAGCCCGCGCCAACGCGGCACCGATCAGATCGCCGGCACGGAAGACGAGGTCCACACCGCGCGACGAGCGGACGTCGGCGGCAGCAGGAAGCACCGTGTCGATCCAGCCGGCCACGAGCAAGGCGAGGACAACACAAGCCGCCGCACACCGGCGAGGGCATATCGGGCCATCCGGAATGGACAGACGTGGGATCGGCATCGACTCTTCCTCACAATCGCCGGGACATCTCAGCGCCGACGTCGCCTTCGTCGGCAGTCCAGGCCGCTTCAGATTGAACCTCCCGGCAGAGACGCGGCGGGCAGACAGCAGATGACGAAAGCGGGCGACCCACCAAACGAGAAGGAAATGCTCGAATTCATGTCGGACTTCAACCAGCGCATTATGGTGTGGGGGTCAGATGATGTGCTCGCGGTATGGGTACAATGGCGGCGCGCGGCGACGAACGAAAGTGACGTGAAGGCTAATCCAATGAAACTCATGCTGCTCTATGAGCAGTTGATCCTGACCATCCGCCGCGATCTTGGGCACAAGAATAGTAATCTCAACACGGGCGATGTGCTTGCTCTGTTCATTAACGACATCGACCAGCAATTGAAAGGAAAGGCCAGCTAACAAGCCGATGCAGACGGACAGCCGCTTTGCGGCCGCCGCTGATCGGCCAGACGTTAGGCCGATGAGGCCGGACGTTGGCGTAGAGGAAGGTCCATGGTACACTGAAGGCTGTCCTGAAGCTCAAGGAGGCGAGAACATGCGCACGTTCAACGTGATCGTCGAACGCGACCCCGACACGGGGCTCTTGGTCGGTTCGGTGCCGGGCTGGCCAGGGGCCCACAGTCAGGGAGCCACGTTGGATGAACTCGAGGAGAGCCTGCATGAGGTCATGGCGATGCTCCTCGAGGACGGGGACCCGCAGCTTGAGTCGGAGTTCGTTGGTCTCCAGACGATCCAGGTCGCGTAGCCCATGGGCTCCCTGCCGGTTCTGAAGCCCCGCGAAGCGGCCGCGCTGTTGATCCGACTTGGCTTTGAGGAAGTCCGGCAGCGCGGCTCGCATCGCCAGTACCGGCACCCTGACGGGCGAGGAACGACGCTCCCCTTCCACTCGGGCCGTGACATCTCCCCGACGTTGCTGCGCAAGATTGCTCGGGACATCGGAGTCACCGTTGAGGAATTGCTGCAACGTGACTGACGACGGCCTAACAAGCCGATGCAACGGCCGCGGCTCCGCCGCGCCGCTGATCGGCAAGCAGTTGGCGCGGACGCTACGCGCCGCGCCAATTGCGCCGCGGATCAGCGGCGCAGTTAGGCTCATTTATCCCAAGGAGACAGGTTATGGCTTGCGAAGCGGAGAAAAGAGCACTTCAGGAAGCGTTAAATGACGTTCGACATCTTAGCTCGGCTTTGCACGAAATTCAGGCATAACAGAGTAGCTCGACCAGGTGTCGGCTGACCGAGTCGTTGGATTCATGGATGTCGGTACACTCGCGGGACATGGAAGGAATCACAGCCGGCCAGAGTTGGCGCCGGGCAAGGGCGATGACGTCGGAGAAGGTCGGATGCGTTTTCTGATACCACGCCGCAGAGCGCGTTAGCAGCTGGCCGTCGTGGTTCAGTCGGTCGGCCAGCAGGGTCAGCCAGCTGAAGAGCCCCATGAGCACGGGCGTCGTGCGGGCGATCGCCAGGGGCGACCACTGGCGCTGGGTCTCCACCCCCAGGTGCGCGCGCACTTCCTCGAAGGTGACCTCGACCTGCCAACGATGCAGGAACGTGGCGACGATCGCGCGGGCATCCAGCGCCTGGTCGGTCGAGAGCAGTGCCAGCGGCTTGAGTTCCCCACGCGGATCGCGGACCAGCACCCAGCGGTGTGGGATGACCGGCTTGCCAGGGTGATACCAGACGGCGGTGCCGGTGGCGATCTCCAACACGCGTCGGCGCCCGTCGTACCACCGCAGGACGATGCGTCGCCATTGGGTAGCTGGATCGACCAGGCGTGTCTTGAGCGACGGCAGGCGCTCGCCCTTCTTGCGCGGTCCACCTCGTTGCCCGGGCTGACGTGGCGGTGCCGGCTCGTAGAGCGCAGCGTCCAGCCGGAAGCGCACGATCGCGGTGATGTCCAGACGCCTGCAGCGGTCCAAGAACGCCAGCGCGGCATAGGTCTGGTCCGCGACCAACCTCAGCTGGCGATCCGGCAGCCAGCGTCGCAGCTGGATGAGCATCTGGCCGGCCCGCTCGGTGAGGGTCTTGGCACCACGTCCACGCTTGCTGAAGTAGCGCTCGCTGGGCGCCAGCGCGGTCAGGAACGGCAGAGCCCAACGCCGCGGCGACTAGGGCAGCTCGACCAAGACACACAGCACGATCCAGCGCAGACCCATCGCCTTGACGAAGTGACTCTGGCTGGAACGCACCGGATCACGATAGACGCCCTTGGCCTCGATCGTGGCGCCCCACCTTCGTTCGATGGTCTCTTCCGGAGCAACCAGGATCGGCTGTTCCTGGCCGACGAGTTGATCGACGATCAGCCCCAGCAGGATGCCGCTCAAGCGCCGCGCGGACCACGGTGCGCGGTTGAGCACCTGGTGATACTTGCTGAAGGTGCGCAACTCGGCCAGGCCGATCGCCCGCAACGCCGCTGTCACCGTCCGCGCCCCGGGCGTCAGGATGGCGCCGACCACCAACTGCTGGGCCTTCCGCCATGTCGGCTGCGTGAAGGCTGGCGAGAAGGGGGTCATCAGGTCCAAAATGTCTGCCGGCAGGGTGGGCACTCGAGCGGGTCGACCTCGAAGATGCGCTGCAGGAGTTCGGCCCACCGGC
>CAYYVH010000300.1:0-5118 GCA_964475075.1 uncultured Anaerolineales bacterium | reverse complement strand
GCCCACCAGGGCGAGGCGCGACTCGTCGAGCCCGGCGCCCTCGAGCTCCTCGTCGATGAAGCTGTCGAGGGCGGGGGCGGCCTTCAGCGCGCCCTCGAGCATGGCGTCCCGCATGCCCTGGCGGAAGGCCCGGGCGGGGGGAGCACGACTCGAGGCGGTGGAGCAGCCGCCTCTGGAGCGCATGCTGACCTTTGTCCTCCGCGGCGCCGAGCAGACCCAGCTCGTCGCCGAGTTAATGGGCCGCATGGCCAACGTCATACTGGTTGGCCCGGACGGCACGATCGTGACCGCCGCGCGAAGGGTGACGCACAAAATGACCTCCGCCCGCGTCATCCTGCCGGGCCACCCCTACGTGCCACCGCCCACTCCGGCCAAAGCGCCACCGGATCGTGTCACAGCCGGCGAGCTCGCCACCTGGTTGGCCGCAACGCCCGACCGGCAAGCATGGCGCGTCCTGGTCAGCCACGTTCGCGGGGTCAGCCCCCTGGCCGCCCGCGAGATCGTCTTTCGCGCGGTGGGAGAGAGGGCACGGCCCGCCGGCCGGATCGATGCGGAGACAGTCGCCGGCGTGCTTCTCGCGCTGTTCGCCCTGCCGGAGTCCGGCGACTGGGCACCGTGCATCGCGCGGGACGGCGACGCGGTTGTTGCCTATGCGCCGTACCGGCTCACCCACTTGCCGGGCGTGGAAGTGGTGGACTCAATCTGCCAGGCTATCCTGGATTATGAGGCCTCGCAACTGGGCGGCGACTCCTATCGGGCGGCGCGGGCTGGAGTGGCCCGGCTGATCGAAGAGGCGCGCGAGCGCGTGCGGCGCCGCCTGGCAGCGCTCGCGCGCGAGGAATCGGAGCAGGACGCCATCGAACACCTCCGCCTGTGCGGGGACCTGATCCTGGCCTACCAGACGAAGCTCGCACCAGGACAGACACAGCTGGAAGCACCGTTCGAGCCCGAGGAGCCCCCCCTACTCATCCAGGTCGATCCGGCCCGGTCTGCCGTCGAAAACGCACAGGACTACTACAAGCGCTACCGTCGGGCGCGCCGAGCTGCGGAGCTGGTGCCGCAGAAGATCGAGGAAGCTCAGGGGGCCATGGCGACGCTTGATCAACTAGCCACCGACCTCGAGCTGGCGGAGGACCGTGCCGCCATCGATGTCGTGCACGACATGCTGAGGCAATCCGGCCACATCGGCCGCCCGGTGCCGCGCCGGGCCCCGGGGCCTGACGGCCCGCTGAGGCTGGTTTCCAGCGACGGATTCACCATACTCGTGGGGCGCAACAGCCGGCAGAACGAGGCCGTCACCTCCAGGCAAGCCAAGAGCGACGCCCTCTGGCTCCACGCCCGGGGCGTCCCCGGTGGGCATGTTGTCGTCAAGTCCGCCGGCGGCACCGTTCCCGGGCGCACGCGCCGCGAGGCCGCCGGCCTGGCCGCCTACTACTCCCGAGCACGGGGGGAGGCCGCCGTGCCGGTGGTCGCCACCGACGTGCGGCACGTGCGGCGCCTGCGGGGTGGCGGTGCGGGCATGGTCACCTTCGATCACGCCGAGACGCTGATCGTGGCCCCTCTCCCACCGGACGAGGTTCGGTAGCCGCCCTGCCCAACTTCTAGCTCCCAGCCTCCGATTACGCTATGATTCGCCCACCGGGACTGCAAGTTCCAACTCACTACTCTCGATCCACCAGGAGACGAAGAAATGCAGCTGGCCCAGTGGATGTCACGATTGGGAACGGAGACGGCCTTCGCGGTCCTGGCCAGGGCCAAACAGCTTGAGGCCCAAGGGCGCGACATCGTACACCTCGAGATCGGCGAACCGGATTACGACACGCCGGCCAATATCATCGAAGCCGCCCGTCAGGCACTCCTCGACGGGTATACGCACTACACCCCCGCGGCCGGCATTCCGCCGCTGCGGGAGACGATCGCCAAGCACGTGAGCGAGTTGCGCGGCATCGAGGTCGGCGCCGAAAACATCGTCGTCGTGCCGGGCGGCAAGCCGATCATGTTCTTCTCGATGCTTGCCCTCCTCGAGCCGGGCGACGAGGTCGTCCTGCCCAACCCGACGTTCCCGATCTACGAGTCGCTGGTCAACTTCCTGGGCGCACGGCCGGTCTTCATCCGCCTGAAGGAGGAGGAGGGCTTCGGCTTCGATCTGGACATGTTCGCCAACAGCCTGAGCGACCGCACGAAGATGGTCATTCTCAACGCGCCGTCCAACCCCACCGGGGGTGTGCTGGCCAAGGCACAGATGGAGACCATCGCCGAAGTCCTACGCGAGTGGCCCGAGGCCATCATCCTGTCGGACGAGATCTACTCGCGCATCATCTATGACGGCGAACACATCTCCATCGCCAGCGAGCCGGACATGCTGGAGCGGACGATCATCCTGGACGGGTTCTCCAAGACGTACGCCATGACCGGCTGGCGACTGGGCTACGGCGCGATGCCCCAACGGCTGGCCGAAGCCGTCACGCAGCTGCAGATCAACGCCACGAGCTGCGTGAACGCCGCCTCGCAGGTCGCCGGAATCGAGGCGCTTTCCGGCCCCCAGCACACCGTGGACGAGATGGTGGCGGAGTTCCGTGCGCGGCGCGACCTTATCGTCGAAGGCCTGAACAGCCTGCCCGGTGTAACCTGTGTGATGCCGGCTGGCGCCTTCTATGCTTTCCCCAACGTGAGCGAGCTCGGCATCGACCAGGAGGTGCTCGCCCGCCGCATCCTCGACGAAGCCGGTGTCGCCGTCCTGGCCGGTACGGCCTTCGGTGAGTACGGCAAGGGCTACCTCCGCTTGTCCTACGCCAACTCGAGGGAGAACATCCAAAAGGGCCTGGACCGAATCGCCGGCGTGATAGACACCGTGTCGTGAAGTACGGCATCAACCACTTGAAAGGACGCGCCTTGGGGTTACTCGACATACCGTACGTGCGTCGTGTGCGGCGGAATCACGCCATCGAGCACGCGACCATTCACATTCTGTCACGGCGTGCCCCCGGGGTCAGGCTAGCCGGGCGTTCGGACGGCAGGGGCCTATTCCTTTACGGGGACCTGCCGACCGAGGACGTTCGCGCCGCGGTAGAGAATGCGCTGGCACGCATACCGGGTGAGCCGGAGCTGGCCGTTCACCCGATGTGCGGCACGAACATGGTCGTGGGCGGTTTGGTGGCTGGGCTGGCGGCCCTGGCCGCATCGGTCACGATGTCTGGTGATCGGCGACCCGTCCGGGCGGTGGATGCCCTGCCGCGGTTCATCCTGGCCGGCACGCTGGCATCGCTCGCCAGCCGGCCTCTGGGTCCGCTGGTCCAACGGCGCCTGACCACTCTGCCCCAGACGGCGAACGTCCGGATCAAGGACATCGACGTCCTTCGCCGCGGCCGACACGTCATCCACCGGGTAATACTGAACGAGGACGGTTAGCGGTCCATAGCGGTCCATTCCAGAAGTCGCCCGACTGATCTGGCTAGGGCTATCAGCTATCAGCTAACAGCTATCGGTCGGGCCGATCCGGCACCGTGCGCGCTGGATCGAAATCGGCGCACACGCGAAAGGCCGCGTCAGCGCAACCGACCGTGTTCTACATCCTGTTCGGATCCGACGAGTACACCGTCGGCGAAACCGTAGCCCGCCTGCGGCAGCGCCTGGCGGCCGCTGACGAGATGGCCGAGCTCAACTTCACCGAGCTGGACGGTCGGACCCTCACCGTCGCGGCGCTTCGGGCCACATCCGACACGTTGCCCTTCTTGAGCGAGCGGCGGTTGGTCGTCGTAAGGGGCCTCATCGGACGGTGCAACCCCAAGGGCGGCGACCGAACCGGTCGCCGCGAGTTGGCTGACGCCCTCATCGCCTACCTGCCCCACATCGCGGCCACGACTCGGCTCGTATTCGCCGAGGGACGACTCGACCGCAACAATCCGGTGCGGCGATGGGCCGAGAAATGGCTGGCCGGGAAACCAGCACCGGATGAGCTAGCCGTCGTGCGCGAGTTCAACACCCCGCCGGCGAGCGCGCTGCCCCGTTGGCTCGCAGCCAGGGCGGCGGCGAAGGACGGCGCCATTGAGGCCTCGGCGGCGACCGCGCTGGCCGAAGCGCTGGCCCGGGAGGGCGAGGTGGACCTCCGGCTGGCCGATGCCGAGCTCGAGAAGCTGCTGACCTACGCTGACGGGCGCGCGGTCACCAGCACCGACGTCAACCTGCTGGTCACACCGGTCAGCCTGGAGAACATCTTCCGCCTGGTGGATGCCCTGGCCGTGCGGAACGGGCCCACCGCCGCAACCCTCCTCCACCAGTTCCTGGACCACGGCGAACATCCGCTGCGCCTGCTGGCCCTCATCACCCGGCAGTTCCGGCTGTTGGCTCACACTCGCGCCATGCTAGATGCCGGTGTCCCCACCGGCGAGATGAATGCGCCGCTCGGCGTACCGCCGTTCGTGGTAAGGAAGCTCACGGTCCAGGCACGGAGCTTCCCAATGAGTTTCCTCGTATCCGCCCTACGCAAGCTCCGCGACATCGACACGGACATCAAGACGGGGCACACCGACGCCGTGCTCGCACTCGACCTGTTCGTGGCCAGCGTATGTGGCACCGGCCGACCACGTTGACGTGTCGGCCACTGTGTGAAACCAGCTCGCCCGGTATGCCAGCGTCAGGCCTGCAGAAACGCTCGGCGCTTCTGCTCGACCGCCTCGAGCACCGCGTCCAGGGCCGCAACGAATTTGTCGACGCCCTGGCGCGACAGCTCCTCACCGACCTCGTTGAGGTCGATCCCCAACTCCTCGAGGCGCGCCACCACGCCTTCCGCGGCCTCGAGGTCAGCCTCGAGCGTGTCCGCCACCCGCCCGTGATCCCGGAAGGCCTCCATCGTGACCAAGGGAACCGTATTGACGGTTTGCGGGCCAATGAGACCATCCACGTAGAGCACGTCACTGTACGCCGGATCCTTGGTGCTGGTGCTGGCCCACAGCACCCGCTGCGGCATGGCGTTCCGGCGCTCGAGAGCCGCAAAACGATCGCCGCCGCATAGCTCGCGGAAACGCCGGTAGGCCAGCTTGGAGTTGGCGATGGCCGCCTGTCCGCGCAGTGCGCGCAGCTGGGCCGCCCCCCCCCCGCCTCCCGCCCCCCCCCTTGAGG
>CAYYVH010000299.1:0-5136 GCA_964475075.1 uncultured Anaerolineales bacterium | reverse complement strand
CCCTACAGCCCAACGGTGACTGTAAGACCGGTGCGTCACTTCCGCCCGGCGGTACGAGACCCAGTGCACTGGGAAGCGATCACGGACGGGATGCGCGATCTGCTGCGCTTCATCGGGCGGCAGGCGTTCTCTGAGCGCTTCTATCTCGCGGGCGGCACGGCACTGGCGCTGCGGATCGGCCACCGCCGCTCGATCGACCTCAATCTCTTTTCGGCTACCGACGACGTGCTCCGCGAGACGCGCAAGGAGATCATTGGTGTACTTGCGCCGCTCTCACCAGAGGCCGTTGAGGATGTGGCCGGGAACCTCTTACTGAACCTGCCGGAACTTCACCTCGCACCGGCTGAACGGCAACGCCGGGTAGCCCGCCCGCCGGCCACCTGCCTAGCAAATCCGCGGCAGCTGCTCACCCAACGGCAGGTCCACCACGCGCGTGCCGCCGATCGGCGTCCGCATCAGCACCCGCGCCGGGTGCTCGGCCACGACCTCTCCGATGGCTCGCGCGCCGGTGCCGAGGGCGTGGGCCTGCATCCGGTCCAGAACGACGTCCGCGTCCTCGGGTCCCACGAATGCGACGAGGGTTCCCTCGTTGGCGACGTAGAGCGGGTCGAGGCCGAGCATTTCGCAGGCGGCCTGGACTGGTCCGGGGATCGGAATGCTCCGCTGGTCCAGCTCGATGCCCACCTCGGCCTGGCTCGCGATCTCGCACAGGGCTGCCGCCACCCCGCCGCGCGTGGCATCCCGCAAGGCGTGAACGTCCGCGCCTTCAGCCAGCATGACCTGGACCAGGTCGTGCAGCGGTGCCGAGTCGGTTTGGATCTCGGACTCGAAGCCCAGGCCCTCGCGGAAGGACATCACGGCTATTCCGTGGCGGCCGATCGGACCGCTCACGAGGATCCGGTCGCCGGCCGAGACCCGCCGCGGGTGTATCTCCACCCCGGGGGGCACCCATCCCACACCGGTCGTGGTGATGTAGCACCCATCGCCGTGACCCCGCTCCACCACCTTGGTGTCGCCGGTGGCGACCGGAACGCCGACCTCCTTGGCCGCGGCCGCCATCGAGTCCACGATCCGGCCCAGATCCTCCATGGGCAGCCCCTCCTCCAAAATGAAGGCGGCGCTCAGTGCCAGGGGGCGCGCGCCCCCGACGGCCAGGTCGTTCACCGTACCGTGGACTGCCAGGCTGCCGATGTCCCCGCCGGGAAAGAACGGGGGCCGCACGACGAAGGCGTCCGTCGTGAAGGCGAGGCGGCCGCCCTTTTCGTCGAGCGGGAGCATCGCCTGGTCGCTCAGGTCGTGCAGGTGTGGGTTGTCCAGGGGCGGCAGGAACAGGTGCCGGATGAGGTCGGACATCAGCTGACCGCCACCCCCGTGGCCCATCACGATCGTGGGGTGGTTCCTCAGGGGTAACGGGCAGGACCAGCTCTCGAAATCGGGGGCAGACGTTTCCTCCGGCATCAATGCTCTCCTTTGTACCGGTAGTACGCCGCGCAGGCCCCTTCGGACGATACCATCGGTGCGCCCAGGGGTTGGACGGGGGTGCAACGGGTGCCGAAGGCGGGGCACTCGGACGGCTTCTTCTCGCCCCGCAACACCAGCCCGGCGATACACTCCTCCGGCTCCAGGACGGTGATCTCGCCGACCTGGAACCTGGTTTCCGCGTCCAGATGCCGGAATCGCTCTCGCAGGCGCCAGCCGCTCTGGGGTATCATGCCGATCCCCCGCCACTGACGGTCGCACGCCTCGAATACCTGGTCGATCATGGCCTGGGCAGGCTCGTTCCCCTCCCACCGAACGGAGCGGGTGTACTGGTTGGCGACCTCCGACCGGCCCTCCTCCAGCTGGCGGACGGCCATCAGGATGCCCTGAGCCAGGTCCAGGGGCTCGAACCCGGTCGGGACGATGGGTACACCGTAGCGCTCCGCCAGCGGTTCGTACTCCCAGAAGCCCATCACGGTGCATACGTGGCCAGCCGCCAGGAAGGCCTGGACGCGGTTCGTGGGTGATCGGAGGATCGCCTCGATCGCCGGTGGCACGCGGACCAGAGCCGAGAGCAGGGAGAAGTTCGCCACGCCCTGCCGGTCCGCCTGTACCACCGCCATGGCGTGGGCTGGTGCCGTAGTTTCGAACCCGACCCCGAAGAACACGACCTGGCGGTCGGGCTGCTTCTGAGCCAGCTTGACTGCATCCAGAGGGGAGTAGACGACGCGCACATCGCCGCCCCGGGCCTTGACCCGGAACAGGTCGTCTTGAGAACCGGGCACGCGCAGCATGTCGCCGAAGGAGCAGAAGATCACGTCGGGTTGGGAGGCGATCGCCAGGCCGCGGTCGATCATCTCCAGCGGCGTGACGCATACCGGGCAGCCCGGCCCGTGGACCAGCTCGATCTCGGGCGGCAGGAGCTGATCCAGGCCGAACTGGAGGATCGCGTGCGTCTGACCGCCGCAGATCTCCATCACCGTCCACCTCCGGGTGACGAGGTCCCGGAGCTCCGCCAGGGTTGCCTCGACTCGGGCCTGGTCGCGGTATTCATCCACGTAACGCACGGCACCCCCCCGGCGTGCTCACTCAAGCGGCGTTGACGGGTTGGACTCGGCCAACTCTTCGTCCAGCTCGTAGACCGTCTTGATCAGCTCGAGCGTCTCCATGGCCTCGTCCTCGTTGAGCACGCTGATCGCGAAGCCGACGTGCACGATCACGTACTGACCCACTTCCACGTCGGGCACGTACGCCAGGCAGGCCTCGCGCACCGCGCCGCCGAAGTCCACCCGGCCCATCAGCATGCCGCCAGTTTCGTTTGTTTCGATCACCTTGCCGGGAATCCCCAGGCACATCGTGCACGGTCCTTTCATCTATTGGCGGGTGTCCTCCGCGCTACCCGCAACCGCTTCGTCCACGCCCGTGCCCGCCCGCATCCTGGCTGCCGCTACGACGGCCTGACCCAGGGACAGGCCGCCATCGTTGGGGGGGACCTTCCGGTGCCAGTATACTCGGAAACCCTTGCCCTCCAAACGGGTTGCCGCCAACTCAAGCAGCGACACGTTCTGGAATACGCCGCCACTCAGGCAGACTTGAGCCAAGCCAGCGTCCCGCCGCAAACTGAAGCACACCTCGAGTGCCAGGTCGGCCACTGCATTGTGGAACCGGGCGCTGATCGCCCCCACGGAAACGCCCGACCGAACGTCGCCTACGATGTCCCGGATCACCGGTGCCGGGTCGAGGACGAGCGTGTCGCCCGTCCGGGTGGTATCAAAGTGGTAGGCTCCCTCCTCGTCGGGGTCCAGCGCCGCCTCAAGCTCGATCGCCGCCTGAGCCTCGTAGGTGACTTCGTGGCGCACGCCTGCCAGGGACGAGACCGCGTCGAACAGGCGCCCCATGCTGGTGGTGAGCGGCGAGGGCATGCGACCGCTGAGCTGCGCTTGGAGCACCCTCCGGTCCGCCTCTGAAGCGGCCGCCACCGGGGGCAGGTCCGGGTCCCAGGCCACTCCGGCCGCCCGGAGCCAAGCCAGCGCCATGCGGTACGGGCGGCGGATGGCGGCCTCGGCGCCCGGCAGGGGAACCGGTGCGAGGTGGGCCGCCCGTCGGAAGTCCTGGTAGCCGGAAACGAGCACCTCGCCGCCCCAGATCGTGCCATCAGTGCCGTAGCCCGTGCCATCGAAGGACAGCCCGATCACCTGCGCATCCTCTGGCAAGCCATGTTCGGCCATGCAGGCCGCGATATGGGCGTGGTGGTGCTGGACCCCAATCTGGGTCAGTCCGTCCGTGCGGGGACCGAGCGCATAGCGCGTGGCTAGGTAGCCGGGATGCAGGTCGTAGGCCACTGCCTCCGGGGTCACCCGGAATAGGTCCTTGAAATGCTCGATCATGGTCTCGAACGAGGCCAGGGTTTGGTAGTTCTCCAGGTCACCGATATGCTGGCTGAGGAAGGCGTAGCCGGAACGGGTGACACAGAATGTGTTCTTCAGCTCTCCGCCACAGGCGAGGATGGGCGGGGCCTCGAATGGCAGGTGGACGGGATAGGGGGCGTAGCCCCGGGAGCGGCGGATCGGGAGCTCTCCGTCCCGGAAGACCCGGAGCACGGAGTCGTCGCAGCGGGCGTGGATGCGGCGATCGTGGAGCAGCAGGTGATCGGCCAGCGCCGGCATCTCGCTCCGGGCCTCGTCATTGCCGGTGACGATCGGCTCCTCGGCGAAGTTGCCGCTAGTCATCACCAGCGCGTCCGGAAATCCGGGGGACGGTTCCAGCAGGAGCAAGTGCAGCGGCGTGTAGGGCAGCATGAAGCCCAGAGAGTCGTTCCCGGGGGCAACGTGCTCCGAGATGCCGGACCCGGGCCGCTGGCGCAGCAGCACGATCGGCCGCTCACTCCGCTCGAGCAGGCCCCGCTCAGTGGATGAGAGCTGGCAGTAACGTTCCACCGCACCCGTGTCGTAGGCCATTAGCGCGAAGGGCTTCTCCACCCTCCCCTTGCGCCGGCGCAGCTCGGCCACCGGCTCGTCCCGGGTCGCGTCGCAGGCCAGGTGGAAACCGCCCAACCCCTTCACGCCGAGGATCTTGCCTTCCGTCAGCAGGCGACGTGCCTCACTCAAGGCCTCGTCTCTCTCCGCAACGACGTCTCCACCCGACTCCAACCAAACGTTCGGACCGCACCGCGGGCAGGCGTTGGGTTGGGCATGGAAGCGCCGGTCAGCTGGATCATCATACTCCCGCTGGCAATCCGGGCACATGCGGAAGGGGGCCATGGTTGTGAACGGGCGGTCGTACGGCAGGTCGAGGATGATCGTGAACCGGGGCCCGCAGTTGGTGCAGTTGGTGAATGGATAGCGGTGACGGCGGTCCAGGGAATCCAGGACCTCCGCCTGGCAGTCCGCGCACGTGGCCACGTCAGGCGAGATGGGCTGGAACGCGCCAGCCTGGGCGAGGCTGTGGCGGATCTCGAACGTCGCCTCGTCCAGCGCCGATGCGTCGCTCACCTCCACGTGGTCCAGGCGAGCCAGGGGCGGAATCTCATTGGGAAGCGCATCCACAAACGCCTCGACCCGGTCCGGTGCGCCCTCGACCTCGATCTACACGCCAGCCGACGTGCTGCGCACGCCGCGCGCTGGGTGCGGCGCGTTTGCGAGAGCAGAGAGATCACCG
>CAYYVH010000298.1:0-5182 GCA_964475075.1 uncultured Anaerolineales bacterium | reverse complement strand
GGACCAGAAAGCGGTGTCACAGACGCTGTGGGCGTTTGGCTGGCGGTGGCCGATGGCGGGGGTGTTGCCGTCGGCATGGCAAGCCTGTTCGCGGTCAAGATGTCTGACACAAATCGTGGGTTGGGAGCTACATCGCCAGTACACAGCGACAGTTCTCGCGCCTCCCTGATCTTCCGCCCGCCATCCTCAACGGCGAGCAAGACTGCCAGAAGCGGAGCCTGCGATGTTTGCCAATGATCGACTCCTGCCACAATAGAGCTACCGTCCGCGGTCCACTCGACCGGCGACGGCGCTCGGGTCATGGCGCCTTCGTACTCGGGTCCACGACCCAGTGTAACAAACTCGCTGTCGCGCAACTCACCAACTACCACCTGTGATGTGGTCCCAGTGCCGATGCGGCGCGTACTCAACGCCAACAAGCCGTGGCTACGCCCTCCTGGTGCGAACGAGACGTCCGTCACCTCGCTGACGTTCTCAATCCCCGCGGGCCACGCCCGCCGCTCAACCAAATCCACTACATTGATAGTTCCCTGGAGTCCCGCGGTCGTCACCATATGCCGCCCATCAGGAGATAGCGTAGCCATGGGCAACATCACCAGACCTAGCCCCACTTGGCCCGCGAACTCCGGCAAGGTGATCCTTGCCCCTGTCTCTAACATGGTGGCGACATCGATTGTGAGTACGAACAACCGACTGGGATCCAGCGGATTCCGATAATCCGGCGGGGGCGTGGTTATGATGTGCACGCGACGGCCATCGAGGTCGCGCAGAAGCACGACGGCTGGGTCTCGCAACTCAAGCATGCCGTGACTTGGACCCAATCGGTGAGTCCCCTCGCGATCAGGCGCAACCGGAATGCGGGTCATCTCCCTCAAGCTGTACTTCTCAACGCGAAACGGTGCCACCACGTCAACACCCGTCGTTGTGTCAGCCGTAGCCACCAGCAGTGTATCGCCGTCCGGCATGATCTCGATGCCGTGATAGAAGCTCGGTCCCACAACGGTTGTCGCGATATCCCACTTCTCCATATCATTGCCATGCCGTCGCATGATATAGATGGACCTTGTCAACGTGCTATCGCATTCGACGTGGCCTGGCGTCTGGGCACACGTCGTCCCGCTTTCCGGATCGTCAAATGCATGCCCGCCATAGAAGCCGAACCCGGCGACGACTACCTCCAGGCTAGGAGTTCCGCGCAACGTTGCCAGCATCGATCCGCCAAGGAACTGCCCGGCGATGGGCGTGTCCGTAGTTAGTCGCAAGCTGGTGATCGATTGAGCGCAGCGAGCGCGGATCACATCAGGACCGCTCGTAAACGTGAATGATGCGATGTCCTCGACAACCGTCGCCCCCCCGTGCAGCGAGAGAGTTGGCGGACTCGTTCTGGGCTTCTGCTCGGCCTCGAGGGCTCGGCCATACAACAGAAGCGCTATCACTGAAACTGTCAGCGTTCGTCGGAACACGGGTCTCATACGATATGTCTCCGGAACGGCTGGATCGTCGGCGCAAGAATCGCCGGACGGCCCGGACCTAGCGATGGTAGCATGAGATCGGCGGGAGGCGTGGGCTCGGCGATTTCGTCTCGCCGAGCCCACGACGGTTCACCCGGTTCTCCCTTCGCGGCAACGCTGGCCCATCCGGCCCTCGTCTGTCGACGGGAGCTTGGACAGACGCGTCGAGCCGTATCACTCCCCGCCCTTCTCGTACGCGCCTCCTCCGAGCGGGGTCAGGACGTAGTCCTCAACCTCACCAATCTCATAGCCGTGTTCGTAGCCCCTACCGTCGCTTGCGCCCGAAGGCGCCGTGGCCTCGGCCAGGTTAATACGCATCCACAACTGGTCGTCGGGGTCCAGACTTCGGAACGAGGGGGTGGCCACGGTGTGAGCCCCCGGCCCCAGCGTGGTAAGTTGGTCCTGCACTACCCACTCATCGACCGTTACCAGCTGCTGGGTAACTGGATCTACGCACTGCATTTGATCCCCCCACTGGCCGTTACGATTGAAGTCCATCCACACATTGGTGTATCGATCCCGCTGCCCTCCTAGCACGGTCACGATATACTGGAACTGCGTCATTTGGCAATCGGGCAGGTTCATCGGGAACAGAACGCCATCGTCGGCCGCGTCCCGATAAGCCAGATCTAGCGGTGGGAGGATGTTGGTTACTAGATCGTCGTCTGGCAGAAGATCAGCGTCTTTCTCGGCCGTGACGCTCTCGCCCAGCCAACTGTCTTGGCTTGCCAGCCGGTGAAACGGTCCGGGTGGGAATCCAGTGGCGATGTCTATCACACTCGGGAAGTCGGCGGTCACGCCTGGGTACGCAGTCATTGGGGTATTGGGTGAGTGACTCGTGCTGTCGGGCGCATCGCCTACGTCGTGACCTTCTTCTATGCAGCTGAAGCACTCGTCACTCGTCAGGTCCAGAACCATGGCGCCGGGGACTATCCATGTGAATGCGCCGATACCGGTTTGGGGGTTGATGAGGTCGAGCGTGCCCGCCACGAAGGTCGAGCCCCACAGTTGGTTCCTCCCGTTGTAGGCAAGCCCGCTGTATGTGGGCCTGCCGCCGGCTGGTCGCGGGTTAATCTGAGCGCCATTCGATCGATTGATTGTGAATAGCGCTCCCAGCACTGGCGCTCCTCCGGGCGCGATGTCCGCTTCACCCATAACTCCCCACCGACCACTCGGATCGCAGACAAGGTCAGATCCCCCTCGGGGGGTGTCTACATACTGGAATCCGCCACAACCCACGAGGTTCAACGGGTCGTGGAGACAACCAAGCAGTGGCGCAGTGTCCGTGCCAGCAAAGAGCGTTGCTCCGTCTCTCGCCAGTCCGTTCGCGCCGGCAATGAGTACGCCGCATGGTGCTAGTGGACCTGGCGGGAATCCGTTTGTGCACCAAAGACCACCAGTGGCGTCACCGTACTGGAGATTCGGATAACCGATGGCCGAGGGCAACCCCGCCGCTATGGTGCCAAGTGCTGGCGGGCCTCCTGGCCCCCCTCCCAGCAGCGGGGCAGCGACGATCGCTCCCGTAAGAGTGTTGATCTTCAGAAGACTCTGGGGCCCTCCCGCGGCCGGCGCCTGAAGCCCCCAGATCAGGTTAGGGTCGACATCGTCACAGACGTCTGTTTGTGCCATTGCCAGGCGTTCTGATGGGCCTGGCCCGACCACCCAAGAAACGCCCACACTGACCACTAGCAGAACCGTAAGGAGCCGGCGCACTTGGTGTGACCTATTGGCCGGACCAGAACTTCGCCACGGCCTGAGTCTGAACTGTGACATGGCATTGCCTCCTCGAGCAGTTGTTGGATATGGTACGTGGTGAGCTTCCTGAGGTCCTCCGTTGGCTGGACAGCCGGCGTTGATACCGATGTGCGCGCTGTTTTCGATAGACACCTCCTTCCCCGGCCATGCCGATCGATGGCAACGGGGCAGGATTTAAGGATGCTGGCTGTGGTGGTGCGCTGCCTGGAGCCGCGCAACCCCTCTTGGGCCTCCAGGCCATGTTGTTTTGGGCCTCGCCAGTATAACGCACTCCCTGAACTCCTCTAGTTTCCGCTAAAGGAGGACATCGGGCAATCTTCTTCTGGGTCTCGAAACCAGGAGGAGAAAAGCCCGATGTCGGAGACAATCTACCGGATCAGCGAGTTGTTGTCTACTGTGGTCAAGGGCGTACCGGTGGGCACGAACCTGGGATTGGCGTATCTGTCGTGGATGCTGATGAGTGGGCGACTGCTGGCTTCGCGCGGGGCGGTGATTCCCGGGCTGGCGGCGATGGGCATGGCGCCGGTCGAGGTGCGACGGAGTTGGGCGGCGCTGTGCTACGGCGTGTGGGACATCGACTCCCTGCTGGCCAACTGGCAGGCAGCTGTGGCGGCGGAGGGCCAGTGGCAGGCAGTGGCGCATGACGGATGGAAAGCGGTGCCGGTCGATCTGACGGCGGTCTACCGACCGCGGCTGCAAGGCCTGCGGACCAAGCACTACGATAGCCAGGTCGGCAAGGCGTTGCCGGCCATCCCGTTCGGTCTGGCGGCGCGGGTGGGCTATGTCGGCGACCAGCGTCTCGCTCTGCCGATCGTGATCGAGCGCATGCCGGCAGGCCAGACCGACGAGAGGCGGCTCGAGGCGCAGCTCCTGGCCCGTGTCGCCGGCGAGCTGGCTGACGACGAGGTAGTCGTGCTGGACGCCGGCTTCAATCTCAACCAGCTGCGCAGCGCCAAAATCGACGCGTTCGTCCTGCGCGGCGCGACCAACTTCACTGCCCGCCGCAACGTCCTGCCGGCCTACAAGGGCCGAGGGCGGCCCCCGGAATATGGCGACATCGTCCGCCCCCTGGCTCGCACGCGCAAGGACAACGTGCTCGCCGCGACCCCGCCCGATCGCGAGGAGACCTTCGTGGAGGGCGACTGCATCATCCGTGTCCAGTTCTGGGATGACCTGGTCGGGCGCGCGGAGAAGGTCGGCGCGGCGGCTCCGTTCAGCTGTGGGGTCATCACCGACCCGCGCTACCGCCGACCCCTGCTGGTCGTCTTCGGCGTACCGGTCTCGGGCCAGGCCGTGCGCGCGCTGTATCGCGAGCGCTGGCCGATCGAGGTGGTACCTCAAGTCGCCAAGCAGGTCATCGGCGCCCACCGCCAGTTCGTGTTCGCCGAGACGAGCCGCCACCGCCTGCCCGAGCTGAGCCTGCTGACCGGCTCGATCGTGGCCTACGCTGCAGCCACCCACCGCGAGGCCCTGCCCACCGGCTTCTGGGATCGCTGCCCCCAACCGACCTCCGGCCGGCTGCGGCGCGCCCTGCACGATGTCCATTTCTCCGACTTGACCCTGTTCGCGCCCGAACTTCGCAAAAAGGAGTCCCGCACGGACCACCTACCCAAGGGCGTCCAGGCCCACCGGCGCTCAAAGACGTCCAATACCGACGCTGCGCCCCTGTCCATCGCCGCTTGATTTAGCGGAAAGTAGAGAAAGGACGACACCCCGAAAAAGATTGAAGATTCTCATGCTAGCCCAAGGCCGAACGGGGAATCAAACACCGAAGCTAAGGCAGTAGGAGAGGTAAATCAGCGACACCCGGAGAGGGCTCGGGCGACGTCATCATCCGATACGTACGAATCTGAGGAACGTCAAAGGATAGATAACATGAGAAGGCCAGCTCCCCGGGAACGCAGTATCCTTGGGGG
>CAYYVH010000297.1:0-5200 GCA_964475075.1 uncultured Anaerolineales bacterium | reverse complement strand
CTCGACGTGCCGTACCCCGTGCAGTCGGTGAAGGCCACCCGCGAGCTGCTGCGGTCCTTCGGCCAGGCCCTCTCCGCGGTCGCCGCGCGAAGCGGCTGGGCGATCGACACGAGCGTCTTCGAGCCGGCGCGCGTGCTGCGCCTGCCGGGCACGATCAACCACAAGAACGGCCGCCGGAAGCCCGTGCGCCTGCTGGAGCTCCATCCCGCGCGGCGGCACGAGATCGAAAGCATCGAGGCCGCCATTCGTGAGATACTGGCTAGCTCGGAGATCGAGAACGGTTCCGATTCGTCGGCTTCCGCATCCGAGAAGAAGCCCAAGGGAAGAACTCGCACCACATCGCCCGGCACTGACGCCCCGACCGCTCCGGCCCGGGCAGCGGCCTATTGGCGTAAGGCACTCGCGGAGGTGGAGCGCGAGTTCGCCCAGGCGGCCGACGGCAAGCGCAACGAGGAGCTCAACCGGGCGGCGTTCGACCTGGCGTCGCTTGTTGCCGCGTACCGGATGATGGGCTGGGCGTGCTTCGGCGAGGCCGAGGCCTGGTCCGCATTGTGGCGCGCCTGCCAGGCGAACGGCCTGGCCCACGACCGCGACAACGGCGGCGAGCGCTCCTGCCGCGCCACCTTCGACAGCGGCTGGGAGGCGGGCCAGAAGAAGCCGCGGGAGCTGCCTCAAGGCCTGGACGAGCAGGCCGTGGCGCGCGACCTCGGCGTGGACCCTGACACCGGCGAGGTGCTGCCCGGGAAGCCACCCCCGCACTGCCCTCCATGCAGGCACCGCCTGACCGATGTCGGCAATGCCGCCCGTCTGGTCGAGCTGTACGGCGACCAGTTGCGCTACTGCGGGCAGCTCCGCAAGTGGCTCGTGTGGACGGGCAGGCGCTGGCGCGTCGATGATCGCAACCGCGCCCTGGCCCTGGCCAAGGCGGCAGCGCTCGGTATCTTCGCCGAGGCAGCAGAGGCGGAGAAGTACCTTGACGAAGATGCGGCGGTGAAGCTCGCCCGTTGGGCCAAGGCGTCATCCAGTCGCGGCAAGGTCACCTCCGCCCTCGAGCTGGCGGTGGACGACCTGGCTGTGACGGTCGGAGGTCTGGACGCCGATCCCTGGACGCTCAACTGCCTCAACGGCACCGTCGATTTGAAGACGGGTGAGCTAAACCCGCACGATCCCGCCGATCACCTCACGTGCCTGGCGCCGGTGGAGTACCACCCCGAGGCCGACCTCGGGAAGCCTGAGCCGTTCGCGGAGGCGGCCGACTGCTGGCGCAAGTTCCTCAACACGACCTCGGTGCGGGACGAGGGGCTGACTACCTTCCTGCAAATGGCTACCGGCCTGACGCTCATCGGCGAGCCGCTCGAGAACGTCCTGTTCTTCGCACACGGCGTGGGGCAGACGGGTAAGTCGACCTTCCTCGACATCCTGCTCGGGGTGCTCGGCGACTACGCGGCGAAGGTGACGGGGGACGCGCTCATGGTCCGCTCGCGCAGTGGTGGCTTGCGACCTGAGATTGCGAAGCTGCGGGGCACGAGGCTGGTGGTGTGTGACGAGACGAACAAGGACCGGCGGCTGGACGTGGGGCTGGTGAACGACTTGACGGGCGGAGCGAAGATCACCGCCCGTGCGCTCTACCAGGACGAGATCACCTTCTCCCGGACCTTCACCCCATGGATCGCCTCCAACTACCGGCCGGAGCTGCCGGAAGATGAACGGTCGGGCATCTGGCGCCGGTTGCGCGAGATCCCCTTCGACCATGTGATCCCGAAGGAGGACCGCCGCAACAACATGGCCGCCCACGTGATCGGGCAGGCCGGTCCCGCGGTGCTCGCTTGGGCGGTGCGCGGCGCGCTGGAGTACCAGCGCTCGGGCCTGCCGCAGGTGGGTCGAGTGGAAGCGGCCACGGGGCAGTACAAGGAGGCCATGGACCCGCTGGCTGAATGGCTGAGCGAGCGCTGCATCCTGAATGCGGAAGCATGGGCGGCGTCGAACGACCTGTGGTTGGACTACAAGAAGTTCAGCGAGGACAGCGGCGAGCGACCAATACGGCGCAGGGAGTTTGGGACGCGTCTCGAACGCCACGGCGCCTCACAACACAGGACGAACAGCACCAGGGGCTACGCGGGCGTGGGGCTCACCGACGCACACGCGCGACACCTGAGGGGCCTGGGAGCGGAAGGCGGTACACGGTGACACACTACGGAGTGACGCAAGTGACGAAAACGATGGCCCATCCCGCAACCTCCGGCGGCAAAATCGCCGGCTCGTGTTTCGGCGGAGGTTGCAGGAACAGGTGCCGTTTTCGTCACTTGCGTCACCGAACCTGACATTGACCTGACGTTGATCCCGGAGCTGGCATGGGAGACGGTCAACCCGAGGTGGCCCTTGCCCCCCGCGACACATAGCTGAACCTCATCCCCCGGCGACCACGGCCAACGAACTCACGACACGGCTGGGCCGCCCCACAACAAGAGAGGACGGATTGACATGGCCCAAGGCAAAGCTCCATCTAACGAAGACGGCATCGTGTGGACGGAGGACGTGACCGACGTTGACTACGTGCGCGAGGATTGCATACGCGTGGACAACCGACGGCGGTTCATCGAGTACTGGGGAATGGGGCGGACGGTTGGCTACAGCACCCTCCCCCCGGACGTCGAGAGTGACGATACAGGTCAGTTCCGCCGGCGAGTATTTTGGCTGCACCCCGGAGACCGGGCCGACGATCCGTACGGACCGTACGCGGTCCACACGCCGATGGAGGCGGTGGATCCACGCACGGTTGCACCCGGCGTGCCCGGCCGACACACAGAGCGGTCGATCATCCCCGAAGGTTCGCCGCGCTGGCGACAGGTGATGCGCAAGTGCGCGTTGGCTGATTGGAGAAAGGCGCGGAGCCGCGCGGCCTACGAGAACGCAGAGATGGCAGCGCACCTCAAGGGCGTCGAGGTCATCGCGATAGACGATCACTTGCTCACGCTCGGATGCCCTGATGCGGCCACCGTCAACTGGTTGAAGGCAGAGCCGAACCTGGAGCTGCTCCAGGTGGCGCTCAGACGGTTCGCCTGGAAGTGGCGGCTCAGGTTCGTCGTGCAGAACGGCGAGCAGCCAGCCGGAAGCCGTCCGGCGTCCGAGGACAAGCCCGTACGACAACCCGCGCAGCGGAGGAATTCTTGACCCTCGAAGAGACCCGACTCGACCTGGCCGTGCAGGTGGCCGTGCGTGCTCTGCGCGGGAGCGACGATGCGACGACGGCCGAACGGATCGCGGCGTTCGAGCAGGCCTACGCCACGCTGGCCGGCCTCGACACCGGCGACGAGGAGTGGACGGTCGACACCCTCTACGCCGCGTGGGAGCTTGTCCGGGACGCGTACGCGAAGGGTGGCTCTGTCGACCAGGCGGTGGAGGACGTCGCTGCGGCGCACGCGGCGGTCGTGGCCACCGCCCGGGCGCCGCGGCCGGACCAGCGGTCCAAGCCGCGCCGCGATGGGTGAGCGTGTTGGATAACCTCAGCAGGCCCGCCTGCGGGCGGGACCTACACAAAGGAAAGGACAAAACATGAACCGCGTGATCTACCTGTGTATCCTCACGTCCGTTATCCTCCTCGCCGGCTGCACACCGCCGCCTGCAGATGCCGGCCTTACGGCGAACCCCACCAGCCAAGCACCGTCTGCCCCCGGTGGCGACGCCCACCACCTACCCGGCTACCCGCCCCCGCGTCCAGTCGGCCAGCAGCGCCGCCCGGTCACGTCGCGGGTGGTGAACATGGACACCGCACCGCACCGTGAACTCCTCGCCACGCTCCAGCGTGAGATCCATGCCGGCGACAGCGCCAGCTTGGCCGCCCGTGTCGGCTCAGGTTCCTCTCTCAACCTGTACCGTGCGGGTTCCTACGAGGGTGGGACCAGGTTCAATCGCCAACAGATCCAGCTTGCACTTGACACCCTCTTCGAAGCCGGCTCCCGTCCCAGCATCCACGGCTTCTTCCAGGAGACGTCCGTGTATTCATCCTTCGTGTGCGTGGGCGTGGTCACGGAATGGTGGAATGGAACCGTGGCATTGCCGGAGGGCGACCCGTACTACGGTGAATCACTCCCGCGCAACCTGCCTGAGGGCTGGGCCGGTTGGCGGCTGTGCAGCGACGACGGACAAGCATCGTGGTGGTGGGACGCCTGGGCGTGGGGTGGGCGCCAGAGCCACGATGTCACAACCAGCAGCTTGGCGGAGTTGGTGTTCGGCTGGCCCGAGAACGAGTCTTGGGACTGGGTCGCGGTCGATTCCGCTGGAACATTCGTCCCTGAGTATGTCCTCGTCGTGCCGTAGCGCGAAGCGTACGCTGGAAAGCGACCTACGGGAGGATCGCCCCTGGGGCACCCCGGATGGGTGTCTCAGGGGAGCTCGGTGCAAAGGGCACCCGTATGGGCGAACATAACGAACGTGTCGCATATATGGCGCACTTATGGCGCATAATACCTTGACAAATAGAACCGTAACTGGTATACTGGGACAAGAACAAACGTTCTGACGCACATTACCAACCGCATACCGGCAGAACGCGCAAACCAAAGCGAAGACAGCCGGAGTCAACCAAACGAATGGCCGCCGGTGCGCTAACACCGACGGCCGGGCCGGAGGAACCAACTCCGGCCTGACAATAATACCACATGGAGGAACCAACAATGGCTAGGTACACAGTGAACCATGATAAGTTGAACGCCAAGGCTCAGGGCCTGAACACACGCTACCTGGGTGGGGGCGTCTTCCACGTCGCGAGCAGTTCCCGGCGCGGAATTGAGCACATGGTCGATTGCGACCCCCGCGGCACGGGCCGAGCGATAACGGTGGAGGACTGGCAGTGCAGCTGCGAATGGAGCACCGCCGGCGATAACGGAGCACCGGGCACGGGCAGGATGTGCAGCCACGTACGGGCAGCCAGCATGATGGTCGACCGGGCGCTGCACCTGCGGAAGCTGGCCCAGTACGCCGCACCGGCCTTCGCGCGGGAGGAGGTGCCGGCATGAGCAGGCAAACGAAAACGGCTCGGCGGAACGGACAGGGGGCGGCTCAGGCCGCCCCCGCGGCCCAGAAGCAACAGACACGACTTCATCTGGGAGGACTGTACGTCACGCAATGCGCACTCAAGGCCCTCAAGGCGGTCCGCATGGCACCGGAGACGCTGCTGACCCGCCACGCATCAGGCGACTTC
>CAYYVH010000296.1:0-5218 GCA_964475075.1 uncultured Anaerolineales bacterium | reverse complement strand
ACTTGAACTGCGCGGCTGCGCGCGGTATAACGGCTCACAGGGCGGGCTGCGGGCCGCCGATGTGCCGATCCCGGCCAAGCCGACAACCAGCAGCATCATGGCCATGGCCATCCCCATGGCCCCCGACCACGCCCGGCGCGTCACCGTCGGCGCCGGCCGCAGGCCTGCCATCAGTTCACCGAGAATCGCCCGCGTGCGCAGAACGAGCGGCTTCTTGGCAACGCTTGCCGAACGCCTCCGGACCATCATCGCCACGAGCCGCCGCTTGAACGCGGCCGCCCTCTCTCGTGAGAACGGCGGTGGCAGAGTTGTATGCATCCGCCAGGCCGCCACAATGAGCGGCCGTAAGTTCGCGGGCGCGCTCTCGAGCAACTCGCCCAGCGGCACACCGGCCTTCAGCTCCACCACCAAAGCGTTGCTGGCCGCCACCAGCCGCCGACGCTCGACCACCGCGGCCAGGAAGGCTGCCTTGTTCACCTCATACCGTACCGGTGGCGGAATATCGATCCGCGTCCACGCCGCGGCAGCCAGCAGCGGCCGCAGGTCCGCGGCCACCTCAGGGTGCGCCGCGAGGATCGCCTCGAGTTCCATCCCCCTATTCAGTTGGGCGAGGCAGGTGTCCAACACCTGCTCAAACGAGCGCTTCACCTTGCTCTCCCAACACTCGGCCTAGCGATGCCAGAGCGCGATGTTGTAGCGACTTGATCGCCCCCTCGGTCTTGCCGAGGAGCTGCGCGACCTCATGATTGCTGAGACCGTCCACGAACTTTAGAATGACCACCTGCTGCTGATCTTCCGTCAGCTCCGACAGGGCGTGCCGCAGCGCCTGATGGGTGAACTCCGATTCGAGCACCTGTGCCGAGGGCTCGCTCGAAGACACCAGCTTCTCCTCCAACGACAGCTCAGCCTGCGCCGGCAGCCGCCGGAAGTGGTCGATGACCAGGTTACTGGCGATACGGTACAGCCACGCCGAGAAGGGCACACCGCGAAAAGTGAACCCGTCGATCGCCTCCATGGACTTGACGAAGACCTCCATCGTCAGGTCCTCGGCCATGACCTGGTCCCCAACCCGGTAGAATATGTATTTGTAGACTCCGGTGTAGTACCGCTCGTAGATCTCGCCAAAAGCCTCAGGATCGAAGTCCTGGGCCCGGCGGATCAACTCGTGCTCTTCGTGCACGGGGCGGTCCCTTCTCGCTATAAACAACGGTGGGATTGCACAAAGGATACGGCCTCCCCCGAACTCGCCCATTCACGGAGGAAGGCTCACCAGAATATTACCCCGAATGGGGGTACCCGGTCAATGCACCGCCCGCTAGCGCGCGGCGTTTGGTGGCCCACACGCGCCCTTCGGCCAAGCCAGCGCGAACAGGTCGTTGGCCACGACCCAACGCAGCGGTGTGAGCATGATCAGCCGGGCGAGCCGCCGGGCCGCTGGTCGGCGCAACAGGGGGTACCCGTTGGTCCGGACGGCGTCCGGGAAGTTCCTGACTCGTCCCCAGGCGGCGTGCCGTGTCGACCACTCCTCCACCCATATCCGCGAATCGAGGCCCGCTGCCGAAATCGCCCGCCTCAGTGAAAACGGATCCTGCTCGTTCACATGAACCGCCCGTTCATACCCGGAACGGGGTTCCGCCGGCAGGCCCGGCGCCAGCGCACGCAGCAGCGGATAGGTTATCGCCAGCGCCCACCGATTGGGCAGTGTGTGGATTACGACGAAGCCACCCGGTCGGAGGATACGCCCGACTTCGGCCAGGGCGAGGGCCAGTTGCCGCGAATGCAGGTGCTCCACGACGTCCAGCAGGAGTACGCGGTCGGCGCACCGGTCTGCCAGCGGCAGCGCCGACGCCTCGCTCGCAAGCAGGTGAACGCGTAGCCGGACGGATGGGTCAGCCAGGACCCGTGCGACTGTGAAACGCGTCAGGTCCAGCGCGCCCGGACTGAAGTCAAGGGCCGTCACCAACGCTCCCCGCCGCGCAGCGTGGACTGCCGCTTCTCCCCGGCCGCAGCCGATGTCCACCACGGCGAGTCCGGGGCGTAGGTCGGCCAGGGCCAGCGCTCGGGCCAGGCGCGGCCTGAGGGAACGCCCCCCGTCACGCACGAAGGCGGCGTGCCCACCCGCGGCAACGGCCTCCAGAAGCTCAGCGCTGTAGAACCGGCGGGATACGGCCTCCGACCGACATCCGCCCGATGGCTTCAAGGTCGCGACCGCTCCGCCAGCGGCAAGTAGCGCCGTGCTTCCAGGGGACGGTAGCATACTTCGAGCTCCACGTCGTCCACCGTTACCGCCGTTACGGAACCCGGCGCCTCCCCCTGCCCGCGGTTCAAGACAGCCAGGTAGAGCTCCTGCTGCCGGTCCAGCAACGCCGGCTCGATGGGCACGGTAAGGAGCTCCCAGCGCCCAGCGTCATCCGGTGGGGCGGGCCCAAGGAGCACCTGGCGAGTCCCGTCGAGGTTACGGCGCAGTTCCACCACCACGGCGTCCTCTGGCGAGAGCTGCACCGGCCGCAACCACAGCGACAGGGTGGCGCTGACGACCGCCGGCGGCAATGAAAAGGACTGAGCCGCGGCCGCAAAGCCGAAATCGTCGGCCGCCGGGTCGACGATCCCCAGCTGGAGCGCCGACTCGCCGGCCAGCACGGGCGCGGACACCGCCACCGCCGGGTGATCGCCCGACAACTCCCAGCCCGACAAGCCTGCCGCCTCGAAGCCGCCCCCCTGGACAACCGGCTCGCACACCACGGACCCCAATGGCGTCGGCGATGGCGGCGTCTCGGCGCCAAGGGAGGGGCAGATTTCCAGCGCCACATCATCCAAGCGCATATAGCTCCGCCGACCGTCCCCGTTGTTGTACACGCCGAAATGGAGTTGCACACTCTCACCTGCGTGCTCACGCAAGGCCGGTCCGACCTCGACCTTGTGAAGCGTCCAGTCATCGCTCACCGGTAGGCTGACCCCATCCAGGGCGATTACGACACCTGTGGCATCCATCAGCAGCACGTTGCGACGGTCCGCCTCGTTCCCTTGCGCGCGTGCGGCGAAGGTCAGGCGCGCGCTCTCAATCCGCCGCGGCAGGCGAATTGTCTGGCTGACGTAGGCGTAGCTAGGTGCCGCGTCCGAATTGCTGTTCTGCAGGCCGACGAACATCGCCGTCCGGCCGCGGTAGACATCCCAACGCGTGTAGTAGGCTCCATGGCGCTGCCAGTGGGCGTCCACCGCCTCGAAGTCGCCGCCAACCACGCGGTCCGGGCACTCGACCGGGAGAGACACGGTGGCTGTGGGTGTCAGGCTGGTGGGCGGAGCCGTGGCCGTCGCGGTTGGGGACGGAAATGGCGTCTCCGTCGGCGCGTCCGTCGCAGAGGGCGAGGGGAGCGTGGCACGCAACTCGGCCATCCGCAGGCCAGCCGCCGTTCGCACGGCGCCGAGGCGGCCATAGGCCCCGTCGCCGGGGCACAACGTCTGGCCCACTTCGCGGTGACCCAAGACGCTGTGCGCCAGATGCGTCCCAAGCAGGTCCACGGGCTGCTCTGGCTCGATGCCGTAGCGCACCCCCTTGACCGCCAGGAGCTCTGCCAGCACAGACTCGGCGGCCGCCGAGGGACGCACCGCTGCGGCGGTGTAGGTGCCGAGGAGCGCCACGCCGATGGACACGGCGTTATACTGTAGGGCGTGACCCCCGGCGACGATGCGCCGATCGAGCTCGCCGCCGTGACGCCCCTCGTATGCGTTGCCCCGGTGGTCGATCAGGAAATTGTAGCCGATATCGCCCCAGCCGCGCGTCACGGCGTGGTAGTAGTAGATGGACCGCACCACCGCCGCCGGGTCGACCGAGTCGTTGCCCGTCACGGTGTGGTGCACGATCTGGGCCAGCGGCTCGATGTACTCCGCCGGCCAGATCTCGTTCCCCTGGTCATCCAGTCGCAAGCGCTCGTTGGCCCCCCATTCCGACCGTGAGACCAACGGCACGCCGGCAGTCAACGCGCGCGCCGCGGGGGCGCGAGGGCCTTCGTCAGCGTTCAGGAAGTGCAGGGTCAGCGACTCCAACGAAGACGGCACGCCGTCAGCGCCGGGAGGCAGCGTTGCCTGGACCTGGAGGAAGCGCCCGCGGGTGATATGGAGCAAGGACCAGAATTCGCCAGGGGGAGCGGCGGACTTCGCGTCGCGTTCCTCCGGGAGGAGGGGCTCCCAATCCGACCAACGCGCACCATCGCGGCTGGTGCGCAAGCCCAGGTGAACCTGGGCTCCCGTCGGCACCGGCGCTCGCCACTCCGCTGCGACCGCCATGAACGGGAACTCGGTGCGGACCACCGGGCCCTTGAGGGTAAGCGGTCCAGTACCTACCGCCGTCACGCCGTCCGCCGTCATCTCCGCCGCCCCGCGGACGACGGCCATCTCTCCTGCCGGCAATGTGACGGCGCCTGCCAGCGTGACCGGTCCATCGCTCACCGCTGCGCGGTGAGTCTCTTCGCCGTGCTGCTTCACCTTCGGCGTAGCGCTCACCGTAGGTGTGACGGTGCCGGCCGCGACAACCCGCGTTCCCCCGTAGTAGTGGGCCAGGATCTCCTCCGCCGTGGCGCCCCAGTCAGCAAAGACCGCTGCGCCCTCCTGGCTCATCCCCGCGCCGTGCCCGCGCCGTTCGCCGAAGGCGTCGGGGGAACTCACCGCTCTCAGGTAGGGAATGATACGGCCACCGCAGCACGGGCTCGCTTCGCTATCCAGAGTGCGCCCCCGCGTGTGGGCAAAAAACAGGGCCTGGATCAGCGCCTGCCCATCCGTGACCGCCAAACCAAGGGTCGCCTCGACGGCAGCGTCGCTCAGGTCGTAGTGCAGCGGTCGCCACACCTGTGTCCGGGTAGTAGTGTCCACGTTCGCATCCAGCCCGGGCTCGCAACGCTCCGGATCGCCGGCCGATTCTGGCAGGCAGCTCGTGGCGGCATAAGTCCGCGAGGCAATGGCCTGGGCCTTCAGGGCCTCGAGGGCGCGCCGGCCGAGAAAGCCCATTTCCGCCGGCACCACCCCCTTCACGTACTCATCCATCTCCATCTCGACGATTTCCGCGTCCGGCATGAGAACCCGGACCGTGGCGGGTGGCTCGGTAACAGGCTCCCGGACGAGCGGCACCGGCGGCACGGCCTGTGCCGTCTGCCCCGGGGGCGGCGGCGGCCATCGCGGAGCGGCCAGTCCCCATCACACGAGTATACCCAGCGCACCCCTCCTT
>CAYYVH010000295.1:0-5312 GCA_964475075.1 uncultured Anaerolineales bacterium | reverse complement strand
TTTCCAGCGCTCCCAGCCTCCGACTCCCATCCCCCATCCCCCATCCCCCACCCCCGTGAGTCTCGCGGACGGCCGCATTGACACAATCGAAGCACCACCCACCCGAGAGGAGGACCCGACGATGCCACTGCGCTTCCTGACTGCCGGCGAGTCGCACGGTCCCGCCCTGACGGCGGTACTGGAGGGCATGCCGGCCGGTCTCGAGATCGACCAGGAGCAGCTGGATCGGGCAATGGCCCGGCGGCAGATCGGTTTCGGATCCGGCGGGCGCATGCAGATCGAAAAGGACCGGGCCCTCATCACCGCCGGCGTGATGGCCGGCCGCACCACCGGTGCGCCCGTCGCCCTGTCCATCCCCAATCGGGACTACGCCAACTGGGCGGATCGCGACATCGCGCCGATGACCATCCCGCGCCCCGGGCACGCCGATCTCGCCGCCACGGTCAAGTACGGCTACCGCGATCTGCGCCTGACGCTCGAGCGGGCCAGCGCCCGGGAAACGGCGGCGCGCGTGGCCGTCGGCGCGCTGTGCGCCCAACTCCTAGGGGTGTTCGAGGTCACCATCGGCAGCTACGTGACCGCCATTGGGGAGGCCGACGTCGAGTTGCCCAACGCTCTCGACTACCCCGAACGGATCACCCGTGCCGCGGCTTCGGACGTCCGCTGCCCGGACCCGGCGGCCGCGGAGCGCATGCGCGAGGAGCTTCAAGCCGCCATCCGGGACAAGGACACCTTGGGCGGCGTATTCGAGGTCGTCGCCTTGGGTGCGCCGCCTGGCCTGGGCAGTCACGTCCACTGGGATAGGCGGCTCACCGGGCGCTTGCTGGGGGCGGTGGCGAGCATTCCGGCGGTCAAGGGAGTCGAGCTCGGTCCGGCCTTCGCATCCGCACGCCAGCGCGGAACGCACGTGCACGATGCCTACGCCCTCGAGGACAAGCACATCTTCCGCCGCAGCAGTCGGGGCGGCGGGTTGGAGGGCGGCATCACCACGGGCGACCCGATCGTCGTCCGCGCGGCCATGAAACCCATCGCTACCACGCTGACCCCTCTCCGGTCCGTCGACCTTGCGACCGGCGAATCCGCCGTTACACAGTACGAGCGGTCGGATATCTGTGCCGTACCGCGGGCAGCGGTCGTGGGTGAGGCAATGGTCGCATTCGTGCTGGCCGATGCCCTGCTGGAGAAGCTGGGCGGCGACAGCCTGGACGAGATGCGACCGCGATTCGACGCGCTGAGGCGCAACCGACTCGACGACCTGCCGATGGACAACCGGCCGTGGCGCTTCGGGTACCCGGATGATCCGACCCATGACCGGCGGTAGCCTGGTTCTCACCGGCATGATGGGGACGGGCAAGACGTCCGTCGGGCGCGAGCTTGCCCGCCGCCTGGACCGCCGATTCATCGATCTCGACAGCGAGATCGAGAAAGCCGCAGATTGCACGGTGACCGAGATCTTCGCCCGCGAGGGGGAGGCGGGATTCCGGGATCGGGAACGGCAGGCAGTTCACGACCTGGCCGGTACCCGCAACGCGGTCATCGCCACCGGCGGCTGGAGTGTGGACTCCTCAAAGAGCCGTGACACCCTCGAAAACCTGGGGCCGTTGGTGTGCTTCACTTGCACTCCAGAGGCGCTTAGGGTGCGCCTAGGCGCCTCAGAGGCCGCATCACGGCCGCTTCTCGCGGAAAAACACGACCCTAGTAACGTTGCGCGGCTCCTCGCCCAGCGCCGAGCCGTGTACGACAGCCTGCCGCTCCAGGTCGACACGACGCGGCGCGATGTGGGCACCGTGGCCGAACAAGTACTGGAGCTCGTCGACGCCGCGGAGGGGCTGCACGTCACCGCCCTTCCCGTGGTGACCCCCACAAACGGCTACAGCGTTCTGATCGGAGCGGGCCTGTTGGACGTCGTCGGCACCTTCCTCGGAGCGCGGGGGCTCAGCGCCCCGACGGTGGTCGTGACCGATCGCACCGTGGCCCGTCTGTACGGCGAGCGGCTGATCACAAGTCTGCGCGCGACAGGTCTCGACGCTCGGCTGCTGGAGATAGGCGAGGGCGAGGGGGAGAAGACCCAAGAGACAGTGGCGGGGCTGTACAGCGGCTTCCTGGAGGCCGGGCTCGCACGCGACGGCACGGTCATCGCCCTCGGCGGCGGAATCGTGGGCGACGCGGCCGGCTTCGCCGCCGCGACCTACATGCGTGGGGTGCGCTTGGTGACCATGCCCACCACCCTGCTGGCGATGGTCGACGCGTCCATCGGCGGGAAGACGGGTGTGAACCTGCCACAGGGGAAGAATCTGGTCGGAGCATTCAAGCACCCCGCCCTAGTAGCCGTGGACCCAACGGTGCTGGCCACGCTTCCGCCGGGCGTCCTGAGGTCCGGTCTGGCCGAGGTGGTGAAAGCGGCGTTGATCGGTGACCCCATGCTGCTCGAGATCCTGGAGCGTAACGGTGCGCCAGCCGCCGGGGATGCCGCCGCATGGGGCGAGATAGTCCGGAGGTCGGCAGCGGTAAAGACGGCCATAGTGTCCGAGGATCCGGATGAGTGCGGGCACCGGGCGTGGCTGAACCTCGGACACACCTTCGCCCACGCCCTCGAGCGCGCAACAGGCTATGCCATGACACATGGCGATGCGGTTTCCGTCGGGCTGATCGCCGCAACGCGCCTCGCCGCTCGGTTGGGTGGCGTGGACACGGGGCTGGTCCCGAGGATCGAGCGTCTTCTGGCCGCCCTGGACCTCCCGGTTCGCTATGCCGGACCGATACCCGACGAGGTCGTGGCGGCCATGTCGACGGACAAGAAGCGCCGCGCCGGCCAGCTGCGCTTTGTCCTACCCCACGCGCTTGGCGACGTGCGGCTCGCAGACGACGTGCCGGCCACCTATGCACTCGCCGTCCTGCAAGAGCTCCGCGCCAACGAGATGCAGTGACCCCGGAAGTGCGTCGGCCACGACGACAACGGCGAGGTCAGCGCCCCTCACGCACCCCTCCCCGACCTGTTCAACGCGTATCGAGCCCGACGTCGATCCCCTCCGCTCCGAGCACGGCCTCCAGCCGCGGCAGGAAGTCTGACTGGTCGACATTCGGTTCGAACACGCCCTCATTTGGCCGCTTGCTCAGGGACCAGTATTCATAATCGATCTCGGTCAAGATGCCCTCCGCGAAGTGCTCCACGCGAATCTTCTTCGGCAACCACACTCCGCCCACCTCGACCTCCCCGAGGACCTCGTACGTCTTCAGCGGCTGCCTGTTCAGATCGCGATACTCAACGCGCGTGACGAGGTGTTTTTCCGGATCGACGTGTATGGCCAGCGCGTCATAGCCGAGGCTCTCCCTGATTTCCTCGGTCGCCGGTCGGGCGACGAGCCGCAAGTCCTCTCCTGACCTCGTTTCGGCCGGGCCGCTGTCGTACTCGAAAGCGTAGAGGTCGCCGGGAATGAACCCACGGGAATCGTTGTAGCTGAGCGCGGTTCCCGGCACCAGGAGCCGCTGGTCCTCCACGTTCAGCGCACGGAAGTACTCCATTGAGGGCAGGTAGAGCCACGCTTGGTCCGGCACGCCGCGGGCCGCGTGGTCCGCAAGCAGCAGGCTGGTACCCCTGATGCGCTCGGGCTCGGTGAAGATGTAGAGGATCCGCGTATTCTCCGGATCGCCACCGAAGATGCCCCAAATCGTGCTCCGCGTCGATTCACCACCGGGCCGGATGTCCGTGACCGCCATCCGCGCCGCCCGCGGACCGCTGCGGAACGCCTCCTCGATCGTGAGCATCAGCTGTTCGGCCGGCATTGCGGCGACGGCCTCGTCACGGGCAATATCCGCCTCACCCACGCTCACGTCAGTCCGGGCGCAACCAGTCAGGACGAGTCCGGCAATGGCCAGCACTGGCGCCAGCCGGCCAAGGATGCGCGGCAGGAACAGCAGGGTCGTGCCGTAACAGGTGAACACTGCACCGGCGAGGAGGAGGCCCAATCGACGATCGGGCTGGAGGTCGGAGAGGGCGAGCACCAGAAAGCCGAGACCGAGAACACGGACGTTCCAGCGCACAGCTTTGCCCACCGTTCCCAAGGCAGCGCGCAACGCACACTCGTGATCGCGACCGGCGAGACGCTCCCGCTCGTAGCCGTGCTGCAGGTGCACCGCAAAGTCCACCCCCACGCCGATCGCCAGGCTGGCGAACATGCTGGTCGCAATCCCGAGAGGCACACCCAGGTAGCCCATGATAGCGAAGAGGAACAACGCGGCGGTCATCACCGGCACCATTGTACCCAGGGCAAGGGCGAGCCGTCGCAGCGCGATGAACAGCAGCAACCCAACGCCGACGAGTGCCCAGGCAATCGAGCGCACCTGGTTGGACACGACCGCTCGCACCAGCTCCATGGCCAAGGGCAACTCACCGCTGAAATGGTAGCGCACGTTGCGTCCGGCCGACAGGTTCCCTAGGGCCTGCACCAAGTACTCGTCCAGCGCCAGCGCCCGTTGGTAGTCCGCGCTGTTGACGAAGACGCGTGCCCGGGCCGAATCGCCGTTGGGGCTGAGGAGCTGTCGCAGGCCATCACGGTCGACTACTTCGGCGATCGTGGAAAGATCGGCCACCTCCCCGGCGGTCAGCTCCAGAACCGACCTTCGCTCACCAATAGCCGTCGCCAGCTCACCCAAGACCCCGACGTGGGTCAGCACCCCGCCAACACGAGGTCCGTCCCGCGCCGCCCGGGAGAACTCCGCCATGAGTGCAGTCCCCTCCGGCCGATAGAAGTACTCGTCCGGTCCGTCAAACACGACGTCGAAGCGATAGCTGCCCCAGAATCGGGCGTTGAAGTCCCGCTCCGCGGTGACGAGGTCCGAGGTTGGATCGAAGTTGTCCACCCAGGCATCTTGGACTCTCAGGCGAACAAGCCCCGGCATGCTGAGCACGACGAGGGCGAGGCCGATCCCGAAGCCTGCTCCGGAATGTCGGGCCGCCAGTCTCTCCTGGGGTAGGATCGCGGTGGAATCCCCCGCGCGACGACCCGTCCCGCCGCGACAAAACCACGAGGTCGGCAGCACCACCATGAGGGCGGGGATGAGCGTGAAGCTCAGGACCATGGCTATCAGGATGCCGAAGGCGGTGAACAAGCCGAAGTGGCGCAAAGGGGCAATCGTGGTGGCCAGGAAGGCCAAGAACCCCATGGCGGTTGTAAGGGAGGTGCGGACGATAGGTGGCCCGACCTCCTCGAGTGCCCCCACCACGACCTTCCGCATCGACCGGCGATGTGCCTCGTTCGGACCATTGGGCGCATCGACCTCGGCCAGCAGGGCCTGCACGCCCCCCTCCTGGT
>CAYYVH010000294.1:0-5326 GCA_964475075.1 uncultured Anaerolineales bacterium | reverse complement strand
TCGTAGTGAGTCTATGAAGAAGAGGGACAGGTCAGGGCGCACCGGGATGCGGCCTGAGGAGAGTCAAGTGACAACAATCACCGAAAGACCCCTGTACGAAGTATTTATTCGCTCCAAACGCGGATTGGATCACAAGCACGTCGGCAGCCTGCACGCCGAAGATCCAGAGATGGCTCTGCAATATGCCCGTGATGTCTACACCCGTCGCAGTGAGGGTGTGAGTATCTGGGTGGTGCGCTCCAGCGAAAGTGTCGCCTCCCATGAAACTGATCGCGACAGCTTCATCGTTTAGCATCACGACACACACATACGTCACATCACCTGTGACCACACGCCTAAGCGCACACGACGCGCGACTGTAGGCGTCGTCTTCGACCAGGGGATTTCTGCGGCGCCCTTGACCCTGCCCGCGCACGTGACACTCTTCACCGGCATGTTTCCGCCGACCAGCGAAACCGGCTGGGCGGAAGAGTTCGCTAAATACCAGCAGTCGCCTGAATACCAGAAGGTCAATTTTGGCATGGCGCTCAGCGACTTCAAATTCATCTACTACATGGAGTACAGCCACCGGATGCTCGGCAGGCTGGTGGGACTCATTTATTTTCTGCCGTTTTTCTTCTTCTGGGCAAAAGGCGTAATTCGCCGGCGCGAGCTGCTGAAATTCATCAGCATCGGCGCGCTGCTCGGTCTCCAGGGCTTGTACGGCTGGTACATGGTGCAAAGCGGCCTGATCGATATGCCGCGCGTCAGCCACTATCGCCTCACCGGCCATCTACTGCTGGCGCTGGCTTTCCTGGGGCTTCACGTGGCGGCTCTCCTGCCGGACCCATGGACCGATTTTCACACGATCGCTCTCCTCGCTCCTGCGCACTCGCCCTCCCAGCCAGTGGTCCACCCGCGCGGGCGCCGCCCGCCAGTCGACGAAGCGGTACCGCCAACCGTCCAACTCCCCGCCCTGTGCGCGCGGCCTGATCAGCCGCGGCGTGAGGTTCACCAGCTCCCCGCCCGGCTCCCCGCGCAGGACGCGGAAACCAGCGTGGTCGATCTCCGAGAACGTTGCCCACCTCAGCAGCACGGCCATGCCGCGACGGCTGGCGCAGAAGCCGGCCAGCTCGACAGCCAGCCCATCCTGGTCGTATACCCAAGTCTCGTCGTCACTTGCGCTATCGTACCCGCCGAACAGGACCACCTGGTCACCGCCGATGTTCGCCATCGCAGAATACCGGCGCGCCGACGGCTTGCTCGTAGGGCTCTGCTGCGTCCAGGTCGGACCGGCGGCCTGTGCCGTCTGTGCACTGGGCAACACCAGCGCCAGGATGAAAACGAGCAAGAACGCTCTGGCGATAGGACCCACCGGTGCAGATCGGGCACGCACGAACCGGCGGGCCGACTTGCGAGTAAGCATTGTTCACTCCTCCTCCGCAGCACAACTAAAAACCCCGGTGCCGTCGCGTATGCGCACGACACCGCCGGGCGCCGATCATTGGGGCCCTTGCTCAGTCTACAACGTGCCGGGGGGGGGAGATACGGCTTGGCTGTCTCAGCTCCTCGCCTGCATGCCCGTGCCGTGCGCCAACAGACTCTGAACCATGCGCACTGGGCGAACGGCAGCCAGGCGAGGACGGTGCACTCCCGAACGTCCTAGTCCGCGTTCATGGTACAGCCAGCGAGGGGTATCTTGCACCACGCTGCGGAAGAGTGTAGCCTTTTGTGCTAAGCTAGCGTGAGAGCCCTGCTCGGGCAGCCAGTATGAACCGTGACTTCCAGGAATGGGCCGGGCAGCCCCCAAACATGATAGGACGGTCGATATGACCAGAATCTGGATATCTTTCCTGGTGATGGCGTTTCTGCTGACGGCTTGCGCCGGACAGCCTGCCGCAACACCCGTGCCTACCACCACACCCACACCAACCGCAACCAGCCCGGCGCCAGACTCCGGTGAATCGCTGGCGGAACAGGGAGACCTCTTCACAACCGCGGATACCTGCATCGCCTGCCACACGAACATGGTGGATGAGTCCGGAACGGACGTCTCCACCGGCGCCTATTGGCGCTCGACCATGATGGCCAACTCGGCGCGCGACCCCTATTGGCAAGCCACCCTGCGCAGTGAGGTGCTCAAGTCCCCCGATTACCAGGCAGTGATCGAGGACAAGTGCTCGACCTGCCACATGCCGATGGCACGCACGACGGCTGCGGCAGCTGGCGAAAAGGGCGTAGTCTTCGGCGCCGGCTTCCTCGACCCGGAAAACATAAGCCATCCCCTGGCAATGGACGGAGTTTCGTGCAGCCTCTGCCACCAGATTCAACCTGACGGGTTCGGCGAGAAAGACGGTTTCAGCGGCGGTTACACCATCGACACGGATACCCCATCCGGGGAACGAAGCATCTTTGGCCCGTACGAGATCGATGAGGCTCAGGCCGAGATCATGAAAAGCGTTTCCGGGTTTGTCCCCGGCCAAGGCCTACATATCGAGCAGTCCGAAATGTGCGCCACCTGTCACACGCTCTTCACCCCAACCATCAGCGAGGATGGCGAGATCGTGGGTGAGTTGCCCGAACAGACCCCCTATCTTGAGTGGCTCCACAGCGAATACAACGACACCCTCAGCTGTCAGAGCTGCCACATGCCGCTGGCGCTGGGAGGCGTCCAACTCTCCATCACCGGCGGCGAACCCCGCAGCCCCTTCTGGAAGCACGTATTCGTGGGCGGAAACGTGTACATGCTGAACGTGCTGAAGACCTTCGGGTCGGGAATCGGCGTCACCGCCACGGATGAGCAGTTCGAAGCCACGATCCTGCGGACGCTGGACCAATTACAGAGCCAGACTGCACGCCTAACTGTTGAGAACGTCGATCTCACCGCCCCGACCCTCACCGCTACCGTCGCCGTCGCCAACCTGGCAGGGCACAAGGTCCCCACGGGGTATCCGGCCCGGCGAACGTGGCTGCACGCCACCCTGGCAGCTCGAAATGGAGACATCGTCTTCGAGGCCGGACGGCCAAACCCGGATGGCTCCATCACCGGCAACGACCAGGACGCCGATCCCACGCTATACGAGCCTCACTACGCTGTGATCGACAATCCGGACGAGGTGCAGATCTACGAGGCGGTCATGCACGACCCCGACGGCAACGTAACCACCACCCTGATGCGGGGAGCCGGTTACCTCAAAGACAACCGCCTGCTGCCGACCGGGTTCGACAAAGAGACCGCTCCAGCGGATGTGGCCGTGCGAGGAACTGCGTTGGATGACCCGAACTTCCTGGGGGGAGGGGATCGGGTGGAGCTCGTCATTGATCTGGGGGACACCCAAGGCCCATACACGCTGACGGTGGAACTGCTATACCAGTCGCTGAGCTATCGCTGGATCGAGAACCTACGGCCTTTGGATGCCCCGGAGATCGGCCGCTTCTTCGAAGCTCATGCCGAGGTGCCTAACGAACCCGTGCTGATTGGCTCCCTGAGCACGGAGATTGGGGGATAGCGGAGGAATTGACCGGGTGCTCGGCCGTTGGATGATCCGTACCCGGCAGGGAGTACCATAGCAGGGCCAAGATCGGTCTGTGCCGCGGGCCGAGAGTCTCTCCCAACTGTCGATCGCGCTGCTCAGATGTGTTTCTTGAAGAACGCGAGTTGATCGCTCACGGCCTGCTCGAAGTCATCTCCCAGGTAGATGTCGAAGTGGCCGATGGGGTAGTGGATCACCTCGGCCAGCGTCCCCAACCGCTCTTCGGCCTTTTCGACGACGCTCATCGGGGGCGAAATGTCGTTATCGCACACCTGGAGCAGGACGGGGTAACACACATCGGATGTGTGATTGATCGGATGATACTTGTCCATCCGGATGAGTATTCGGGCGCAGACCTCGTTGACGAAGCCATCCGGCATCAGCTGCCCGAAAGCGTCCCAGGCCTCAGCATCAGCCATCGCGGCAACCGTGCCCGGTCTCCCGACGAGAGGGATCTTGTGGGGCGATGTCTTGCTTCTCCGCCAACGCAGCCAAGTCGGGCCCGTTCCAAAACGAGCCGGTCTGTGCCTGAGACTCTGCGGACACGCGACCGGCCGCGCAGTCGAGCCAGCCGGCGAGAACGTCATCCGGCCGTCCGTGAGTGTTATGGGCGATCTCTCGGGCACTTCGGATCACGTGCTCGCGCAGTTCCAGTGTCACCGTCTCGGCCATCATGCCACTCCGGCAGGCAATGCTACGCCGGATCGCCCTGGTGGTCAATGCACGGGCTGCTCTCAGACACGAGTCGCGATGGTTGCGCATTCCTACGAGTTCGGCCACCCGTCTCGGGGGTGCCGCCAACGAGGTCGTCGGGCGATAAACCGATTGGAGGATCCGGGGAACACGGTAGGCGTTGCCCTGTCCCCTGATGCTGTCGTCCAGGGTTGAAGCAGACCACGTACTCCGCGTCTGGCCGATCGGCTCCCTCGCGCGGATGCAGGCCATTTACTTCTGGTTCGTGCTCTTCGCCACGGAAAGACCCAGTTTGAGCAACTCGCCGCGGACGCGCTCCGCGCCCCGACGTTGTTCACCGTCACCATACGTTGAATCAGCCTGATTGTGGACGGTGACATTGCTGACCGCCCGAATGTCGCCAGGGACCTCGTCTTGTGCCACCCGACCAAGCGGGGCAGGTCACGATGCCAGCGCAGCAGAGTATCTGGCTGGACGACGATGAGCGTGTCTTGCCACGATTGCGTCCGACCAGCCAGCATCACCGTCATCGCGAGGTCGGCGACGGCACCAGCGGCAAGGGAGATGGTGTCCGGATTGGTCGACTGGCGCACGCGTTGGACGGTCCAATGGAATGCCGTGAGCATCTCGGTTGTCGTCACCCGACCAGCGAATCCAAGAACTGTGGCACCGTGAGGATCCGAACGCCCTCGTATTTACCCATCGCCAGTACCAGTAGGTGCTTGTCGCCGCTCACGATCAGATCCGTGTCTGCGTCCAACGCACACGCCGCATAGAGTGGTCCAAGTACGTGAGGCGCAGTGATCTGGAGAGGCTGGATTCCTCGCGGGCGTGGAGTGACGAACCTCAACCGCAAGCTCCTGACATGGGAAATCTCCGATGGCGCCGGGGATCAGAAAGCTGTGTCACTGCGGCACACGATGTCGACGATGGACACGGCATCGACTGCCGCCTCCGTTTCTCCATCCGGGATGTGGATTCTGCGGTGGAGCCGGTCACCGTGAACGCGGTGGTCACTCAATCTGTCACATCCCTGTCCCAATCGTGGCGCCTACCCTCTTGCGTGGCACGCGCAATAGCCGGTAGACTGACGGGGCCACCCACCCCTTCGCGGGAGGGAA
>CAYYVH010000293.1:0-5349 GCA_964475075.1 uncultured Anaerolineales bacterium | reverse complement strand
TAGGCCGTGGCCTCGATTAACGCCCGGTAGATGTCCTCCGGCCTGGTAGCCAGTGTCGCGCCGATCAGCAGCCCGGTCAGATCGACGTCCACCAGCACGGAACGGTTGCCGTTCCACCAGTCCAAGGCCAGTAACCCGTGCTCGCCCGGTTTCTGCTGGGCAGCCTTCTCCTCCAGCAACTGGTGCAGGTTCAGCCCACGGGTCTTGGCCTCCTCGTAGTATTCGGCGGGCACGCCGTTCCCCACGAACCAGGCGAAGTGGTCGCCGACGCAGGACTGTCCGGCCTCGTAGCCGAAGAAGCCGGGGATGATGCCGTCCTCCACGTAGCCGCACATGCCGGGGACGATGTGTTCCTCCGTGCCCAGCACCATGTGGCAGTTGGAGGTGCCCATAATGATGACCATCCGCGCCGGCTCCACCACCGTTGCCGCCGGGACCGAGACATGGGCGTCCACATTTCCAATCGACACTGCCGTTCCCGGCCGGAGTCCGGTGATTTCGGCCATCTCCGGTGTGAGGCCTCCGGCCCGGCCTCCCAGCGGGTAAATGTCACGCGACAGTTTCTCGTCCACCACGTTCCGCAACCGGGGGTCGAGGGCAGCGAAGAAATCCTCGCTGGGGTATCCCTCTCGCTTGTGCCAGATAGCCTTGTAGCCCGCCGTGCAGGCGTTGCGCCGCTCCTGGCCAGTCAGTTGGAGCACGATCCAGTCCGCTCCCTCGATGTAACGGTCAGCGGCCGCATAGATCTCTGGCGCCTTGTTCAGCGTCTCCCAAATCTTGGGAAAGAGCCACTCCGAGGAGATCTTGCCGCCGTAGCGATCCAGGAAGGCCTCGCCACGCTCACGTCCGATGCGGTTCAGTTCGTTCGCTTCGGGCTGAGCGGCGTGGTGCTTCCAGATCTTCACCCAGGCGTAGGAGTTATCCCGCCACTCCGGCTTCATGCACAGCGGTGTACCCGCTTCGTCAATGGGCAGCATGGTGCAGGCGGTGAAATCGGTGCCCAGGCCGATGACGTCCTCCGCGTCCACCCCACCCTCCTGCAACACGGCGGGGATGGTTGCCCGTAGCACCTCGATGTAGTCCGCCGGGTTCTGCAGCGCAAAATCGGGGGGTAGTTGGATTTCGGTGCCGGGCAGCGCTTCGTCGATCACGCCATCGCCGTAGGCATGCACGGCGGTAGCGACCTCCCGACCGTCAGCCACATCTACGAGCACCGCCCGCCCCGACTCAGTACCATAGTCTATCCCGATCGCGTATTTGTGTTCGCTCATGCCAACCTCCTGATTTCTGATTCGTCGGCCAATGCGACTCGCACTTCCACACGCTCGTACATCGCCCTAACCTCGGCCCTTGTGCCGACGCTGACGCCCTCGCGCATGGCGGCTGCCGTGCCTGCCGCTACACCCCAGCGGGCCGTTTCCTCCAAAGACAGGCCTCGCTGCAGCGCCCAGGCGATGCCGGCCAGCAGCGCGTCTCCCGCGCCGACTGGGTTCCGCACACCCACGCGGGGCGGCCTGGCCCACACCGCTCGCTGCTTTGCGGCCAGCAGCAGACCGTCGGCAGCCAACGACAACGCCACGAGCTCGATCCCCTGACGCAGGAAGAACCCGGCCGCGCTGAGCATATCGGCATCGGATTGGATCTTCCACCCCGTCACCTCCCCCGCCTCACCGACGTTGGGTTTGACCAAATACGGGCTGGCCGCCCGGCATCCCAGCCGCAGCGGTTCCCCGCTGGTGTCGAGCAGCGCCCTGGCCCCTCGTTCCTGCACCAGGGTGACGAGTTGAGCGTAGAAATCGGGCGGCGCGCCGGGGGGCAGGCTCCCGGAGAGCACCCAGATGTCCCCCGGGCGGACCCGCTCGCGGGCGCGGTCGAGGAAGGTGTCCAGTTCCTCCGCCCGCACTGTTGGGCCAGCTTCGTTGGCCTTGACGTACCGCTTCGCACCGGCGTCGGTGATGACGGTGTTGGTGCGCGTCTCACCGGCGATGGGCACGAAATCGGTGGCGATGCCCATATCACTGAGGCCGCGCTCCAGCATCTGGCCCGTCGCGCCGCCGATGAAGCCCATGGCCACGCTTTCCACACCCAGCGCCTGCAGCGCCCGCGAGACGTTGAAGCCTTTGCCGCCCCAGTCGAGCCGCACCGCCGTGGCCCGCATCATCTGGTTGAAGATGATGCGCGGCACGGTCAGCGTGCGGTCCAGGCCAGGGTTGGGAGTCACAGTGACGATCCGTGGACTGGGCAGAGCGACTGTCATGGCCACTCACCTTCCCGCAGCAGGTGGTAGCGTTCGCGCGCCAGTACTCCCAGCGGCTCGTCGGGCTGGATGCCACTCACGTCAGCCAACACGGCATCGAATCCCTCGGCGGCGATGCACTGCTGCAAAGCCATCGCCAGCGGGTCGTCAGGGTCGTCGAAGCAGTAGCCGGCAGCGATGCCCCAGCTCAGCGACTCGGGCCTTACGCCGGCCCGCTCGGCCAGCCGGGCCGCACCTACCAGCCGGTCCTCGGGTCCGAGCTTGCGGCGCGGATCGCGGGCCAGGCGGAAGACCGTGTCCCCCAGGGCGCGGTTGGCGAAGCGCCGGGTGATGTCGGCGATGTGTGCCTCCAGCCAGGCTGCCTTCACGCCGTGGGCGGTGACGATGCCGTGCTTCGACTCGGCCAGCGCCGCTTCGTATAGCGGACGGATCACGGGGTCGTCCAGCGCCTCGTAGCCGAAAGTGTGACCGCGCAGATGGCCCAGGTAGCCGAGCATGGCGTGGCCGCAGTTGTGGATGTACAGCTTGCGTGCTGTGTACGCCGCGAAGTTCTCGCACGGTTCCAGCCCCACGATCTCAGGAACAGGGCCGACGAAGCCGCGGCGATCCACGGGCAGTTCCTTGTACGGCTCGACAATGATGAGACTGGGGTCCCGTGCCCGCGTCTCCGGCGATGGCGGCGGCACCATGCGCCCGATGACGGTATCCACGAAGCCGACGTGCGCCCGCAGGTAGGCGTGGCAGTCTGGCGACAGATGTTCACCGACCATGCGACGAAAAGCTACGGCGGCGTCCTTCAGGTTCTCGCAGACGATGATATTGAGCGGAGCCCCTACGTCGCTCGTGGCCCGCCGGGCAATGCCCGCAGCCACCAGGGGCGCGATGTGCGGCAAAGCCCGCACGCCGACAGCAGTGGCTGCGATGCTCGCCTCCGTCAGCGCCCGCGCGATCACCTCGGTCTGCTCTGCATGCCGGGCTCGCACGGGGGAGACGGTGACCTCCTCGGTCCATTCGTCCTGCACCAGCCGGATGGTGTAGCCACGGCGTGCGTTGAGGGCGGCGACGAGGGGCTTGTCTATATCCACGAAAACCACCTCATAGCCCGACTCAGAGAAGAGCTGGCCCAGGAAGCCGCGTCCCACGTTGCCGGCACCGAAGATAACCGCTGGTTTCGTCATTCGACCCATTCCAAGAGTCCAGGAGTCGAGCCTTTAGGCGGTTTTTCGCTCGCGGCGGACCTTAGTCCGCGCCTCTGTCGCCTACGAACCTCGACCTCATTGCCCAGAGGACGCTGGACTAAGGTCCAGCGCGAGCGGAGAAAAGGCGGAACGAAGTTGTGCAACGGTATGCTAAGTCATGGTTTGATCCTGTCCAGAGGCAAGATGCCGCAGATACTCTGCCACGAGGGGCCAAAAGCCTCTGTACTTCTCGAACCGGATCTCGTAGAGCTTCTGTCGCTGCGGGTCGGGGTCGAAGGTGCGCTCCAGGCGCACCAGGGCTTCGACACCGTCTTCGTAGGAGCTAAACACGCCGCTCCCGACGCCGGCGATGATGGCCGACCCTAAGGTGCCGGCCTCGGTGATCGCCGGGCGGACGAACGGGCGGCCCATGATGTCGGCGGAGATCTGGATCCACGCGTCCGACTTGCTGCCGCCGCCCACCGCGCGGAAATCGGCGATCTCGATCCCGGTGGGCGAGAGCGATTCGACACACGCCTTCAGGTAAAACGTAGTTCCCTCGAGGATTCCCTTCAGAATGTCGCCCCTTGACGTCTCAAGCCGCAGCCCGGCGATTACGCCGCAGGAGTCGGAGATGAACTCTGGCGGTCCGGTCGTCGTGAAGTGCGGCAGGACCATGATGCTACTCGGCCCCTCCGGGATCTCTGAGAAGAGGTCTGGGTACACGTCCCTTCCGGCCGCCTCCGCCTGGCGGTGCTCCGCTGCGGCGAAGGTGTCGCGGAACCACTTGACCAGGGAGCCGCCCTGGTTGTAGATGAAGCTCACGTACTTGCCCGGCACGGCGTGATGCTCCGTGTTCAGCCCGCGCTCGATCATGATAGCAGCGTCACGCCGCTGGCTGAACACCGGCGTAATGCAGATGAAGGTGCCCATGCCGTACGCAGCGCGACCCTCAGTGATGACGCCGCAGCCCACAGCGGTGGCGTTCTGATCGTGCGCGCCGGTGACGATGGCGACGTTCGGCGGCAGGCCCAGTTCGCGGGCTACGTGTTCGGATACCGTGCCAACCACAGTGCCGGAAGGGGCCGTGTCGGGCAGCTTGGCGCAATCGAGCCCGGTGAGTTCCAGGAGCTCCTCCGACCAGACCTCCCGGTCGATGTCGAAGAGCAGGGTCCGGTTTGCGAGGGAGTAATCCACCACAGGATCGGCGCCGAGCATGAACGAGACAAAGCTGCTCCAGAGGAGGAACTTGTGTGTCCGCTCGTAAATCTCGGGCTGATGGTGCTTGATCCACATCAGCTTCGTCAGGCCGTAGTGGTTGCCCAGCGTATTGCCGTTGATGCGGTAGAGACGCTCGTCCTCCAGCACGCTGCTCAGCCCGTTCAGGTACTCCTCCCCCCGCACGTCGAAGTTCAGGATGGAGCGACCGAGCACTTGCCGATCCTCCGTGACCGGAACCGTGGCCTCACCCAGAGACGAAACGGCCAGGGCCGCGACCGGATCCGATGAAGAACGAGCCACGACCTGACCGATCATGCTCTTGATCCTTGCCCACACCTCAGCCGTGTCCAGTTCCGCCCATCCAGGCTGTCGCCTCTGGGCATCATACTCTGCATAGGCGGACGCCAGCAATTGTCCCCCTTCGGAGAAGACAGCCGCCTTGCAGCCTGTGGTGCCTACGTCGATTCCGAGCAGACTCATGCACTACCCTCCAGGCCCGGCCTCCAGCCCTCCAGCCCTCCGGGCCGCCGTGAGGGTCCGGGCGGCCAACCGGCCCCCCCCCCTCACAGGCTCTCACCCTCTCCACGCCTCCTGCGCCCCCTGCCCGTATCTCTCTGCCCCGCGATCCGCTTCTCGCGTTCTCTTTTTTTTTTTTTTTAATGATACGGCGACCACCGAGATCTACACTCTTTC
>CAYYVH010000292.1:0-5368 GCA_964475075.1 uncultured Anaerolineales bacterium | reverse complement strand
CCAGCATGGTGGTCCACAACACACCCGACGACAGCCAGAGGCGTGGCTGCGCGCGTCACCCCGAGGTCACCGTGGAGCCCCCCCCCCCCGCGCTGCCCGCGTGGCTTGCCTCGACCGGTGGGCAGGCAGTGCCGCCGTCACTGCGCCTGGGCCGAATGCCCCCCCTGGCACCGGCAGCCATTATTCCCGACAGTGTATCACTGTGCCGACTCGCGCGCAAGGCGTCAAAACGCCCCGGCGCCACGGCGTGGCGAAGCAGCTGCCGACGCCGGGCCCAGCTCGGTTTTTCAGTTCTCCGCAGTCGCTCGTGGGGAGTACGAGAGCGGTCGGGGCGCTATTCTGTGGTCCGCACGGTGACGGCATCCAGCTCCGTGAGACCGTCGGGTAGTCCGAGGAAGCCTGGGTACTTGCCAGTTTCGCAGCCGTGGCGCAACCACCCCTTGAACTCGTGGCTCGCGTCAGCATCGGTACGGGCTACGGCAACGATGATGTCGAACTGTCCTTGTCCGCCCAGGCTCATAGGCGTGTACCACCTCCCGTCACCGGCCCGTGCGGGAAGCTGGTCGCAGGCGCCCAGGGTCTGAGGGTAGTAGCGTGAGTCGGGCGCGAAGACGATCACCCAGAGTTCGCGGCCCTCAAGGTTGCCGGTGTACGATCCGCCGACCTTCAGCGACTCTCCCCAAGGCAGCTGGGTGCTGCAGTGCGTGGGTTTCTCGATCTCAGCCGTGAGATCATTCACCTTCGGACCGACGATGGGAATCCGGAGCGAGTCCAGCTGGCATCCAGCCGTAACCTGGATCTGCACCGCCTCCGTCGCCATGAGCTTGCCCTCGCTGAGGACTCTGACGGTGACTATCACCTCGCTCGGGAAGTCCGGCGCTGTGAACACTCCCACCGGCGAGTCTTCGGAAGGAGACGAGACCTCGCCTGCTGTTGCAGGCCACTCGAAGGTGAGTGGCAGGTTCCCAGGGTTGTGCACCTCCACGGCCACCCCGACTGCCTCACCAACCTCCACGGTGGCGAGGCTCTCCACCGTGCCGAAGCTGGTGACGGTGACCACTGGTGAGGGACGACAACCGGAGAGAGCCAGGACGAGCGCGGCAGCGGCCACGGCACGTGCCAAATTGCGGCCCGGTGTTTGTCGTGGGTTCATTTTGATCCTCCCCTATGCGTCAGATGTAGGGGCAAGTCCGGATGTGTTGCGCCCTTGGCCTCAAAACGGGTCGTCGGTCGAATCCCCCATTTCTGGCGTCTCTGGCCCTTCTCCTTCCGGCCACCAGATCCGCAGCGCAACGGACGCCCGCGGCAGGCGCCACTGCTCGGTGTCTTCTTCCGGTAGCCCCGCTTCCGGCTTGTCAGCGATGCCCTCGAAGCCCGGAAGTGAAGCCCTGAATCTAAGGCCTTTCCGCGGCTCCGTAAGGTAGTCGCGTGCATCGTATCCGACTCGAACTGTGCGCACGACTTGAGCGGCGGGGATGTACAGCAGATCGATGAAAAAAACGGCCGGCAGCTGCTGCATGGCAGCAGCATCCAGATTGAGACCGATCACAAGGCGCCCGATCCGATCCACATATGGACCCGCGACGATGGAGCCTGGAATCTGCTCCGCCGTGTTGACTACCAGGAAGTCACCACTGGACGCAAGAGAGAACTCCTCCTGAAGCACCCTGCGTCCGAAAGAAGGCAAGACCGGCGTACCCGCGTATTGGAGTCGGGGCCGGACACCGAAGGCCTCGGCCAAGAGATCGGGTAGCGCAGCGCCCAACTGGTCCATCTGTGCCAGGATTTGGTGCGCGGCCGACCGAAGCGGTTCCGCGGCCCCGTCGGCGATAGCGCGCAAGGCCGCCGCGAAGTGGGAGATGGCGGCCACCCTTCGCATGCTCTCGTCCGCAATCGCCAATACGTCGGCAGAGTCAGCCGCCATCGACTTCTCCCCGGCCACACCATACTCCGCCAGCGCCGTCTGCCACTCATGGTCCTGCTCCCACGACCTACCCACGAGTACGTGAATCCTGGCTTGGCTTTCTGGATCGACGGTCTGCTCCGCGGCCCGGTCAGCCGCGCGCAGGTGGCCGCGGGCTTCGTCGGTCCGACCTTCGAGCAGCGCGAGATACGCCAGGTCAGTGCGGCTTATGATCAGGCTCAGCGCATCGTCGCTCCGCACGCCAGACTGCAGCGCCAACTCGTGCACTGAAGCGGCCCTCTCCCGATCCATCCGTTGTCGATGGACCATCCCCACGACGCTCAGGCCGACCGCCGCATCCCGCGTGTCGTCCAACCGGACACTGGCTGCCAGCTGCAGCTGCCACAATTTAATCAACCCCTCGAGTTGGTCAGGGGCACGCGCAGGATCGAGCAGCGCATCCTGAAGGGCTCTTACTTGAGGGGCAGTCGACAGATCGATGAGCTGGATGAAGTCTTGCGAACATGTCGGGCATTCTTCGAGGTGTCGGGGTATGGACCGGTCCTCCGGCACCACACCCGTCACGAGAACGTCCTCCACGAACGAATCGAGTCTGCGCCGGCACTGATCACAGTCGATGCCGTCCGCGTTCGACCCATCCGGCTGCGATCCCGGGACGCCGGGCGACAGCATCTCGTTGTCTGGCTTACCGTTCATGGCCAACCTCAGCAGCTATCGATCTCATGGAATATGCGCTCAACGTACTTGTCAGTCAGCGTGTTGCCCCCGCGCAGAAGGTTCTGGTTGACCTTGTTCACGTGTCTGTTGCCACGCGGCTGCAACTCAACAACGACGTCGGCGGGGCTCTCGCCGCGCAGGGTGGTTGCACAAGCCCAGGCGACAATCTTGGTCGTGTCCTCGTCCGTGAATCCCGCTGCTCGGATCTTCACGAGCAAGCCGAGCAGGACAGTCGCCTGGTCGGGGTCGAAGCGCAAACCGTTCTGACCGGCGCGTTGAAGGCGGGTCAGAAGGCCGTCCAAATGAGCCGTGTCATCGGCGTCCATGCCTAGGGCCTGCCGATGCGCCTGCAGCAACCCGAGCAATGCATCCAGGGTCTCGCAGTTTGCAGGGCTCACCTGGTGGCTGGCACTGCTGAACGCCGCGTCCTCGAGGGTGCTGAACAGGTCCGCTGTATCGATCACCAGTTGAGGGTCGAGACCGTTCGCATACCGGGCGGGACTCAACAGAGAGGCGTTCATGTGGAACAGGCAGGCCGCGATATAGTGCTGATTCTCACCACTCTTGCACCTGGGTCTGCATGTGCGCCGGATGACGTTCGGCAACGGCAGCTTGGGGTCGCCGACATCCAGATACAGCTGCCACTGGCCGGCCAGACCCAGGGTCTGACCACGGAACATCCCCAGCCACAGAGCGAACGCCTCCTCTTCGTTCAGTTGGCCCAGTCTGTGAGGATTGGCGAGCCTCACCAGGCCGGCAGCGCGCAGCGGGAACCTGCGTCCGAGCAACTCAGTCACGAACAGCCACTGTGCCTCGCGCACCAATTCCCGCTCGGAGAGCTCCTTCTGACTTAGCTCAAGGGATATCTTCCGCCCCAGCTCTTCGACCAGCCTGGGACCGTCTTTCGGCATCAGGCCCATGGCAACCGCCCCCGTGCGCACAAAGAGACCGTCCGTCAGGCCGAGGGTTTGCTGCAGATCGCCGAGCTGTTTGGCAACCACTGCTCGCCGCGCATCCGGACCCATTTTCGTCAATGTCTTCTTTGACTTCGCCATGTCAGACCACCCTAGTCAAGACATCCGGTTGACGGGTGCTGCCTCTGTCTCTACTTGTTTGCCGGACGCTATCTACGGCGCTTCCCGATGGAATACCTCGATCCACGTTCGCTTGGCTGCCGTAGCCAGTGGGCTGTGCTCCTGAACTGCCGGCCTACAACGGGACAGAACCTGATGCTTTATCTGATCCTTGAGCTTGTCCACGGCCCAGGCTGAGACGCTGTTGGCATTCTTGCAGTGCTCATGATACTCGGCGTCATCGGCGTGCATTACAGCGAAGAGCGCCCGATCGACTACGTCGTCAACCCCGATGCCATCCACGCCGAACGTCGTGCGCAGGTGGCCGAGGCAGCGGCGCGCGCGCGTCTGCAGCTGGGGTCGCAGCCGGGCCACATCCACCGCTGGCCGTTCGGCCTGGGCGATCGGGGCGATTTGCGCTAACAGCTCGCGGTTCAGTATAGGGATCGCCCAAACCATGAGGTCCCGCTCGAAGTGGTAGTCATCGATCTTCTGCTTGAGGGCAGACCGCAGATCCCGGACGATGTCCCGCCGACTCGGCAGGCCATGCCAGCAATACGCCGGCACATTGCGGTCGGCCCAAAAGACAAGACGGAGGTCAATGTCGGCAAGGCAGGGATCGGACACAGACCGGCTCGTCGACCAGGACCTGACCAAATCCCCGAACCGGTCGATGCGATCCACGAACGCTCTGAGTTCCTGCTGTTGCTGCCTGGACAGATCTGACACGTCGGAAGGGGCGCCAGGCAGCTCCGACAGCGCGTGGTCGAACTGCTGCAGCACGTAATCGATGAACGATTCACGCCCGATCTCCGCGAAAAGGCTGCACGGCCGCACCGCCCGAGACCCGAAGCCGAGCTTGGACCGCTTCAGCCGGCCAATGATCTGCTTTACGACTTCTTCCATGTCGCCTGCGCCCCTGGAGGGCCCGTACTGCCTGCTTGACACCGCTCAATGATGCCCGAGCACCGTTTGCGTGTATTACAACGCCCGGCCATTGGAGCCAGCCTCGGAGCCATGATAGCTCAGCTGCTCGACGCGTGTTACAGGGCCGTTCTGGCAGCCCAGCGCACGGTGACTTCCTGCGAGACCAGCCGTGAATCCGCCCGTGCGGTGTGGAGGACTGTGGCAGACACGGCAGTCTGTCGGATCCCTGTCGCCCCACCGTCGGAAAACCCATTGTAACGCAGTAGACACTTCCCCGATACTGTAGGTGCCAACACGCACGGCGCGGTCAAAGCGAGGACCGCCGTTGCGCACCGGGCTCACGATGACCTAGGAGGGAATGAGATGTTCAAGACACTGGGAGTCATCTGCTACGTTTTCGGGATCCTCGATGTCGGGCTGTACGTGTTGGGCATCGCCGATCTCACGGGCGTGACATGGTCCCCCTTCGTGGCCTTCGTCCTGGGCGCCTACTTCATGGGCAAGGCCAAGGGTGATCAGGCGTCCGCGACCCAGACCGATCAGTAACCGCGGACGGACGACCGGACGGCCCTAGTACACATCGGCGGAAGTCTCTCCCCAGTCCGGGGCGACCCGCCGGGTCGCCCCTACAGAGCGGGTGTAGTTCAGCCACGCCGTGGATGAACCGTGGAGGGGGCGCATCCGTCAGTTGGGGGAGGGTGTCAGGTCGGGTAGGAAGAGCTGATCG
>CAYYVH010000291.1:0-5383 GCA_964475075.1 uncultured Anaerolineales bacterium | reverse complement strand
AGCCTTGGTATGACTGGATAGTCCGGCGGTCGTGGGGTCGTCGGGCTTTCTTGTTAACGGAGTTTGACGCCCTTTTTTCGTTAGGTATTTTCGGTCAGCCATGTGGATTCGGCAAGGCGCGCCTGCTATCGATCCGTCCTGCCGAACTGGAGGGTGTGGGTAATCCGGTACCGGATGAAACGTCTGTCACCGCTCGCAGGATGTTCGGGGAGCCGCCGGTACCCTTGTGCTGGCCGAAAAGCTCATCCGTTCGATACGCTGCCCACAATCAGCCAAACCGGTTCTGACTGGAGCGGTCTTGAGACCCTGGCCCCGGCTGGAAACAGACTGCGACGTACGGGATTCGGGAGATCTCCCAACATGCTCGGACTTCGGGCAGCATCCGACGGTACTCGATCGACTCCTCGGGCAGCGCAAGACCGGGGTTCGTGAGCGGCGAGATGTAGTCCGTCTCAGGCTGCACGCCGCCGGTAGTCGTGATGCAGGCCGCCTAACACGGGGATACTGACAATGAGGTCGTCGGGCGAGACGTCGATTGGCGGATCCGGGGAAGATGGAATGCGTTGCCCAATCCCCTGATGCGGTCGTGCGTGATTGAAGTAGGCCATGTATTCCGCCACCGTGCGATACAGCTGCCGTTCGTTCAAGATCAGATGATGGTCCAAGCACTCGCGACGGAGGCTGCCCAGAAATCGCTCGCAGATGGCGTTCGCCCTCGGCGCCCGATAAGGAATTCGCAGGGTCTTGATGCCTGAGCCCACGGCCACCCGATCGAACAGAGTTCCGAACTTCCGGTCATTGTCCCGAATCAGATACGTGGGACCCGATCCGAAAGCGGTTGCCTCGCGCAACTGCTGGGCAACCCAGGAATCGCTAGGGCGACGGAACAGGTCACGATGCCAGCGCAGCAATGTCTCTGGCTTGACGATGAGGAGCGAGTCTCTCCACGATCGCGTCCGACCAGCCAGAATCACCATCATCGCCCGGTCGCGCCAGGTGAGTGCTGGTCGCTTCACCTGGCGTTGGAGCACAACCAGCTGCTGACGCAAGAGGGCGTTTTCGAGGACCAGTGCTGGCTTGCTGCGCGTGAGGTGGCGCCGCGCGCCAGCAGTAAGGGAGATGGTGTCGGGTGTGGTCGACTGCCGCACGCGTTGGCTGAGTGACAGTGATGCTATGACACGGCGACCGCGAATCAGAGCTGTGACGTTCAAGTGCGAGTCAGCCCTTCTGGTTGTGTGAGGGGAAGGACCGGACTGTACCACACGTCCAATCAAGCTGTGCTATCGCACGGATGTGCTTTTCGGCCAGCACACGTGTGGACAGCCGCATGCCGGAGTCTTGATGGAGATGTTCTCGGCACGACGCGCGCTGAGTGGTTGACACCAAGACGCACTCTGTGACTTCCGAGGCCATGTGGTATCCTTACTGTTGAACGATACGACCCAGGTTCAATTCAGTGCGCCGCGCAGGTTGATCTATGCTCGCCGACACAACGTACGAACACATTCAGCTCGACGACCGGGGTGTTCCGGTCATCTCAGGCACGACCATGAAGGTGCAGGAACTCGTGGCTGAGCGCCTCGCGTGGGGATGGAGCCCGGAGGAGTTGCTCCTGAACCATCCCGAGCTCACGCTGGGTCAGGTCTTCTCTGCTCTGGCGTACTACGCAGATCATCAGGCGGCGATGGATGAAGCGATAGCTCGGGAAGTCCAGGAGATAGACGAGCTCCGTGCTCGTTCAGAACCCTCGCCGCTTGTGGCGCGCCTGAAGGTGCAGGGCCTTCTCTAAATGCCGCTGGCCTTGTACATGAACGAACATGTGCCGAGGGCGATCACCGTTGGCCTCCGCGTTCGGGGTGTTGATGTGTTGACAGTCCAAGAGGACGACAGGAGAGGGACCGACGACGCGGATTTGCTGGACAGGGCTGTCGAACTGAACAGGGTCATGTTCTCCTTATGATGCAGATATGCTCCGCGAGACGGCTCGGGAGCAGCGTCGCGCAAAGCCCTTCGCCGGCTTGGTATTCGCGCATCCTAGCCGAATCTCAGTTGGCGAGTGCATCCGCGACCTCCAGATCATGGCGGAGGCCGGCGAACCCTCTGACCTAACCAACCGGGTCATCTTTCTTCCGCTGTGACACCTCGGGCGCCCGTCCGCGATCCGGCCCACCCGCGCAGCAGTCGCACCCACGTGCAGAGGCTAATGGCACGCCACTCAACGCCAATGGCGTACGCTCAACGTCGCTATCGAGCATTCTATGAAGAGGGGACTGTGTTTAGGATTCTTCATACCCGGGGCCGGGCGATGATCATCGTTTCGCCTAGCTGACGAGCTGACGGCCGAGGGCTGGGTTGGGATGGGCAAGGAGATGCGGTCGAGCTGGACAAAGACGGCCCGGCCCAGTATGGTGAGTTTTCCACAACTTGCCAACACCGGAGCCGAGCCGTGGACAAGACCGATTTTACACCCGAGTCGCAGCCAGAGCCAACGCGGCGCTGGAACCGCCTCGAATCGGCGGAGCGGGTGGATCGGTTCGAGACGGCCCAGGACCAGGGCATCAGCCAGCGGGTGTTTGCTGAGAGTGAGGGCGTGCCGCGTAGTACGCTGCGCCACTGGCTGGATCGCAAGGCGGGGCTGGATGCCTCGCCGACGGTGGTGGGCTTCTTCGAGAGCGCGGCAGGGCTGGCGTTCCTGCACCGGCTGGTGGCCGCGGCGCAGTTGGTGTTCGTCCAGGTGGGACCGGGTGGGATTCGGCCCCTGGGCCGCTTCCTGGAGTTGAGCGGTCTGGACGCGTTCGTGGCATCCTCCTACGGCTCGCAACACTCTGTCTCGACGGAGATGGAGGCGCCCATCCTCGCCTACGCTCAGGAGCAGCGCGCCGAGCTCGGCGCCCAGATGAGCCCACGACAGATCACGGCTTGCGAGGACGAGACCTTCCACCCCGAGGTGTGCCTGGTGGCCATTGAGCCGGTGAGCGACTTCATCCTGCTGGAGCACTACGCCGAACGTCGAGACGAGGCAACGTGGACCGCAGCGATGGCCGAGGCTCTGGCAGGCCTACCAGTGGAGGTGGTGCAAGTCGCCAGCGACGAGGGCAGGGGGCTGTTGGCCCACATCCGCCACGGGTTGGGGGCGCATCAGGCGCCGGATCTGTTCCACGTGCAGCGCGAACTGTGGAAGGCCACCACACGACCGTTGGCCTCCCTCGTTGACAAGTCGGCCGCGGCGCTTGCGGGGGCGGAAGAGACCGCCCGTGCCTGGGTGGAGGTGTGCTGGCCGATAAGTACATCCGTTCGACAATCGGCCGAGTTTCGGAGGCTCTACCAGTGTGCTCGGAGGATGTTGCGATCCTGGCTTCGACCGTAGACTCACTGGCCGCCGAACCGCGATGCGGCTATCAGCCCTTCTGAACGGTCCAGGGGAAGGGCTGAACAGAAATGCACGTCCATTCAATCTCGACTTCAGCACGGATGTGCTTCTCGGCCAGCACACCCCGGATCGCTTGCGGCAACTCGGTCCTCTGGCCGACGCTGACCGGGCACCTCGCCCAATCCCCGGTGGTTTCTATTACGGGCCGACGGATGACACCTTCGGTACCTGTGCTGGCCGAAAAGCCCACCCGTTCTATAGGCGACCCGCAATCAGCCGAACCGCCCCCTTTACGAAAGCGGTGTTGGGGCATTGGACCCGACCGGAAACTGATTTCAATGTCCGGGATTCGGGCGTTCTCCCAGTATGCTCGGAGGCTGACACCGATTCCGACGGTTGCCGAAAACTGGTCGGCATGCGTCGTAACGACTGGTCGGCATGCTCCGGAACGGGTGGACGAATTCGTCGGAACACGCACGCCTAGGGGCGCCGTGCGTGTTCGGTCGAGAGAGACTTCTCGCACATTGGGACGAACACCACCAATTTCGTCGGTTCCGAACTACCCGATGGCGGTGCAGTCTCAAGCGAGGTTGGTGTGGGAGTTCGCGAGGCCCCCCGGCGCAAGGTTGGTGTTGCGCTCAGCTGTACTGTGGCGGTAAGGGTGGGCGGCGGAGTCGGTGTGTCAGACATAGTTGGATGCGCAATGTTGGTGGCCGAAGGCTGACGCGTCGGAGTGGGAGCAGTCGGGGTGTGCTCTTGCCAAAGCCACCGCCAATCCCGCACCTCGATACGGTTCTCGAGTCTCACACCGGCGGTTCCAGGGTATATGCTTTGCAGTTCGACCTGGAGGCGAGCTTGCGTCAGCCATGCAGTGAATTCCTTCGGAACTCCGAGCAGTCCGACGGGGAGATCGCGATCATCGATCTTCATTGACGCGGTGCGGTGTGCTGTGTCTACCGTAAGCGTCAGCTCATGCCAGTTCGTGTCTGGCGCAATGTGCGCCACTGTGTTCCATGCGTATGCGCCCGTGCCATCGACAGTCGAGGTTCGTAGGTCACCGAACTGGGGGTCATAGGATGGAGCAGTGACATACGGGTTCAGGTACTACTGCCAGAGCGATTGGTAGTCGAGGCGAGATCTCTCTCCGTCCCAGATCGCGAAGCCACCCTCGGCCGTCTCGGCTGAGTAGTCAGCGCTGGCCGTTCGCAATATGTATGGAACTCTAAACTCATAGCGCAACTCGTGCGTTGCCTGCATGCCCCGGCTGCCATCGATCTGGCAGTAAGCAATGATGTGGGAAATGATCCGCCGCCGTTTCACATTGGCACGGATGACCGTGCGATCCGCCATGTGCTCCATGGTCCCGTCCGCAAGCGCTGGTTCGCGTTCGGACGAGTGGTGATAGCGTACGTCGCCGAGCGCGAGGCCCCACCCGTCCAGGTTTCTGCCGCTGCATTCTCTGCGGTCCGACGACGGACTCGTGCAGTGTTGATCGCATGATGATGGTGTCTGCTCGGCCGAAGCCGCCAGGTGCGGTACCGACTGCCACGCAACCTCACTGCTGTCGCCGAAGGCCATGAGCGCAAGCGCTGCGCAGCATGCGATAGCTGTGATCGGGCCTGCGATGAGCAGATGTCTTCCATACATGTTCTACTCCTGTCGTACGACGTTCACCAGGCAGAGCCGGACACCCTCAGAGTCGTCGCAAGCCACCAGTTGCCGGTCTGGCCCCTGCGATGTCGCGTTGGGCCCGGCCACAACGCAGTATGCGAACGGCCACGGCTCAGGTCAAACGTGTTCTCTCAACGGCAGCGATGGTGATTGCACACAACGAGGCCTTGGTTGGTGCCCCGGAAAAGCAGTTCGGGCCGTATAGTGCCGCCGGCTGGCCATGGGTTGGCGGGCGTTCCCGTTGCCGAGCACCGTCGCCTCGAACCCATGCAGTAGAAGACCACCTCCGAACCCGCCACACTGCTCGTCTCCGCGCCCCTCGAAGCCCGCCGCACTGCAGTC
>CAYYVH010000290.1:0-5386 GCA_964475075.1 uncultured Anaerolineales bacterium | reverse complement strand
GGTCGCCCCTACAGCCCAACGGTGACTGTAAGACCGGTGCGTCACTTCCGCCCGGATGTACTAGCGCCCTTCGTCGCCCGAGCGAGCTGCCAGCGCATCCTGGACGGACTTCATTATCTCCAGCGGTAGGGGAATGATGGTGCTGGACCGCTCGCCGGACATCTCCACCAACGTCTGGAGGTAACGCAGCTGCAGGCTGATCGGCTCACGCGCGATTATTCGAGCTGCCTGGGCCAGCTTCTCGGCCGCCTGGAACTCGCCTTCAGCATGTACGACCTTCGCACGGCGCTCGCGCTCGGCTTCAGCCTGGCGGGCCATGACGCGTTGTAGGTTCTGGGGCAACAGAACGTCCTTGACTTCCATTACCGTGACTTGCACCCCCCACGGTTCGGTGTGCTCATCGATAATCTGTCTCAGTCGGTCGTTGACCCGGTCGCGATGCGCCAGGAGCTCGTCCAGGTCCGATTGCCCCAGGACACTCCGCAGAGTCGTCAGCGCAATCTGGACCGTTGCCTGCTCGAAGTGCATCACCTTCATGATGGCGTCTTCCGGGTTTACCACCTGGAAGTACGCCACCGCGTCGACTTGGACCGTAACGTTGTCCCGGGTGATGATCTCCTGCGGCTCGACGACCATGGTCTCGACCCGGGTGTCAACCTTCATCATGCGCTCGATGTAGGGCACGATGATGTTGAGTCCCGGTGGTCTGGTTCCCACGTAGCGACCAAAGCGCAGCACGACGCCGCGCTCCCACTGTTTGACCACCTTGACCGCCGGCCAGACGATGGCGATAGCGAACAGCAAGACACCGAAAGCGATCGACAGCGAGTTGACCTGTTGCATATTCATCCTCCTTTGATTAGTGCCTGGCGGGTGCTCAGCGTATTGACAATCATTGGCGGTATCAGGCAGACCGAACGGTCGCCATCATTACAGACTCCCTCAGATGGTCAAGTTCCACTCCGGTGCAGGCGGATCGGGCTCTGCTCTTCAGTCCCGTGGTGCTCGTGTAACGCGGGCGTTGGATAGGCGTACGTTTCCAACTCGTCGGCTTGGTCCCCACGGATGATCCACCGTATCGCGCCGCCGGCGGAAATCAACCCGAGCGTGGCGAGGAGACCGACGGCGATGCCGCCTATACCGGCTGTGTTGATCAAGGAGTGGAGGAACCGAACAACCGGAGTGTCGAACGGGAAGTCCATGATGCCCTCCTACGTAAACCGTGTCTTGCACTCGACACACAGGCGCAAGCGAGCCTGTGTGATCGGGTCGGGTTGCAGCCGGGCGCAGACGGCGTCCATCTCGGCCTGGCTGACGGTCGGCCGGCCGCACTCTGGGCAGGCGGCCCGGCCGGACCGCCGGATGACCCGGCGGGCGGATCCGTTCTGTGGCGTCCCAAGTGTGTCGGGCGCAAGGACGAGCAGGTCATCCGGGCAGATTCGCACGCAGCGGTTGCAGCCGGTGCATTGCAGTGCGTCCATGGTCAGCGCTGTCTCGGTCGTGCTCTCGCACACCTGGAGTGCGCCGAGCGCACAAACGCGGGTACACAGCCCGCACAGGGTGCAGGCGGCGGGGTCATTCAGGACCGGATGACCTTTGGCCGCTGGCCTCGCTTGCGTTCGACTGTCGAGTTCCTCGGACACGAACCCCCTCAACAGGTGTCCTACGGCGGAGTAGAGCGGATCATCGGTACCGGCCAGCGCCGCTCCCAGCCGCGGCAGCCACAGGCCGGCGTGCATGCGGATGAAGGCGCGCCGCTCCGCCTCGAGACGGGCCGCGAGCCCCCCGTCGCCAGCAGTGCCGGCCTCCGCCTCGGCCGCGGCCAGGTGGCCCAGGAAAGCCAGTTCCAGCGAGGCGTGATCAGGTAACTCGCCCTGAATCGGGGCCAACCCCAACGCCCGGTAGTGCCGTTCCACCGACCAGGTGACCGGCCCCGCCAGTTGCCCATGGAGGTGGAGCGACTCGTACAGCGCCACGGGCCGTTGGCCGGGGCCGCCGATCAGGCGGGCGTATCGGGCGCGCAGATCCGCCATGTCGGGCCTCGGGAGTTTCGCCAAATCCAGCGCCGTCCACCGGCACGCGGATGAACCGAGGGCCTGCGCCCCGGCCGTTGCCGCCTCCAGCAGCAGCTCCGACAGCCCCGGCTCCGGCGGGGAGAGAGCTTCCGCCAAGGTGTGGTAGATCAGCGCACGAGCGCGGCGGGCCTCCGGTTTGGCAGCTGGCATTCGCTATCTCCGGGTGATTCCCCAACGTCGGCGGGCCGGTGTGGAGGGCTCCGGCATGGGCAGCTCGATCTGCGACCGTGCTTGCTCAATTGCGCGCCCCTCTGCGACTTCCCACACGGACACGGCCGGGAAGAGCTTGAAGAAAATCAGGAACAGGAAGGCGAACAGGGCGAAGGAGGCTGCTGTCAGCGACAGCTCCGTGGTCGACGGCCAGTAGCCGCTCCACAAGATCAGGCGCGGGTGTGTCACCGTCGGAACGACTATGTACCAACGCTCGAGCCACATGCCGATCACCACACAGAAGGACGCGATGACGGTACTGGTAACGATGTTCCTCTTGAGCCATGGCAGCGCACTCACGACCGTTGTGATGGCAAAGGCAACGGCCAGTCCGAGAAAAATGGCGCGGCCGCCGAGTGCGCCAAGCTCCGCCGTGACCGGATGTGCCTGCGGTAGGACGGCCAGCACGAAGGCCACGGCAGTGGAGACGGCCGTGGCTAGAGCGAAACGGGGGTGGAAGAACGGTGCCTTTCCCCATCGAGCGGGGATCAACTGGGGCAAGGCCAGGACCCAAAACGCGGTGACCATCAGCGCCACCATGAACCAGAAGCCGGGTGCGTAGGCGCCCCAGAGCTTGCTGGCCAGGACCGGAAACTCCGCTTCCTGCTGGCCGGCGGCCAGGGTCAGATGTTCGGCATAGGTGAAGTAGAACCAGATGGCGGTCATGGCCGTGAACAGCAGCCCCAGATACCGGTACTGCTTCTCGGTGATGTACTCCTCCAAGTGGAAGGCCCAGCGCATGGCGGTCATGGCGAGGAAGAGGGCGCCAATTCCGGAGAAGATGGCCCCGACGACGAAATACGGGCCGAAGACCGTGCTATGCCAGCCGGGTTGAACGGTGGTGGCCAGAATCCAGGAGATGATCGTGTGTACCGAGACGGCGATGGGGATGATGATGATGGCCATGACGGCGATTACCTTCTCCAGTCGAATCCACTGCCTTCGCTTGCCACGCCAGCCCAGAGCCAGCAGGCCGTACAGCCGGCGGCGCCACTCCGGTGCCTTGGGGGGTAGGTTGTCGCGCAGGATGGCCATGTCCGGGATCAGCGGCAGATAGAGATACGTGATGCTTCCAAGGAGGTACGCCGTGACCGACACCGCATCCCACAGGAGTGGGGATTGAAGTCGCCCGAAGATGAAGACGAACAGCATGCGGTCGGGCCGGCCCATATCGAATAGAATCTGAAGGGTACCAACTAGCAGGGCGAAGACGGTAATGGCCTCGGCGATGCGGGTGATGGGCCGCCGCCACTCGGCCTGGGTAACGCGCAGGATGGCGGAGATCAACGTGCCGGCGTGGCTGATGCCTATGAAGAAAATGAAGTTGACCATGTATGTGCCCCAGTATGCCGGGCGCTGCAATCCGGTCACCGCGAGACCCAGTACGATCTGGCGCGAATAGACCCAGACGCCCCAACCGATGACTGCCAGGAGGGCGACTGCCAGTATGTAGAAGCCCGGACCGGCATGGAACAGGGGGTCGAGCAGCGTGGTGCGGTCTTGTCGGTCTACCTTCAACATAAGCCCTGCTCCCCAGTTGTGCGGGTGCTCGAGTCACAGACTGCCTGTCTATTTTTGGTCTGTACCGGATGAAGCCGCACCATGACCCACTAGCCTTCCGAAAGGTAGATGACGTTCGGATGGGTGCCGACATCTTCCAGCAAGAAGTAGGCGCGTCTGTTTTCCGCCAGCCGGGCCACGGTGCTGTTCGGGTCATCCAGATCGCCGAAGAACCGGGCCTTGCCGGTACAGGTCTCGACGCACGCCGGAATGTAGTCCTCGGCGCGGAAGTCGCGGCCTGCCGCCTCTGCCGCCTCCCGGGCTTTATGCAGGCGGTGGATGCAGAAGGTGCACTTCTCGACTATGCCCTTGGAGCGCATTGCCGGTCCTTCCAGGCTACCGTTTACCGTCACGGAGTCGGGGTTGATGTGGCGCGCCAGTTCGGGGCTCCACGGGGGGGCCTCCCAGTTGAAGTAGCGCACGCCGTATGGGCAGGCAACGGTACACAGGCGACATCCGATGCAGCGGTTGTAGTTCTGGCGAACAAGTCCCTCTTCGTCCCTATAGGTCGCCTGTACCGGGCAGACCTTGACGCACGGCGCGTTCTTGCAGTGCATGCACGGCCGCGTCATGTACTGCACGTGCACGTTCGGATGCTCCCCGTGCTCTTGAGGCCTGTTCAGCGGCAGGGGGAACACGTCGTTCCAGCGAATCGCGCGCCCCATCGCGGCCTGATCTGGTGCAACCACCGGCGTGTTGTTCTCCTGCCGGCAAGCGATGCTGCACGCCTGACATGCAACGCATTTGTCCAGGTCAATTGCCATGGCCCATTGTGTCATGGGCACTCCTCCTGCTACGTTTCGCGGTTCGCGCTCTACGCCCGATAGACTTTGACGCGTGTGTTCGTAAACGCGGCCAGGCCGGTGAGCGGCTCCGTGTCCGGTCCCAACAGCTCCAGGCCGTTCACGCCCCGGTCCTTGGCCCAGCGCCCGACGGCCCGGTGCCCCTCGTTGTACGGCAAGTTCACGACATCCGGGCGAAGGCCCGGCACCAGCCGGACCTTGGTGCGTGCCTTACCAAAGGGGCTCTCGATCCACACCGCGTCCTTGTCCTCCAGTCCCAGCCGGTGAGCGGCCTCCGGATTCATCTCCAGCCAGCTGTCCCAGGTCTCGTTGACCGTCATGCCGCTGATCTCCTGGAGTGTCGGCAGGTTCGCATTGGCCGTGTGTGCCCCCAGGGCCATCAACGTGATCACGTTCAGCATGAGCGGGTACTCCTGCTCGTCGCCCAGCGGGGAGGCCGGCTCGTAGTGGGGCAGGAACACCTCATCGCCCCGAGCCCGGATGCCCAGGCGCTCCAAGGTGGACTCGTCAGTATCTCCCAGCAGGCAGTGCAACTCCCGGCTAAAGAAATCGAAATAGCCATCCCGTGCTGCGTTCCGCCGGTCTCGCCCCACGACCTCGTCGGTCCACTGAGCGCTGCCCCGCTCGACGAACTCGTGGGGCGGTACCGCCCAAACCCCCAGTTCCCTCAGCGAATATCGAGCAATGTCCATGTGCTCGAGGCGCCACCTCAGCCACGCCACGCACTCCTCCGACGGA
>CAYYVH010000289.1:0-5393 GCA_964475075.1 uncultured Anaerolineales bacterium | reverse complement strand
AGGGCTCGTCAAGCGCGGTGCCCACGCACGGGTCGGACCCGGCTTCGAGCTGGTCGAGTAGGACCAGAGACCAAGGCGTGGCGGATTCCAAGATGGCGATGATGTTCGTCATGTGGCCCGAGAAGGTGGAGAGGGACTGCTCGATGGACTGCTCGTCCCCGATGTCGGCCTGGACGTCGTCGAACACCGTCATGCGCGCACCGTCCGACACCGGAATGTGCATACCGGACTGGGCCATCAGGGTCAGCAGACCAATGGTCTTCAGAGTGACGGTCTTGCCGCCGGTGTTCGGCCCGGTAATCACCAGAAGTCGGAAGTCCTCGCCCACCCGCACGCTGACTGGCACTACGCTGGCCGGGTCAAGGAGGGGGTGGCGCGCCCCCGGCAGGTCCAAGAACGGCCGCGGGGCTTCGACGATCTCGGGGGGAACGGCTCGCAGTCGGCAGGCGTAGCTCCCACAGGCGAACGCCAGGTCCAGCTCCGAGAGGGCAGCGATCGTGTCGCGCAGCGCTCCCGCCTCGGCGGCAACGTCGCTGGACAGACCGCGCAGGATGCGGTTGACCTCCTTCGCCTCGTCAGCCTCCAACTCCCGGAGCTTGTTGCCCATCTCCACCACCGCCAAGGGCTCGATGAACACGGTCGCGCCGCTGTCGGACGTGTCGTGCACCACGCCGCGCACCCGCGAGCGGAACTCGCTCTTGACGGGCACCACGTAGCGCCCCTCGCGTTGGGTGATGAGCGCCTCCTGGAGGAACTCCCGCACGGACGGGCTGCTGATCGTACGCTCCAGGGAGCGCATGAGGCGGTCACGCATCACGCGCAACTCGTGCCTGAGACGTGCCAACTTCGCGCTGGCGCCATCACGGACCTCACCGTCCTCGTCCAGGGCCTCCTGGAGCGAATCGAAGAGCGCCGGGTGGTCCTCGAGCTGCTCCCCGAGGGCCTCCAGCTCCGGCCACCGCTTTCCGCGACATAGAGCGCGGCGCATGCGCCGCGCCGCGCCAACGGTGTCCCGAATGTCCAGCAGTTCCTGGGGCAGCAACATACGCCCCCGTTCCGCCGCTTCGACCTCCGGCTGCATGTCGTGTGCTCCACCAAAGGGCGGCAGCCCGCAGCGATCGACGAAGTCACGGGCCTGGCTCGTCCGCGCTAGCCGGACCCGTACGGCACCCGTGTCAAACGCCGGCTCCAGAGCCAGCGCCAGCTGCCTACCGCCCGAGAAAGCCGTCTCGTCGGCGAGCTGCCGGCGGATCTTGTCGTACTCGAGGACGCTCAAGCTCTTGGGGTTCATTCCGCTCATCGGGCGAATGATAGCCGCGCGGCATGCCCGCAGCGAACTGATCGGCAGAGCGGGACTTGACAGAATACCTTAAAACCGGGTACCATGTACCAGGATGTAGCAACGGGTAGCAGGGCTAACCAATCATGAACACATACCTCTCCACTCAAGAAGTGGCCGACCGGCTCGGAGTCAGCGTGTTCACCATCCGCCGCTACATCCGGGCGGGTAAGCTGCGAGCCGTCAAGCTCGACGGCCAGTACCGCCTCAGCCGCGATGATCTGGCCGAATTTCTCAAGTCACGCGAGATCGGCGGCCAACCCGTTTCATCGGGCGCGCCTGAGCCGTCCCCACAGGCGCGGCGCGGTACGGGCGACCAGTCCGCCTCATCCCAGTCCTCAGCCCAATCCCAGTCCGAATAGACACTCTTAAGGAGGATTGCCATGCGACGGCTAGTCGTGTTCGGGATCGTCTTCGTGGTGCTGCTCTTGCCGGCCCTGGCCGGCGCGGTGCCCGCGCATGCCCAAGGTGGTTACGGGCACACCGTCCACGTGGTGCAGCCGGGGGACACAGTCTACTCGATCGCCCGTTACTACGGGATCAGCCCGACTGCCCTGGCACACGCCAACCACCTGGTGAACCCGGACTACATCTACGTTGGCCAATCGCTGTCCATTCCGGGCAGCAATATGCCCCCGCCCAGCCCAGGCTCCCCACCTGGTTCGGGCTATCACATCGTCCAGCCCGGCGACACGCTGTACTCAATTGCGTGGCGCTACGGTACGACCGTCTCGGCCCTCGTAGCGGCGAACGGCCTGGCCAACCCGAACTACATCTACGTCGGCCAGCGCTTGGGGATCCCGGGCTACGTCCCAATGCCGCAGCCGCAGCCTAGTTGCGGCTACTACTACACGGTCGTGCCCGGCAACACGCTGAGCGGCATCGCCGTAACGCACGGCACGACGGTTCACGCCTTGGCGCGCGCGAACGGCCTGATGTACCCCTACATCATCTACCCCGGACAGCGGCTGTTCGTCCCGTGCCCAGGCGGTGGGAAGCCACACGCGAAGCCGCCGGGGCGCCACAAGCCGCCGCTGAAGCCTGCCGCCTGCCCGCGCAGCGTGCAGATTGTACGGCCGCTCGAGGGCGCGACGGTTCAGGGCGTGGTCCAGATCATCGGCACGGCCGACATCCCGAACTTCCAGTTCTACAAGCTGGAGTACGCGATGAGCCACAACCCGCTTAACAGCGCATTTGCCAGCATCAACCAGGTCTACACTGTCCCAGCCTCGGACACGGTGCTGGGCACGTGGTACGTCGGCAACATGCCGGGCGGGCCCTACACCCTGCGGCTGACCGCCGTGGACAACCAAGGCCAGTACCCGCGGCCGTGCGACGTGCATATTCGCATCGACCCGTAGGTTCGCACTCCCTGCTCATGCTGCGTCTGCATGGTCCTCCTTGACCGGTCGGACGGGTGGCATTTGTCACCCGTCCGGAACCCGGGAATTGCAATCAGACCGTGAATGAGACCTGAGACCGTGAATACGATGAACTTGCGGCGGTCAATCCTAATCGGGATCATAGCACTTTCGACCTGGGCTTCCCTGGCGCCCCCGGCGGCGGCACAGCGCCGCCCGCCGACGGCACCAGACCTGGGTGAGCTCGGCATCCACGCCGTCAAGCCGGGCGAGACGCTGTTCAGCATCGCCCGACGCTACGATCTCGAGGTCGACGGTCTGGCACGCCTGAACGCAACCGTGCCCGAGACGGTGCTGTGGCCGGGCCGCGAGCTGTGGGTGCCGCTGGTCAACGCCATCAACGCTCGGGCTGATGCACCGACCGCACTGGAGTCATCCGCGGTGGCGCCCGCCTCTACCACCGAGACCCCAGCCCCTCAAACCGTCGCGAGCGTGACGCCCAACACGTACACCGTGTTGCCGGGCGACACGCTTTATGGCATCAGCCGCCGCTTCGGGGTGAGCGTCGAGGATCTGCGGCGATGGAATGGGCTCCCGCCGGACGGCTCGCTGCGCGCGGGCGAGACGCTGGTGCTGACCGGGAGCACGGCCCGTGAGCGCCGCGTGCCAGCCCGTGCGGCACCGGCCACCTACACCGTCCAGCCGGGCGATACGTTGAGTTCGATCGCGCGGCGTTTCGGGACGACCGTCGCGGCGCTCAAGGCTGTCAACGGCCTGGTCGGCGACCGAATCATCGTCGGGCAGGCGCTCGTCGTGTCCCAGTCCGGGGATGGCGCGCGCTACGCCGGTGGCGCCAAGCGGGTCGTGGTGGATGTCGGCGAGCAGCGGATGTACGTTTATGCCGGGGACACGCTCATCTGGCGCTTCGTCGTCTCCACCGGAATAACCGGCTATCCCACGCGCCGCGGCACCTTCGCCGTGCAGAGCAAGATCCCGAATGCCTGGTCGGGCCCCTGGCAGCTGTGGATGCCGCACTGGCTGGGCATCTACTGGGCCGGCGGCACGGAGAATGGCATCCACGCCCTGCCCATCATTAATGGTCGGCGCCTGTGGGGCGGCTACCTGGGCACGCCCATCAGCTACGGTTGCATCGTGTTGGGCACTCAGGAGGCAGAGATGCTCTACAACTGGGCTGACATCGGCACGCAAGTCATCATCCGTGACTGACCCGTCAGACCCGTGAAGCGGGGAGCTGGCGAGGAAGGCGGGCCCGCGCACTGCCCGTCAACCCCTGACTCCTACGTGGTCGCCGACATCGACGCCTCGCCTGCTCCCTCTTTCACGGGTCGCGCACCCCCTCCCAGGGGTCCGCGCGAATCAGTGCGTCCAGCTCCCGCCCGACATCGGCATCGAGCACCGGCGGGTCCACCACGGCCAGAAGTCGCACCCCCTCTCCGTGAGCCCGTTCCGCTGCCGTCTTCTTCCCCTGCGCCGCCCACATGTCACCCACGTTGCGGTCGACGACCGGTCCCGGGAAGCGGTGCTCCTCCCGGAACCACCGGCGCGTGTGGTCCAGCCCCAGGAACTGCTCCGCGGCGATCCCATCGCGGATCACGTCGAGTGCCAGGGCGTCATCGCGGCGCTCAATTCCCTGGATCATGCGGAGCGCTATGCCGCACGCCTCGTTGTCGAGGACCAGCTTCTCCAGGCTCTGGCAGCTCTCGAAGTCGAGCATGCCCGGGCCAGAGACCATGTTGATCCCGGCCAGGGCGGCCAGGATCGCACCGATCCCGGACTCCATCCCGGCCTGGTAGTCGGCCATCTTCGCGTCGGACAGACTCATGTACGCATGGGTCGGCAGTCCAAGGTGCTTGCCGACCTGGGCGTACGCGACATCGATCATCATCGTCTCGATGGCCCCCATGGGTGTTGTGCCCTGGCGCATGTCGAACGCGGCCGGCGACCCGCCGTAGATGATCGGCGAGCCCGGGCCCGCGAGCTGGTGGATCACCACGCCCGACAGGTTTTCGGCCGTGTGCTGGGTAATCGCGCCCAGCAGCGTCACCGGTGCGGTGGCGCCGGCCAGGGGCATGGACACCAACTCGGCCGGGATGCCTTCCTCGGCACAACGGACGAGGACCGCGCAGGTCAGCTCGCTCCACTCCAGCGGCGGGGAGGGGCAGCAGTCGAAGACCGCCAGCGGCAACTCGCGGAGGGCATCCTCGGAGCCGCGGACGGCGACCAGCATGCGGCGCATGATCTCGAACGACTCACCGGCGAAGGTGCCGGTGACGATGCCCTTTCGGCCATGCTTCAGGGCCAGCTGGAGCCGCACCCGATCGGCCGTCTTGAGCGGCACGTCGCTGGGCACCACGCACGTCGACTGGAGCGCCAACGCCGGCAGCCGGTCGGTCAGCCTTGCGAACGAGACACAGTCCGCACTGCTGGCAGGACGCACGCATTCCCCCTGGAAGTCATAGACCTTGATGGCGGCGGACCCGGGATCGAAGTTGACGGCGGCGCCGCCGATGATGACCGGATGCTCCCCATCCCGGTCGAACACGAGCACTTCGGCAGGCGCAGTCGCGAGCGCTCGATCGACGACGCCGGGATCGATGCGCACTCGGCCGTCGTCGCCCGCGCGTGCCCCCGCGCCCGCGAGCAGGGGCACCGGCCTGTCGCGCTCTCGAGCA
>CAYYVH010000288.1:0-5409 GCA_964475075.1 uncultured Anaerolineales bacterium | reverse complement strand
AAGCGCTCCTCCGCCACCTCGCGCGGTGCGCGCACTGCCCTGCGCGCTGCGCGCCCCTCCCCCCCCGCCCGCGGCCGGCGCCCGCCGCCGCCCGCCCGGCCCCCCCCCCCCGCCTCGATACGCTTGGCCAGCTCGATCTCCGTCTCCGCGTCCAACAGATCGATCTTGCCCACCTCGCGGAAGTAAAGGCTGACCGAGTCATCCGAATCGATGCCATCGAAGTCAGGGACGTAAGCCGGCGTCTCGTCCACGCGGTCCATTTCGGCCTCGTAGTCGACCTCGATTCCCACCTCGTCCAGCAGCTCGTACACAGCGTCCAGGTGCTCGGCTGCCTCCGGCCAGACCTCGAGGATGTCCGCGGTCGTCAGGGCGCCGTGCTCGTCGGACCGGCGCATCAATGCCCGCAGCGTGTCGCTATCCATTTCTATCGTCTTCATCAGGTCCGCCATGACCCACAACTCCGTACAACGTCACGACCAAGCTATCACACAAACAGAACGCCCACCTGCTCAGAGCAATGGGGCGTCCCTGGCCGTACACTCTCGAACCGGTGGATTCTACCACAGCTCCTGGCAGATGTCAAGCCCAGCACTCCACTACCGTCATTCCGGCGAAAGCCGGAATCCAGTCATGAGACTCTCCATGTGCCGCCGCACTCGTTTGACCATGCCTGACGAAACTCCCACCCACTGCGTACCCTTGCGGCCGCTGACCAGAAGGTGCACGCTGTTGTTTCATACATCGCAGATCTCTGGATTCCGGCTTTCGCCGGAATGACGAATGGTGCGGAATGACGAATGGTGCGGCTGATGTAACTCTCATAGCATGAGACGTGCCACGAGTACATATCTTACGTCAACATAATACGTGTGGGCAGGGACGGGGGTTCGAGCTACCGGAGGCGGTCTTGCGCCTCACCGGTGGCCCATTGCAGGCTGTAGAGCCTGAAGTACGCGCCTTGGGCGGCAATGAGCTCGTCGTGGTTCCCGCGCTCCTCGATCCGGCCATCCTCCACGACGACGATCTGTTCGGCGCGAGTCACCGTGCTCAGGCGATGGGCGATGACGAAGGCCGTGCGGTCGGCCAGAAGCCGCTCCAGACCGCGCTGGATGGCGAGCTCGGTCTCGGTGTCCACACTCGATGTGGCCTCGTCCAGAATCAGGATGCGCGGATCGGCCAGCAGCGCCCGGGCGAACGCCACGAGCTGCCGCTGGCCTACGGATAGGTTCACCCCGCGCTCGCCCACCTCGGTGTCGTAGCCGTCCGGCAGCCGGCGGACGAACTCGTCGGCGCCCACCGCCTGGGCGGCACGGGCCACCGCCTCTTCGTCGGCCTCGGGACGCCCGTAGCGGATGTTCTCCGCGACCGTTCCGCTGAACAGGAACGTCTCCTGCAGCGCTACACCCATCTGCGCGCGCAGAGACTGCTTGGTGACCTGCCGGATGTCGTGCCCGTCGATGGTGATCCGCCCGGACCGGACGTCGTAGAAGCGCCCGATCAGGTTGGTGATGCTCGTCTTTCCTGCTCCCGTCGGACCCACCAGAGCCACCGTCGTGCCGGCGGGTACGTCCAGGTCGATCCCCTTCAGCACGGGCTCCACGTCGTAGGCGAATCGCACCCCGTCCAGGACCACCTTGCCCCGGACCGGCGGCAGCTCGTACGCATCAGGCGCGTCCTGCACCTCGGGCTCAAGGTCCAGGAGCTCAAAGATGCGCTCGCTGGCGGCCATCGTGGCCAGCAGCTGGTTGTACCGGCGCGAGAGCTCGCGGATCGGATCGAAGAAGCGGTCCACGAGCAGCACGAAGGCGGTCAGGTCCCCCGGCGAGGGCAGCTGTTCCCGACCGAAGGCGCCGTAGGCCACCACGACGGCCACGGCAACGCTGCCGAGCACGTCCACCGTGGGGAAGAAGAACGCCGCCAGGCGCGCGGCACGGAGGTTGGCCACCAGGTGGCTGCGGTTGAGCATGTCGAAGGTCCGCTCGTTCGTCGGCTCGCGGGTGTAGCTCTGGATCACGCGCACCCCGGTAACGGTCTCGTTCAGGTAGCCGTTGATGATGGCGATCCGGCGGCGGACCTCCCGCCATGCGTCGCGGGCGTTGGCGCTCCAGGTCCGGGTGAGCAGAGCCATCACCGGCAGGACCACCAGCACGAGCGTGGCCAGCCGGGCGTTGCGGCTGAACAGCGCAACCAGGATGAAGACGAGGGTGAACACGCTGCGGGCGGTGCCGACGATGGACCAGGTCACGAAATCCTGCAGCACCGATACGTCGCCCATGATGCGGCTCATGAGCCGGCCGACCTTGTATTGATCGTAGAACCGGAGGGAGAGCGACTGCAAATGGCGGAACATGCCCGTGCGAATATCCACAACGACCCGCGTGCCCACGTCGGCCAAGATGTAGATCCGGGAGCGGTTGGTCACCCATTCGAGGGCCGCGACCCCGACGAGCAGCAGCAGCAGCCGCTGCAAGGTCACCCCCGACGCGGCCGGATCGCCTGCGGGCCCCACGCCCTGGGCCACCGCGTCCACGGCCGAGCCGACCAGGTTCGGCGCAGCCACCGAGGCGGCATTGGACACGGCCATGAGCAACGTGGCCGCGATCAGTTGACGGCGGTAGGGCCGCAAGTAGCCGAGCAGCCGCCCGAAGATCTGCGGATCGTAGGGCTTGAACCGTTGATCGGCCTGCTCGGTCCCGAAGATCTCCTCTAGGGCGGGCCGACTGCCGGGGCGCCGGTCGCGGTCGCGCCGCCTGCCGCCCGTCACCGTGGCCCCTCCGCGTGCGCCTGGGCCAGCGCTTCCTGGTCCCGCAGTTGGAGCTCGTAGATACGTGCATACAGCCCGCCGGCGGCGACGAGCTCCGCGTGCTCCCCCCGTTCCACGATACGCCCTTCGTCCATGACCAGGATCTGGTCCGCGTTCCTTAGGGTCAGCAGGCGCTGGGCGATCACGAACGTCGTCCGGCCCAACATCAGCTCGGTCAGGGCGCCCTGGATGAGGAACTCGGTCTCGGTGTCCACGCTCGAGGTGGCGTCGTCCAGGATCAGGATTCGCGGCTGGATGATGATCGCCCGCGCGATCGCGACCCGCTGCCGCTGGCCGCCGGAAAGGGTGACGCCACGTTCGCCGATGAGGGTGTCGTACCCATCCGGCAATCTCGTGATGAACTCGTGGGCGTGCGCCGCCTTGGCCGCGGACAACACCGCGACCTCATCGGCGTCGGGGCGGCCGTAGGCGATGTTGTCGCGGATAGTGGCCGAGAAGAGGAAGGTGTCCTGGAGCACCATCGCGATCCGGCTGCGGAGGGACTCCAGCGTAGCATCGCGCACGTCGCAGCCGTCGATGTGCACGGCACCGGCGGTGACATCATAGAAGCGCGGGATCAGGTTCACCACGCTGGACTTACCCGAGCCCGTCGGGCCGAAGAGGGCAACGACCTGGTTGGGTTCAGCCTCGAAGCAGACGTCGTGCAGCACCCGCCGCTGGCCGTAGGCGAAGTCTACATGCTCGAACGTCACCCGGCCGGCCACGGACTCCAGCTCCACGGCGTCCGGCCCCTCCTCGATTTCGCTAGGCGTGTCCAGGATCTCGAAGAAGCGCCGCCCCGAAGCCACTGCCTCGCTGGCGCGGTTGACGAGGAAGCCCAGGTTCTGCACGGGTGCCGCCAGCAGCAGGATCCAGAAGTTGTAGCTGACCAGGGTGCCGATGGTCATCTCGCCGGCCAGCACGCGGCGGCCCCCGAACCACAACAGCAGCATCACTGCGGCAGCCACGATGCCGTTCATCGAGGGGAAGAAATCGGCGAAGGCGGCGATGACCCGAATCCGGCGCCGCAGGAAGGTCTCGTTCACGTCCTGGAAGCGCTCCGACTCCCACGCCTCGCGCGCGAAGGCCTTGACGACGCGGATGCCGGTGAAGTCCTCCTGCGCCCGGGTGCTGATCACGCCCTCCTGGTCCTGCACCGCCTTGAAGCGCGGTTCGATGATCTGGCTGAAGCGGAGGGTAACGAACGCCAGCGCCAGGAGTGGCGACAGGACGATCAGGGTGAGCTCGGCGTTGATGCGCAACAGCACCACGGTGACGGCCAGGAAGAGCACCGGAATGTTGGCCGCCTCCAACAGACCCTGGCCGACGAACTGCTGCACCTTCGAGATGTCCGTGATCGCGCGGCTCATCAGGTCCCCCGTCTGCGTCCGGTCGTGAAAGGCGAATGACAGGCGCTGGACGTGCCGGAAGTAGGCGTTCCGGATGTCGAAGGCTACGCGCTGGCTGAGCCAAGCGCCTAGGTACATCTGGCTGAAGGCGAACGCGCTGCGCACCAGCGCCAATGCCACCACCGCCACTGCCGCCCAAAGCAGGAGCGACCGACCCGCCTCCAGCCCAAAGGCCTCCAAGTGCTCGTCGCCCGGCAGCCAGTCGGGCACGGCCACGAGCTCCGCCGTTCGCCGCTCGGAGGGTGTCAGCCCCACGTCTACCACCCAACCCAGGATCGCCGGAACGGCCATCGTCAGCACGGCGACCATCATCATGGACAGATAAGCCGCCGTCACCCGCAGCCGGTATGGTCGCAGGTAACCGAGCAGGCGGAAGGTGATGGAGAGCGCTTGGGGCATGGGAGAATAGAGCATGGGTGGTTGTTGGCGAGTGGGCTATCGGCTAACAGCTCGTTCGAACCGAGAGCTGGACAGCCTGCCATAAGTCTACGCGTTCCGGCGGGCCAACGGAAACTCCGAGACCATTGGTCGACGGCTCGTGCCGTGCTTGCGCGTACGACCGGGCGGTGCTACGCTCCGTGGCACATGGACATGGCTCGACGGGGCACCGTGGGAGGTGGAAGCGTGTATCGATCAGCCTGCCGAATTCCCGCCGCCATGCTGGCCGTGACCATCGCCACCCTGCTGCTGGTGGCCAGCGCGGACGCCCAGTCGCCTTACCCCGAGCGGCAGGGGATCGTCGCCAACGGCACCGAGATCGCCGTGAGCACGACGCGCATCAACGGCGAGTTCCGGGACCGGATCGGCGAGCCGTACGGCCTCGAGGGCTTGGTCCTGATCGTCGACAGTTGCCGCCCCGATCCCGAGGTCTACCTGGACGACGCGCTCATCCACTACGGCCTGGCTCCTGAGGTGGCCGCGATGTACCCGGACGCCGTGGTCTGGGTGGTCTGCTTGGATCCGCGGTTCGTCGGCTTCTTCTACGACGACACCAATCCCTATGCCGCGCGCTTCGACGAGGGCGCCGTGGCCGACGCCATGCTGGAGGACCTGCGCGCCGGGAACTTCACCGGCGCCGTCACAAGCGGCTTCGACGTAGTTGCCGACGCGCTGGCGGCGGATCCGGAGACGGGCCTGGCCGCACCGGGCGCGGAGGGGGCCGCCGCGCCGCGAGCGCACGCCATCTGCGCCGCGGCT
>CAYYVH010000287.1:0-5409 GCA_964475075.1 uncultured Anaerolineales bacterium | reverse complement strand
TCGTAGAACGGCGCGAGTAGCGAGAAATGGTCGAATCCTCGGAGCCTCATGAGGTCAGCGTCTCTTGGCACCGACAGGGAGAGGTGGGCGGGTCTCACCGACGCGGACGCGGGCGTCTACTACAGAGACCCCTTTCCTTCGGTTAGCACCAGCCCGGGCACGACAGCCTTGAGGGCCACCTCCCTCTCCAGCTCTGCTGCCGCTCGACCCGCTTCTTCTGGCGTCACAACCCGCACCGTCTCCACCAGGGGGATGCCGTAACAGTCGAGGAGAGCCTCGGTCTCCTCTGGAGAGAGCCACCTACCACCCTCACTCAGCACTCGAGCCACGATCGCCGTCGCCTTCCCGCCTCACTTCGGGGAAGCTTGTCACCTGGCCTTCAGGGGTAGTAAGCCACTCGCCATACTCGGCCGCGCGCGCCAGCGTGCGTGCCGCAGTCTCCGGGAAGGGGTAGGAGGGGATGCTGACGTGGCCATCCGAGAGAATCTCGGGTACGCCGTGAAACGCCATAAACGTGGTGAGGACGGGCATGCGGCCGTCCAGATCCCGTGCTGCCTTCAGGATCTCGCGCGCTTCGTCCTCAGGGCAGACGCCTAAGGGCGGGAGGACAAGAATGGCGATGAGGGCATCCACCTTTGGGTCGCTCGCCTCCAGGCGTTGACTTTGGATTGTATTCATGGATTTGAACCACCTTGTGCAGGAAGTATCGACGTGTTGAAGTGCATTATAGACCGGTCAGGTCGTCTGGTCAACTTCTGGGGTGAAGGCTTGATGGCTCTCATCGCTCTCCTGCCTCCTGCAGGATGAGGAGTACCTTCGACGGTCGAGAGTGCGCGTTGCGCCAGCGATGGGGCAGTCGGGCCTCAAACAGCAGGCTGTCCTCAGCTTCCAGCAAATAGGTCTGCTTGTCAATCTGGTATTCGACGCGTCCCTCGATGCAGAAGACGAACTCGTGGCCAAGGTGCACGATGGGATCAGGGCCGCTGTTGGCCCCCGGCCCCAATGTCAGCAACAAGGGCTCCATCGCCTGATCAGCCAGCCCGGAACCCAGGCTCTCAATCATCACGCCGACGCTTCTCGCCTGGGGCCGTCGCTCCCCCTTCAGAAAGACAACTTGCTGCGGCGAGGTCTCCTCCAACCAGAATCCCAGGGGGACACCCAGCGCTGTCGCCAACTTATGTAACGTGGCAACAGTAGGCGAGGTTTGCCCACGCTCGATGAGTCCGATGGTATTTACGGACAGCCCACTGGCGTCAGCCAGGTCGCGCATGGTGAGCCCACGCTCGTTTCGTACGGCTCTCAGCCGCTCACCGACCAGTGATGAGGGATCGTCAATCATCTGCATCTCTCCGGGTTGATTATTCCACCCGTGCCGATGGCACACCAATATTTTAGCACCGTATCCCCGCTTTGTCAAGCGTCATGCACAATAAACTTGACAAACGGCCTCGTCTGTGGTATACTGGCATGTGCAGGATCTTGGGAAGGGAGTCTCCCCGTAACGTGTTGATCGCTCGTAGTCAGGCACGCAACGTAGTGGAGTGCCGTCAAGACGGCACTCCACTACACTTCGTGGCTTACTACGCACATCATCAGCACAATTGAGGGAGACTACCCGGGAGCGGAAGATGAGAGTAAGGCCGTAAGGGGCGAAAAACCTACCAGATCCTACTTAACGACATTGTCTGACAGGGAAGGGGGAAACCCGAATGAGAATCGTCATCAGTGCTTCCGGCACCGACCTAGACTCACCGATCAGCCCCAACTTTGGACGCTGTTCTTTCTTTGCCTTCGTGGAGCCGGAGACTCTGGAATTGGAAGTGGTGCCCAATCCGGCAGCGGAGGCGATGAGCGGGGCAGGTATCCTGGCGGCCCAGTTCATCGTCGGCCGGGGCGTGGATGCCGTGGTGACCGAGGCCATCGGCCCGAATGCCTTCGAGGTGCTGCAAGCCGCCAGCGTCCCGGTGTTCTCCGCGCCGGCTGGGACGGTGCGCGGGGCAGCGCAGGCCTACCGCGCCGCCCACGTGACACCCTTCACTGGTCCGACCGCCGGAGCGCACGCCGGTAGAAGGGGTCGGGGAAGAGGTTGCGGTCCGGTTGGTGGCTGGGACCGCGGGAGGGGGCGGGGTGCGGGGAGAGGGGTTATTCCTCTAACCACCGCTGGGTCAACATCAGAGGAAGAGTTGTCGGCTCTACAGGCCGAGGCGCAGGAGCTGCGTGAGCAATTGAAGCAGGTGGAGGAGCGTATCGAACATCTAGAAAAGGAATGAAGCAAGACTGAGCGGTGATCAGTCTTGTGATGATAAGAAAAGGAGGATTTGAAATGGCAAGGATATCGTTTGGTCGGAGACGCAACCGTCCGCAAGGAGGCGGGCGAGGGCGAATGGGCGGCACCAGGCCAGGCGCCGGCCCCGGTGGTTACTGTGTCTGTCCCAAGTGCGGGCACAAGGTTCCTCACGAAGCGGGCGTCCCCTGCTATAACGTTGCCTGCCCTAAGTGCGGGACCAAGATGGTACGGGAGTAGGATCAGACATGGTCATCGCCGTCGCCAGTGGCAAGGGTGGCACTGGCAAAACCACTGTCGCCACGAGCCTGGCCCTATCTCTAGATCGACCCCTAGATCGGGCGGAGTGTGACTCCGCCCGATCTGGATTCAACTCTGGTCGATCCTCAATGGTGTTCCTGGACTGCGACGTGGAGGGACCCAACGCTCACCTCTTCCTCAGGCCCATTTTTGAGCGGAGAGAGGAGGTAGCTGTCCTGATTCCCCTGGTGAACGAGGGGCGGTGCACCTTCTGCGGTCGCTGCGCCGAGGTCTGCCAGTACCACGCGGTAGCCGTCGTCGGGCAAAAGGTCCTGGTCTTCCCTGAGCTGTGCCACGGCTGTGGCGGCTGCACGCTGGCCTGCCCGGAAGGGGCCATCGTCGAGGTGCCGAACGTCATCGGCGTCCTGGAGGCCGGCCCAGCAGCCAGCACCGTGCCGAACGAGGTTTGGCCAAGTAGTCGCGGAGCGACTGCCATCCACTTCGCTCGGGGCGTGCTCAACGTTGGCGAACCTATGGCCGTGCCCGTCATCCGCCAGCTCAAGAAGTGGGCCGCGCCACGCGTGGAGGACACTGTCATCATCGATGTCCCACCCGGCACCTCGTGTCCAGTGGTCGAAGCCGTGCGGGATGCCGATTTCTTGCTGCTGGTGACCGAGCCGACGCCCTTTGGCCTGCACGATCTGCGGTTGATGGTCGAGGTAGCCCGGGAGCTAGGGATTCCGGCCGGGGTGGTGATCAACCGGGATGGCATCGGCGACCGGAGGGTAGATGACTTCTGCACCACCCAGGGAATCCCCATCCTACTGCGGGTCCCCTTCGACCGCCGTATCGCCGAGGCCTATGCGGCAGGGTTGCCACTGCCGGAGGCGCTGCCGGAGTATCGGGATCGGTTCCGGGACCTGTACCGCCGAATCGAGAAAGCGACGAGTGGCGGGTAGCCGGTGATCAGTAACCAGTCATCAGTGGAGGCGGTAACAACTGCCTTATACTAATAACTGATCACTGATTACAAGTAGCGCGAATTCGCGGGTAGGATGTGGTATAATTGGGTGAGCCCAGTGCTCCCGTCATGAATATACTAAACCTATTATTAGGAGGCGAATTCGCATGATTAGACAGACTCAGGCAGAGCTTAAAGCTCGATTAGAAACGAAGACTCAGGATCAGGCCCTTCTGACCCAGTTGCAACAAGAATTTAACTACTCTCCCTTCGAGAGCCGGGCCATCCTGGAAGTCATCAAAGAGACCTATCTGAGCTCTTTGCTCTCTCCTAGCACCCTCAAGCCCGGCCAGATGGTCGTCATGGCTATCAAAGCCGATGAGCCCCCGGGCAAGCCGCTCGCCGAGTGCCAATTCGTGCCTATCGTGGTTACCGCCCATAGCCCTCAGGACGATCAGCTCCGTCAAAGCGCTGGACGTCAGGCCGTGGCCCGAGTGCGACGGGCACAGATTGAGCGTATGGCCTGGGAAGCGCTGGCCCAAGAGACTTATCTGACTGTCGAAGACCTGGCCTACCGCATCCTGAACTGCGGTGTGCGCACCATCGAAGAGGATCTGGCTTCCTTCCGCCGTCAGGACAAAGAGATCCCCTTGCGCGGCCAGCAGTTGGACATCGGCCGGGGTGTGACGCACAAAGTGCAGGCCGTGCGCCTGTTTCTACAGCGCAAGACATTCACGGCTATCCAACGCCGCATTAACCACAGCTATCGGGCCATCCAGCGCTACATCGAGGACTTCGTCGCCGTGGCCGTGATGACCACCGACGGATGCAGTGTCCTCGAGATGAGTTTCCTGCGCCGCATGTCCCCTACCCTGGTGCGCCAGTACCAGGCGTTGCTCGATGAGTACAACACCGAGACCTATCGAGAGCGTCTGGCCGAGGTCATCGCTCAGTTTCGCAACACGGTTCCCGTCCCGGAGCCGGAAAAAGGGGGGCCGATACCATGAAGGCCAAGTCCCATCGTCAACGGCTCTACGAGCCCATGCTGGCCAAGACCTTTCCCAACACGCTCACTCACTGGCTGGCCGAGCAGTTTCCCCATCTCGGCGGCCCCAAGGTGCGTCAACTGTTCGTCACGGAGGTGATGCAGCTCATTGAAGCCTACTATGTCTCCAGCCAGCACCTGCAACCCGGTCAGACCGTGTGGTACGCCGTCGACAAGACTGACCTCCCGCGTGACGGGCGCACTATGGCCGAGACTCGGCTGCTGCCCGTGATCTTGACTCTGGTGGCCCGAGAAGACATCGAGCGCTTGATCAAAGACATCCCCCTCAAGGAAGTGCGTAGCCATGTCGTGGCCCGCTTGCACCGCGAAGCCGACGCCCAGGGTGGCACCTTGGCTCAAACAGATACCGCCCTGCTGTTGTGCCAAAGCACCGCTCTCATCAGCAGCACTATGCTTGCCTATGAACACAAACACCAGTGCATCATCCCCCGCCGCGGCACCGTCCACGACTTGGGACCCTCGGTGAGTCACAAGGCCCTTATTGCGAAGAAGGCCTTCCAGGAAGGCAAGCAGGCCCCCGATGTGGCCTGGGAAGCTGACCATTCCGTCCCCAGCACAGAACGCTATCTGGAAGACCTCATGCGCGCCTATATCAGCCTCAAGCGTTGGGGCATGACGGTCGAGGATGCCGCTTTCGCTACGAGCATGAGCCTATCACTTGTTAAGGAATATGCCGCCCTCATCGAAGAGCTCGGCTTGAACGATGACCGATTGTCGAGTATAATGGCCGATCTAGAGCACAGAGCGCGGACTCGACAGCCAGACCATGAGCCCGACTCAGCGTCCCGCGAACTCGCGCCTGGCGCATCGGCCCCAGGGTAGTTACACCCCTACCCGCGAATTCGCGCTATTACTGAT
>CAYYVH010000286.1:0-5427 GCA_964475075.1 uncultured Anaerolineales bacterium | reverse complement strand
GACTCGGGTTGTTGTGGGTCAGCGTCCGTGTCGTAGTGCGCTGGGACGGTCGGTCGTGGGTGCGGCTTGCGGACCCCTTCGAAGACGTGGCCGACGTGGGCACTCTGGGGATCACGTCGCTGGCACTCACGTCGCCGGGCAGTGGCTGGGCCGTGGCTGCCTGGGGGGTCGATGGAGGCCGTTCAGGGTCGGTGTCGGACTATGGAGCCCTGCTGCGCTGGAACGGCTGCAACTGGACCCAGGTCGGTGGCTTTCGGGACGGTGCCCTGTTGTCGCTGGAGATCGTGTCGCCTGACGACGGCTGGGCCGTTGGTTCGCGAGGCACGATCCTGCATTGGGATGGCTCGTCCTGGTCGGAAGTTCCGTCGCCGACCACGGCCGGGCTCACGGCGGTCGCCATGGCGTCGGCGACCGATGGCTGGGCCGTGGGCTCCAGTGGTACGATCGCTCACTGGGACGGCATAGCCTGGACGGTCGCTGACAGCCCGACGGGCGTGGACCTGAGAGATGTGCGCGTGGCCTCCGGCAGCGACGCGTGGGCAATTGGTGATGACGGTGTCATCCTGCGCTGGGACGGATCGATGTGGTCGGTGCACGCGCAGATCGCCGACCGGTTGCGCGAGCATCTCATCGCGGTCGCGGCCGTCTCGAACACCGATGCCTGGGCTGTAGGCGCGAGCAGCACGATTCTCCATTGGGACGGTGGCGCGTGGTCGGCGACGGGCGACGTGGGGGGTGAGTTGTATGCGGTGGCAGCGGTCTCGGCCTCCGACGCCTGGGCCGTCGGTTATCTGGGCAGGATCGTCCACTGGGATGGCGTGGCCTGGTCGGAGTACCCGTCACCGACGTCGTCCACGCTAAGTGCCATCGCCATGTCGTCGGCAACCGACGGCTGGGCTGCCGGCAGTGGTGGCACCGTCCTGCGCTGGGACGGACAAAGATGGCTGGAGTACGTGAGTCCGACGACGAGCGGGCAGGACTGGCAGTCGGTGTTCATGCTGTCCTCGACCGCTGGCTGGCTGGTGGGCAGCGGCATTCGGCGCTGGGATGGACAGTCGTGGCAAGCGGTGACGGTGAACTACCGCTACCCCTTCCGGCTCACGTCGGTGGCCGCGACTTCGGCCCGTGACGCGTGGGCAGTTGGGGAGCTAGGTGAAACGTTGCACTGGGACGGCGACTCGTGGACCCAGGTGCCCCTCGCCTCACGGCCATGGCTGCAATCGGTGTCGGCCGTCAGCCCGGATGAGTATTGGGCGGCCGGCTTCGGCGGCACGATCCTGCACTGGGATGGCGACGCCTGGCGCCAAGTTGCCAGCCCGACGGGACGCGACCTGAACGCGATGGTCATGCTCTCGCCGACCGAGGGCTGGGCCGTCGGCGGCATAACCGGCGCCAAGGGGGTCATCCTGCGCTACGATCGACAAGCAGCCTACAGTCAGCCAGACCGCCCCTCACCAGAGAGCGGTGTGGTGGCCCTCGACGAAACGGACGGCCTCGCCGGCCCGGCCCGACTACCGGGCGTGACCGGAGCGGCGGGTGCCAGATAATGACTACGGCAACGGCTAACAGCTCTGGGCTGCGGCGCAGTCGCTTTATCAAGATCCCAGTCGGCGTGTTGGCGCGCTATCACCCGGCTGCAACGCTGTTCTCGCCGTAGGGGACAACAGAAGCAGCGAGCATCAGCACAGCAGCGGTTGCAGACAGTCGCGCAGATATCGCCGATTCCCGTGACCCTCCCTATCGCTTGGCACCCCAGTCGAGGACTCCGTCCACAGCCGCGGCCCTCATCCAGATCATGCCGCCGGACCACCGCAAAGCCCAGTCCGGATCTTCCGGTTGCCGCAGCTCTCAGTACGACACGTGGTTCCACGTAGTGTTCGTGCGATTCTGCTGGCGACCTCGGCCGAGCTCCGGTGGCTCGTGACCGTTGCCGTCAAGCATGGTACACTCTCGCGCGCTCAAGGGGGATCACATGTCTGACGAATCGAGGCAAGTGGTTGCCCACGATCAGAGCCCGGGTAGCCGAGACGCACACTATGGAGCGTGGCTGATGGACAACAAGCGTGCGTTGGGGCTCTACATTCTGATCGCGTTCGGTTGGGCGTGGCTTCTGTGGGTGCCGTACGCGATGATGCAGCAGGGCGTTACGCTCCCGTCGGGAATCGCCCGGTTCTTCAACTCGGCGTACACGCTGGGAGCGTGGGGGCCGTTGGTGGCCGCTGTCGCGGTCTCCTATTTCGCCGGTCCCGCGTGTACCACCCTATTCTGGCACAGACGGACATGAACCGGGATGAGCCCTACTATCAGGTACCCTTCTGGGGCCTGGTGCTGTCGACAGTTCCTGCCTCGATCCTGTTCGCCTGGGTCTGCAACAACACCGGGCGGAGCGTGCTTGCCGCCATGGTCATCCACGCATCGTTCAACTGGACGCACGTCGCCATTCCCACTCTCGGCACTGATCGTGGCTCCCCGATCCTGCTAGCGCTGCAGGTGATTACGATTGCCGTGGTGCTTCTGGTATGGGGCCGGACGACGCTGCCGCGAGGCAGTTGGTCACCGCGCCAACCGATGCCGTGAAGTGGCCGCTTAGAGCCTGTTTCTGAGAGCCTGTCTGAGAAGCCCGGGTCTCGGCGAGCCCGAGGATGCGTGCGTGCCGGCAAGGCGACGCGGCGCAGGCGTAGCCTTGCGCTACGGCGAGTCGCGGCAACGCAGCCGGCGCCGGCGCAGGCCGGGCGCAGCCGATCAGGGCTTTTCAGACAGTCTCTTAGCATCACCCTTGCGGTAATGGTGCCCTACTGCGTCTCCGTGCTGTCGAGCGCCAGTGCCATCCAGCAGAACCGACAGGCCGACCTGCATGCCGCGGTGCCCACGGATGAGCCGACAGCCGGGGCGCCGGCACCAGTCGCTGGCGATTGACCGGGCTGACGATAGGAACCAGCAGCGCCCGACCATCCAGCGCCGCCCGGCTACTGGTCGGGCTGCCCGGCGAGTTGTCGTGCAGCAGTCTGCCCCCGGGGGGAATTAGGAGGGGCTTCGCCTCCTCATCGCCCTACTTCCCGATCAGAAACTAACGACACTCGACTCGGAAACCAGGTTGGCGAACTCACCGGGGCCAATGAACGAGGCGTTCAGCGTCTTGAGGTCTTCTTCAGTCACCCCACATGCGACGGAGCAAGCCCCTCAGACGTACACCGGGACGTTCCCGGCGAGCACCTTCTCGATCAGTTCAGGAAGGGGCGGAAAGCCGACTCCATGAACGCTCTTGGCCACCTCTTCCTTCACCAAGTACACCGCCTCGCCAAGCAGGGCGACGCTCACTACTTTTCCAGTCGCCGGAGCGCCCACAGCCGTGATGAAAGCGAAAGTGCACTTGGTCTGATCATCGGTCCCGTGGGTGGCAACTGACAGGATCTTCGCCATCAGTGACTCCTTTCTTGATGCTTGCTCTTCTCTTGGGCAGGCTATTGCGCCTCGTAGTATCAGACTGGCCCCATGCTCACCCTCCTATCCATGTCGCAATGTCTTGCGGATCAAAAACCGGAAGCCGTCTGAGCCAGAATAGGGTGGCACACGCGGCACCCTCTCAAATAGGGTCGAAACGCCACCGGGCCAGAGGGCGCACATATGAAACACGCCGAGGAGATGTAATAAGCGGTGTCAAGTCTGAGCGCAGGGAATGAGGCTGCGCTGTGTGGCTTAGGACTGCTTGGATTGGAGACTGAGGGGGGAGGGTTGCCGGTCACCGGTCGGTTGCGGTATGTTGAGTACAGGAAGGTCCCAGGACCTCGATTATGGCCGCGGGCGCTTGGCGCGCGCGAGCATTTCTTCAGTGAGGCATGGGGCCTTCCTTGCGTTGATTCAGGCTGCATCGGCAAGCATCACCTTTGCTTTCTGAAGTCCGCGAAGGGCCTCCTCCTCGCACCAAGTCTCTTGCCGCGCGAGGAGGGTGAACACGATCTCGGCGAGCTTGCGGGCGATGGCGCCGCCGGCGGCTCGCTTGGACTTGCCGCGTTTCCGGAGCCGTTCGTAGTAGAAGCCGATGCTGGGGTTGTATTGACGAGCGGCGGCGCTTGCGATGAGCAAGGTCATCTTGAGCATGCGATTGCCATTGCGGGTCATTCGGTAGCGCCGCTTCGCCTGGCCACTCTCCCAGACGATGGGGTACAAGCCGCAGTAGCCGACGAACTCAGTCTTGCTCTTGAAGCGGCTCACGTCGCCAACTTCGGCCATTATAGCGGCAGCGGAGACAGCCCCGACCCCAGGGATGGACGTGAGTACCTCGTCCGGGAACACGTCGTGGAGCATCTCGCTGATGGCCTTGTCAAACTCGGCCAACTGGTCTGTGAGCTCCAGGACTCTCTGAGCTGTGGTGCGGATCAGCATCTGGGTGAGTGGCGACAGCTCGATCCGCGGTGCTTGGGAAGCGACGGTGTGCAGGCGCCGGGAGAAGTCGTCGCCGACCCGGCCGGCGGCCTCTTCCGTGGCGGATAGCAGCGAGGTCGTCCACCGGACACTCAAGCAGGGCGTGTGGCGACGGCATGTCCGAGAGCACGACCAGCAGGCGCTTCGAGACGTTCTTCCCAAGGACGGTACGGTAGCCCGGGAAGTGGCGGCGCATCAGTTTGTGGAGACGGTTCTTGCCCCTGGTCCTCTCCTCGACCATGCGGCGCCGAGTGCGCGTGGCCTCTTTCAGCTCTTCGCACAGGTCGGGCATCTCAGCTGTCGGCTCCGGTTGCATACGCAACAGAAACAGCGCGATGAGATGGCTGTCGAGCCGGTCGGTCTTGGCGCTCCTGAGCAGCGCTTTTCCGAAGTGCTTGACTGCCAGGGGATTGAGCACGTGGACCTCGATGCTGCGGCGCGTCTCCTTCCTGAGCGCGCCCTCAATGCCCTTGTGCATGTTGCTGGTGGACTCCATGCCGCACACGACCCGGGGCTGCTCGCCGACCAACCTCGAAGCCGAGATGACGGCCGCCCTGAGAGCAGTCCACCCTTCAGGGTCATTGGAATACGTGCCGGGCTGACGCACTGTTCGGGCGTCAGAGCTCAGGAAACAAACGTCCAGGCTGGCATTCGACACATCGATACCGACGTAAAGCGCGGCCTCGGTCATACGACTCCTCCTAGTGACAAACGTTGTCGCCCTGAGCGAGGGGGATCCTCGAGTCGCCTGGCCCCGCTTCGCCTCCTGAATCGCGCGGTCATGCCGCAGGTTGTAATCAAAGCTCTGGGCCAGGCGCCGAGGGGCCACTCTCCTGGTCGCGGTCGTGCCGCAGGGACAATGAAGACCTGGTCCCCGACGCCGGGGCCCGTACTAAGTACCAGGACCTGAGGTGCTTGGTCAACTGGGTCACCGGACCTACACTGGTTATAGGAGAGGAACATGCAGGAGAGGACCGAACAGACGAACGGCAGGCCTGTACGGGA
>CAYYVH010000285.1:0-5463 GCA_964475075.1 uncultured Anaerolineales bacterium | reverse complement strand
TGCTACGTCTCCATGTTCCCGCAGCTGGTGGCCGGCCCGATCATCCGCTTCTCCGAGGTGGCCGACCAGCTACGGGCGCGCGACCACACCCTGGAGAAGTTCGCCAGAAGAGCGGCGGTCTTCTCGCTGCGGGTTGACCAGCAGGACCGATTTGCCCCAGATCCCGTCGCTCCCGCGGCAGGCGAGCCCGACCTCGAATGCATGCTCACCGGCGCCGCGAGCCAACACGTGCACACATATGCTCGCTGGCTGGTCGGCAGGCTACGTGACGGGACAGGCCTGCCCCGAGTGCATTGTGGAGCTCTTCGCCAACACCGTCCCAGAACCGTTTGGCGAGCTGTACGTGGATACTGTCACCGCTGACCTTGCAGGTGCGTTCGGCCTGGCCCTGGATCCAGCAGCTCTGGATGGCGCCTATTGCTGTCTATCGGCTACGCAGACCAACACCAGGGGCACCACCTCGGATTTCGCCCCTGCGCTGCAGTTTCGCGCGGTCGTACCGTCGCCGACCACTCCGAGCACCGCCACCCAGACGTCCACCTCGACGGCAACTGCGATTCTGGGACCGGGCAAAGCCCGCGTTCTCATTCCGCTCGCGTTCAGGTCTTTCGACTTCACGCCGCAGAATCCGACGGCGACCGCAATCCCGTGGCCAACGGAGACTATCGCACCGGCCCCCCGCGTCACGGCGACGCCGGTGCCATGGCCGCCCGATAGAGCAGCGCCTCCCCAACTCGCTACGGTGACCCCGGTCCCGTGGCAACCCGACACCCCATGGGCGGGACTGAGCGCGGCGCTACGTGATCAGATGCGCATCGGGCATACCAGGCACGGTGGAGACGGTGCGCTGCCACCCGCGGTGTTTCACCTTCGCAAGGAGATCGACAGATGAAGCAGATCTCAGGAACGCGGTCGGATCCAGCCCGTTTGGCCATCCTCGTGTGCATGCTGGTCCCGCCGGTTGGGCTTCGCACTTCATCACGTATCGGCAGCACGCCCATCAATGCGCCGCATGCGTGGGCCAGGCCGCAGGTTGGCGCCGTCACGGTTTCCACCGCCGCCGACAGCGGGCCGGGCTCTTTTCGGGACGCTCTCACGCATGCGGTTCCCGGCGACCGGATCGTCTTCGACCCGCAGGTCTTTCCCCCTGAAGCCCCCACGACGATTCGCGTGTTGACGCCGCTCCCACCCATCACCACCGACGGGCTGGCCATCGATGCCGTTGGTCGCGGCGTGATCCTGGATGGCTCATCGGTGCCACATGGCGCGTTGGCAGGGCTTGAGATTTCATACGCCACTGGCGTCGTCGTTCAGGGCCTCCACATTCTCCACTTCTCTGTCGATGGCATATTGCTGAACAACGCGGCGGACTGCACGATCGGTGGAGATCGCGCGGCGGGGCAGGGGAACATCATCGGTGGAAGTGCCGACTGCGCCATTAACATCAAGTGGTCGGGATCACACGGCAACGTTGTCGCCGGTAACTTGATCGGCATCAATGCCGTGGGCCCAGCGCCGATTCCCAACAGATTGTGCGGCGTGCGCATACAAGAGGGCGCATACCGAAACACGGTCGGCGGCGTTGCAGACGATCGCGGCAACGTCATCAGCGGCAACGGTGTGGGCGTTTTCATCGACGGCCCGGGCACCGATGACAACCTCGTGCAGGGCAATATGATCGGAACAGACATTTCAGGAACACGGGCGATTCCCAACCGAGCGGAGGGGGTCATCGTCCGTGACGGGTCCACTGGAAACGTGATCGGAGGTCTTGCGCCCGATGCGCGAAACGTGATCTCAGGCAATGGCGATTGGGGCGTCCGCATCCAGGGAACGGGCACAGACAACACGGTTGTGCAGGGCAACTACATCGGCACGGATGCCTCCGGCGCCAGTGCCCTGCCAAATGGCTTCGGCGTCAGGATTGGCATTGGTGCCGAGCACACTCGAATCGGCGGATCCGTGCCCGATCTCGGTAACGTCATAAGCGGCAATCGGGCGGACGGGATTTCGATCTCCTCCTCCGGCACGTCAGCGACGATTGTGCAGGGCAACCACATCGGTACCGATGCCACAGGCACGGCGCCTACTCCGAACGGCGGCGACGGCCTCCAGATCCGTGGAAGGGCAAGCAACAGTGTGATCGGAGGCAGCACACGTACGGGACCAGGTGAAGGCGATGCGTGCAGCAGTGCCGGCAACCTGATCAGCGCCAACACTGGCGCCGGCGTTCGCGTGGTGGACAACGGCACCGAGGCCAACATGATAACCGGCAACTGCATCGGAACGGACCGCTCCGGTGTGCTTGCGCTTGGCAATGGACTCGAGGGCGTCTGGGTCGGACTCGACGCCACCGACAATCGAATCGGCGGCGAGCTGCCTGGCGAGGGCAACCTGATCGCGTTCAACGGCTCCGACGGCGTCGCCCTCGATCACCGATCAATCGGAACCCATATTGCGGGCAACCGCGTCCGGAACAATGGTGGACTCGCGATCCGCTACTACCTCGGCAATCACCTAGGCCGCAACCAGTGCATGGGCAATGAGAACAACATCGTGCAGGTGGCAACCGGCGTGATCACAGCAGGGGACGCAGACTGGTACCCACAGGGCCAGGACACCCCGTTCGTGATCGTCTTCAATGACCGTCGGCCACAGCGCAACCTCGTAGTACCGGCCGGCATCACATGGACTCTGCACGCGGGAGTCGAGGCGCTGTTCGACTTCGGCCTAGGAACGGAGGTGGCGGGCGGACTACGAGCTTCGGGCACGGTCGCCCAGCCAGTTACGCTGAGCAGCGCACGGCGTTTCGCGGCACCCTTGCCGGGCGATTGGCGCGGGCTGTCATTCCTGCCGGGAAGCCATGGCATGCTCTCGTATGCCGACGTGACGTTCGCCGAGACGGGGCTGCGGGTCAAACACGCTGGCGTGGATTTGGCTGGTAGCACGATTGCCGCAAGCGAGGCGGACGGGGTCCACCTCAGCGGCTCGGCCACTCTAACGCTGCGGAGCAGCTCAATCGCCGGCAACGGCGAACTGGGCTTGCACAACGAGAGCGACAACTGGGTCGAGGCTTCCGGCACTTGGTGGGGTCACCTTTCGGGTCCGTCTGACCCCAAGGGCAACCCCGCCGGTAAGGGCGACGGGGTGGTCGGGCCTGTGGACTATGCCGGCTGGCGCACGGACCCCGGCCTGAACAGCAGCTGGCGGGATGCCGCGGTGCTCAATCCCGCTTTCCACAACTTCACCATCACCGACCACCGTGACCTGGACTGGTTCCGCGTCCCCGTCGGTACTCGCAATGTGACCTTGACAGCCACCTTGAGCGCGTTGCCGCGTGACTACGACTTGTTCCTCTTCAGCCAGCTGGGCACGGAGCAGGGCGATGTCGAGGGCACGGGCCAAGCCATGTCGATTGGCCAGGCGATGTCCATCGGTGACGTGAGCGAGACCGGCCAGGCGATGTCTATCGGTCAAGCCATGTCTATCGGTCAGCTTTCGGACGCCGGCGACGGATTCGAGACGGGCAGACTCCTGCGGGCGAGCATGAACGCCGGCACCGAGCCGGAGGAGGTCTCGACTGGCGTGTGGAACCAGAGTGGCTGGTATCACCTATTGGTCGCCGGGAACAACGGCGCCAACAATCCGGCCCCGTACACCCTGAGCATCACCGTAACCGAGGGCGCGTCCGCGATAGACCCCGCGTTCGAGCCGCCCACGTTCGAGCCGCCCGGATTCGTGTCGGATACGGTGCGGACGCTGATCCTGACGAACGAGAGTCGGCTCCGGGATCGCTACGGAGACGAGCGCACCGACGCGGTAATGGCGAAGCTGGATGATCTGGCCACGCACGCGGACGCGGCGGGTCGCGTGGTCGCCGTGGACAGCTCCGAGGCCATATCAAAGACGTATCAGCTCTGGGAGGAGAATGCCGCCAACCCGATCCATGCCAACTTGGTGGCGGGGTCCATCAAGGCCATGCTGGCCGTCACGCGGACGGCATACCCGAAGCTGGAGCACCTCGTCATTGTTGGGGACGACGAGATCATCCCCTTCTGGCGCGTGCCGGACGAGGTGTGGCTGTCGAACGAGGAGAGCTACAGCCGGTATCTCGTCGCCGAATCGGCGCTCGGCGCGGCGCTCGGCGAGAGCTACTTCCTCTCCGATGATCACTACGCCGCGTTCGACCCGATTCCGTGGCGTGGCAGGGAACTGGCCATGCCGGAGTACGGCACTGGGCGACTGGTCGAGGAGCCAGCCGACATCATCGCCGTCATCGATGCCTTCCTTGCCAGCCCAACGATCAACGCCAGCCGCGGCCTAGTAACCGGCTATGACTTCTTGAGAGACAGCGCGGCGGCCATCACGGACGAATGGCAGACTGCAGGGCTAGCTGTCGACGAACTCATCGGCAACTCGTGGATAGCGGACCAGCTGCGTGGATCGTGGTTGGGGACCCGGCATGAGATCAACGCCATCAACGCGCACTTCGACCATTGGCGGGCCATCCCAGCCGACTCGAGACTCGGCGATGTCACACCGGCCGAAGTGAGGGCCAGTGAGGACGTGCTCAGAGGCACGCTGAACTACTCCGTGGGTTGCCACTCGGGCTTGAACGTGCCGGATGACCAGGCGGCTGCGGACGACCACAAGCTGGACTTCGCCCAGGCAATTCTCCAGGCAGGGGGCCAGTGGATCGGCAACACGGGCTTCGGATACGGCGACGCGGATGCGGTGGGTTATTCCGAGTTGCTGGCAACGCTGTTGACGCGACGTCTGGCGCGAGGCGAGAACGTTGGCCACGCTCTGCGGCGAGCGAAGGCCGACTACCTGAACCGCACGGGCATCCACTCATTCAGCCCGTACGACGAGAAAGTGCTTGCCCAGATGACGCTGTACGGGCTGCCGATGGCGCGGGTCGAGGTGCGGGGGCCGATCCTCGAGCAGTTCAATGCGGCATCGGAGCCCGGTCGCGTCGGGGAACCGTACACGACACCGGACGGACTGACCGCTCGAGAGGTCGTGTTCGAGCTGCGCTACGATGTTCCACACAGGCCTTCCGACACCGGGGTGAGCGGGACGTACTACAGCATCGGAGGCGAGACCGAGGTGAACGAGGGTCAGCCGATCCAGCCGCGGGCGAGCCTGGCGGTTGGCCTGGAGGAGCAGATGCCGCACGGCGCGTTCTTCGAGGGCGGCACGTATCGGACCATCGCACCGTTCGATCCGGTGGTGACGCGGGTGATCACGGACGGTACCCGTATCGCACAACGGCAGGAGGAGCCAGAGTTCGAGTACTCTGGGACTTGGCACCCGGCCTGGTGGTCATTGGTGAATCAGCTGCGGGAAACCGCCAGCGATGAGCAGCGGCTGGGGGGCATTCCGGCCCAGTAACGGGGGGGAACAGCCAGGGTGGGGGCGGGGCGGCTGGTTGGCGGGATGACCTTTCCGGGGTACTAAACG
>CAYYVH010000284.1:0-5469 GCA_964475075.1 uncultured Anaerolineales bacterium | reverse complement strand
GCGTGGTGCTGGACGCTGGCGGCAACAAGGTGGCCGAGAGCCGCCACTACCCCTATGGCGGGGTGCGAGTGGGCAGCGGCGGCAGGCGCACCACGGGCTCTGTGTTCCTGATCGTACCCGTCAGCAACCAGAGGCCAGCTATGATCATCACCAAGGCCACAACGGTTTCGCCCTCGCGTCGGGTAGTGCGGCCATCGAGTGCCTGTTCGTCTCCCAGCGTAGCCACCGCCGTTGCAGCATCGTCCAACAGCCGCCCTTCCACCACCGTGTGCGCTCCCCGCCGGTCGACTTCTACGGCCGTCACCAGGAGCTCGTCCAACCCGTGGCGGCGATCGAGGACACGCCCCAGTTCCGGCTCCGCCGATGAGCGCGTCTGCCAGACGGCAGCGGTGACGAACACGATCGCCGCTCCACCGAACCAAACCGTCGGCGCAAAGGGCAGGTGACCGGACACGTGAGCGCTCAAACCAAGGAGGGGCACGACCATGGCCAGGGAGGCCGAGCGGAGCAACGCCGTGCGGCGGCGCGTCTGCCCGAGACGCCCGCGCAGCCCCTCGTAGCGTACGCGGAAGTGAATCACCAGGCCTCAGAGCCTGTGTGGAAACCCATATCCGGCTGCGCCCGGTCCGCGCACGTGCTGGCTGCGTCCGTGCGGCTCGCCGTGGCGCAGAGGTCACGCCTGCGCCGCCCGTCCTTGCCAGCCCGCACACGTCCTCGGGCTCGCCAAGAATCTGGGTTCCCACCCAGGCTCTCAGCCATCCGGTCACGCGTCCGGCGCACCAGGTTCCATGCCAGAAGAGCACCACCCAGAATTAGCAGCACCCAGCCTGCCGGGGCCTGTCGTCGATCCAACGCCTCACGGAGATCCAGCGCTTGCGCTGCCGCCAGGTCGTTTCCAAGCTGGGCGAAGCCTGTTGTTGCCTCGTCGGCCAGGACCCGCGCCTGTGCAACCTGCCAGGGGGGAAGGGAGGCCGCGCGCTCGAGATCGCGGCGGGACGCCAGTCCGAGCGCAGCACGCCGGCCGATCTCGGACGCAGTGGTGGCACCGGCGCCGTCGCCCACGTCCGCCAGCACGCTGCGAGCCTCTTCAGCCGACTGCAGCGCGGCCTGGTAGTCGCCCGCCAGTAACCACCCGCGAGCTTCGCTGAGCTCTGATCGGGCCGCCAGGACCGACTGCGCCCGATCGAGAAGATCGCGGGCCTGCTCAGCCAGAGCGGGGTCATCGTGAGACAGGAGCGAGAGCGCGCTGGAAAGGTGCGCCACCGCGCCCTCGTAATCACCCTGCGCCAGAAGCGCCTCCGCCGGCACGAGATCGCGGCTGTAGAGAGCGTGGAAGCGCCAGCCGCCGTCGAGATACGAGGGCAACCACGTCCGCCAGGCAGCTTCCAGCTGCTCGGGCGGCTGGCCGTACGCTGCCTCGAGGGCACTGCGCCAGCCGGTCGCGTTGGCTGCAGCGCGCGCAAAGGTCACGACTGACGGAAAGCCGTGCTGGTGCACGAGGTAGTGCACTACGGACAGCGACTCGGGGTAGCTCACGGGTGGATCCAGATACATCGCACCGGGTGCGGCGAGCTCCGACCAGGTGTAGAGCGCATCGCGGCCCCACGCCTCGCGCATCCGTGCCACCCCTGACGCTCGTTCCTCATCCGGCCGTTCCATGTACTGCGCCGCGCCCTCCTGGAATCCGGGGGGCATCCGCCCGTCGGCCAATCGGTTGACGAAAAGATGGGCCAGGTCGTGGCGGATGTAGTTGCCGAGTCCCTCATCCCCACGCTCCAGCGCGCGCGGAAGGGGGATGCCGATCTCACGCCGGCCGCGCGCTGAGTGCGCAATTTGGCCATCCACGTCGATGGCCAGCGGGTTGGCGCGGAGGTAGTCCTCCAACGTCGGGTAGAGCCGCACGGTGACCGGCGGATCGAGCTCCACACCGAAGACGGCGACCAACTCCGCGTAGACGGCCTCGAGGTTGTGGCGGAGGTAGTCGCCATGGGGCTCGTCACCCGGTCGGTGGACGATTACGAAGTGGTCCGTGGCCAACTCGACCCACGAGTCCTCCTGCGACCACAGTGTGGGGACTCCCTGAGGCGCAACCCCGGCCAAGGCCACGGCGCACCCCATCGCGAGCGAGACGGAGAATGAGACGGAGCGCGCACGTAGACCGCTCACTGGTCCGACAGCCCTGGTATGATACCAGCCGCATCCCGCCGAAGGTCTAGAACGTACTGGTAGGGCCAGGCACGAACCACATGCACCTCGGCCCATGCCGTGCGCTCCTCGGGCGGCAGGGACAGCTCGTCGGGCCGAGCGAACTCGAGTCGGCGCTCGATGGGGTCCTCGGGGCCCTCGATAGCCGCCAACTTCCAGTTTCCACGTTCCATGGCGGCGTGGTACCAATCCACCACCAGAGCCAGGCCCGCGCATTCCACCCGGTAGCGTTCGATCGGAGCATCGAAGCCCTCGTAGGCCGCCCCTGGGTAGACGGGCACCTCGCGGAGCCGCCGCGCGGGCTCTCCCTCCGGGGGTGGCCGGACGGGCAAACCTGACGGGCAAATCCGACGGCGAGAAAGTGCGACCGTCGCGTCGGTGTGCACCTCGAAACCCACGAGGACCTCTTCGCCACCGGAGAAGTAGGCCTGGTCGGGCCCGGACACCGGCGGTTCCAGACGTTCGAATGTCCATCCGGCCACGGTCATCTGCCGCTGGAACCATGCGCCGAGCCCGTCAACCGTACCGCCCGGCACCGTGTATCGCTCGCGAAAATCCCAACCCTCGGGCAGATCACGCTCGAGGCGGAGCGCATCCGCCGAGTCCGGGAGCGGCAGGTCATCGAAGAGCAACGACGAACCCTCCGTCACGCTCCGGACGCCATCCGGCGCCTGCAGCGTGACCACCGCAGCGCCCCCGCCGGCGGGTCGGGCGGCAACCCAAAGAAGCGGCCCGCCCTCACGCGACGCGAGCTCCAGGTAAAGGGCAGCGGGATCGTGGAGTGCCTCGCCCCCCAACCTCCCGCCGATCACGGGCGACCACCCGGAGCCACTGAGGCGCTCCAGGAAGGCCGCGGCAAACAGGTCCAGGTCCACGCATTCGCCGTGCCACCGCTCCGTGGCGTCACGTGAAACGGGCCGGCGTTCGTAACCTGCGATGCGCATGCCCGGCGGGGCAGGAACACCGTGCAGGTAGACCGACTCGGCTCGTGCCCCGGGCAGCTCGGACTCGGGCAGGCATGACCCACGACCCACCCCGATTTCGGACACGCCGCCCGAAACGGGGCGGACCGAGGTGAGCAAGCGTTCATCGCCGCGGGAGTAGGACGTCAGCACCGTTTCGCCAAGGCACACCGCCTCCCCGCCAACCCAACTCGCTCGCGCCAGGGCGTCGGCAAGTTCCACGCGCGCCGTTTCGACTGGACGGGCGATGTGGAACTCTTCAGTCAGCAGATCCGTCCGGTCATACCGCCAGCGGACGACATCGTTGGGCAGGGGCACTGACGGATCCAGGGCTACACCGTTCGGCGCGGAGGCCGCGCCGCGGGGGCGCGCCAGCCGCAGGCGCTCCACCTGGTCGAAACCCTGTCGGTAGCTCACCTCCAGCCATCCGTCGTAGTGGACCCAACGCTGGCCGCCCGGACGGTCTTCCACGAGCCGCCAGCCACGGGCCGCAAGCTGCTGGCGATACCAGGCCAACACCTCGTCGTAGGGCGCCGCCGCAATCGAATACAGCGCGACGGCTTCGGGCGGGGAGACCTGGGTGTGGACCCGGTAGAGCTCCAACCGAGCATCAGGATGCAGCGGCACACGCTCGAGCACCAAGGACCAAGCCACGGGTGGCGGCGTTGGGGCCGGCATGACTCCAACCTCGGGTGCCCCCTTCGATAGGACCAGGGGCAGGAACAGAAGCCCCTCGCCCTCAGCCCGGGCGCCGCCACAGCTGGCGAAAAGCAGGAGCCCTGTGGCGAACGAAGCGATGAGCAGCTGGCTCATCGCAAGAGCCGCCCCGGCCTTCGTCACCCGGCACGAGCGCATCTTCAGCATCAACGCCTCATCAGCCAATTCTCGACATCGCAGCCAGCGCATCGGCAGACTCTCACCGGCCAATCAGTTTACAGCCTGTGAGCTGAAGCTGCCAGCCAGATAGGCGGGTCAAGGCGAATCGCGGTAAAATGACACCCGTGAACCCTCCTTCCACCCGGGTCTCGACGCTCACGGCCGTCTTCCTGCTCTCGATGGCCATGCTGGCCTTCGAGTTGACCCTCACGCGCCTGTTCGCCCTCGCCCAGTTCTACCACTTCGCCTTCATGGTCGTAAGCCTGGCGCTCTTGGGCCTCGGCGCCTCCGGGTCGCTCCTCAGCGTGCGCCCGGGTCTGGGCCGGCACCCAGGGTGGTGGTCCGCTGCCTTCGCCTTTTCCGCGCTCGCCAGCTTCGTCATCTGGAACGGAGTCCCTTTCGACTCGTATGCCATCGCCTGGGATCGGCGGCAGGTGCTCTTCCTTGTCCTGACCTTCACTGGCACCGCGGTGCCCTTCATCTGCAGCGGTCTGGTCATCGGTGGGCTCCTCGCGTCCGACGCCCGAGGGTTGCACCGGATCTACGGGGCCAGCATGGTCGGCTCCGCTCTCGGCAGCCTGATCGTGCCGCCGTTGGTCGGCGTCGTCGGCGCGGAGAGCACCGTGCTCGTGGAGGCGGCCATGGGGCTGTGTGCCGCCGGGTTGTTCTGGCGATCGGGCACCTGGGCGCGCCAGGCGAGTGTCGGGCTCGCGTTCGCCCTGGTTTCCAGCGTCACCTTGCTCGCTCTGGCAGCCGCCCGCCCCGACCGGCTCGCCATCCGCCTGTCTCCCTACAAGGCACTCAGCCAGGCACTACTAGCACCGGACGCGCGGCACACGGTCTCAGCGTGGACGGCCACGGCGCGAATCGACGTCGTCGAGAGCGGCTCGATCCACCAGCTGCCCGGCCTCAGCCAGAACGCCGTCTTCCCCCGGCCACCCACACAGGCCGGGCTGACCATCGACGGCGACAACCTGACGCCCATCACCGTCCTTGCGCCTGACGATCCCGCGGCCCAGGAGCTGGCCAGTCACGTTCCCCAGGCCATCGTGCCCGCCCTTATGCCTGGTGCATCCCAGCTCATCCTCGAGCCAGCCGGCGGTTGGGACGTCCTCATGGCCCTAGCCGGCGACGACGATGGCCTCCCCCACAAGCCGGGCACGCCGCGTGGCGTAAACGTTGGGCTCGGTCCCATGTGTGCTGGATGCGCCCCGGCCGGCCAGACTCCCGCCCGCGGAAGGTGGGCTGGACACGGCCCCCGTGCCGGCGCAGCCGCCAGCCAGCAGCAGGACGGCCAGCGCGCCGAGACCGAGGGCTCTAAGAGCCTGTGTGGAAACCCATATCCGGCTGCGCCCGGTCCGCGCACGTGCCGGCTGCGTCCGTGCGGCTCGCCGTGACGCAGAGGGCACGCCCGCGCCGCCCGTCC
>CAYYVH010000283.1:0-5482 GCA_964475075.1 uncultured Anaerolineales bacterium | reverse complement strand
CCTCCTCGGGGTACTCGATGGCCAGGAGGTCGGTGATCTCGCGCCGGACGTCCACTTTCTAGAAGTACCCTGCACCATCGCCCCACAGGGCGTAACTGCTCTCTCGCGCCAGGTGCCAGTGGCACCGGACTGTGTCCTCCGCCAATGGGGACAACCACCGATTCAGGTCATCGTCGCCGCCCGCCAGAAGCAGGCGCGCCTGGCCTCGGCGCGCCGCTTCAACATCCTGAGCCACAACGTCCCAACCTACCCCTGCCCAGCCTCCCAAAAGCAGCACGTGCCCCCCGGGTCCCAACTCCAACACAAGGCGAACGTGACCCCTTCGCCCTGCCTACTTCTTGAAGCCCTTTGCGTCGGCGCCCAGGAACGCAGCGTCGGAACCCTCGGCCACAGGCAACTCCACGCTTGCTGCCATGCGATGTGCAGTGGACTTCGGCACGGGGATGCCCGCCAGTACCTCGAGTTGCCGACTTCCTCGCCTATAGCTGGTTTCCGCTACCGCCTCCGTCGCCAGCTGCACCAAGCCGTCAGAGTAGCGCTGATGGGGCTTTGGTGATGACCCGGTTCAGTGGACAGTTATAGGCTTAACCACTGGCCGGGCGAGCTCTAGGGGTCCGGAGAGCGCCCTGGACCAACTCGGCGGCAGCCGCCGCCCTCGGCGCTGTGGGGACCCGAACAAGCCGTGGCTGCGGCGGCTGGAATGCGAGCACGCCAACCTGCGCGCAGCCCTGCGGTGGAGCCTAGACCGCGGGCAGGCCGAGACCGCGCCGGCCCTCGCCGTCTCGCCGCCGTGGTGCTGGCTCCGCCGCGGCTACTTCGCCAAGGGCATCCGCTTCCTGCGCCAGACCAGATCGGCGGCGGGGACACTGGACAGCCGGGTTGCCGTCGCCGCCCTCCTCGACGAGTCGGTTCTGCTGTCGGATACGGACGACCCGGTCACCTAGGCGCTGACCCTACCGGGCGTGCCGCTCCGTGACCGGCGCTCTCGCCCCGTCGGCCGGCGCATGGTGTAGTACTGGACCCGGCTTGTCGCGAAGTCCTGTCCAGATACTGAAGCTCGCTACACAGATAGCGCCACCGCAGGAACACGTCCACCGGGTTCTCGTGAGCCAATCGTACGGCCAGCGGACTGGCGGCCACGCGCGTGAAGAACGGCTCGAGGCTCGCGGGTGGACGGCATTCCAGCATGATCTCGCCGAAGGTCTGGTGCGGTCGGCGTCGGTCCGCTGCGTCGCAGAGCACGCCGAGCACAGACAAGTCGCCCGCGGACCGGGTAGCGGTCACCAGGGCCGATCCGTCGAGATCATCGACATGGTCGATCAGCCAGGCAAGCACGATCCAAGTAAGTCGACCGGAGTCGCGGAAGTGTGCGGTACTCTGGGCAATCAACGCCTCGGGCCGGCGCTTCTCGACTGCGAGCGGCGTTTCGGCCAGCAGCACCGGCGCGCCGAGGCAGTGCCATTCGGCGAACAGGCGATCCATCACATCCGCCATCCCCTCTCCTCCAGGAAGTACTGGATGCGCTGCGCCCAGTCCGGACGGAAGCCAGCCACGTGCCGCATGATGGCGACCACGACCTGGCGTTCGGTCTCCGACAGCAGGGGCAGAAGTACCTCGAGGTCCTCCAAGTCCTGTTCCCGCAACGCGATGATCTTCATCGCAACCTGCTCGGGTCGGCCGAGCACGAACGGGCGCAGGCGCTGTGTGCCGATAATGAGCGGCTCGAGTCGGGAGCTGTAGTCCACAGGCAAGATCGACGCGAACCCTTTCGCCGCCTCACTGACCCAGTCATCCGCCAGGCCATGCGCCTCAGCCACCGCCGAAACCGCTCGCCGGAAGTCGCCGATGTCCCCCTTGACGGCGACTACGTCTACATCTCGCGTGGCGCGCGTCGCGCCGAAGTGCAGGATCATCGCCGCGCCCCCCGCTACGACAATGTCGACAGCCTATCTCAACTCACGATCGACGTCGCGCAAGGCGTCGATCAGACCGGAGCGATCCATGTCCTCCACGCGCAACCAAGCGAGTGGTCAACCGGTGCGGGCCAGTGTAGCGGCCGAGCGGTAGGCTGGTCAAGAGGTGACCACGCGCCGGGGGCGCCAGGGTGTTTGGGAGTCGGCCCAGCACTCGCTCCACGAGCGCCAACACGCCGTCCTCGATCAGCTTGGGCTGCTCGGCCGGAGGAACACCTGGCCAAGGTAGTGCTCGAATGGGGGCAGGTGGGGATGACACTGAGTCCGGCCGCCTATCCGTGCTGTCAGTTCCGGCAGGCCAGATCCCAGGGGTCATGAGGCCGTCACTTCTTCCCCCGCCGCCGACGGCTGCGGGATGCCTTGGCCTGGGCAACGAACTCCTCGACACCCACCGCGGCCACGGTCTCCCCGATTAGCGACACCGGCAGATCGTCCAGCCTCCTGAAACGCACGCACGACTTTCCCATGTCCAGGCGCTTGCCGGTGGCCTTGTAAGCCGCCTCGAAGTCCCGGCGCGCCTCTTCGGAGGCGTAGACCGCCGTGAGGTAGACGGCCATGTGGCGCTTCTGGGAGGCCAGGGCGGCGTACAGCAGGGGCTGGCCGTTGTAGGTGTCGGGGCAGGTGGCCAGCGGCACCTGATACGTGATCATCCCCCAGTTCATCGCCTCCTCGTACCCCGGCGGCAGGTTGGCCAAGATCTCGTCGCGCACGGCGGAAACCGCCTGCCGCCGGTCCTCAGGCAACGAGGCCAGGTACTCCTCCACTGTCGAGGCATCGGATCTCACGTCACAACCCCCACTCCGCTTCGGCGGCCGCCCACGGCTCGGAGACCTTGCGCGCCACCACCATGATCTCGATCTCATCCAAGTCGATTGACCGCCGTCCCCAGTTGCCGGCCGTGCCGCCCCAGATGTCCCGCACCCGCAATCCCGCCATCCCGAAGAGCAGCACGAGCTCCGGGGCCACGAAGGCCCGCTCCCGGACCCGGATCGGTGCCGCGCCCTCCCGCGGCGCGTAGTCTGACACCTCGACGAGGGTCAGCGGGTCGAAGCGGCCGCCCGGGCGAGCATCTGGGCCGAGAGGTCCAAGCCGGTCACGTCGTAGCCGCGCCTGGCAAGCTCGATGGAATGACGACCCGTGCCGCAGCCCACGTCGAGGATCGATGCGCCGGCGGGCACGCTCAGCTCGTCCAGGATGAAATCGACTTCCCCGACGGTGTTCTGGGTGAAGTCATTTTGGTCGTAGAGGGGGGCGTGGGCGTCGAAGAACTCCTCCCAGGCTTTCGGGTCACTGGTTGTCAACTCGTCTCCTTCATGCACGGCGGCCATGCCAATGGCGTTCTCGTCACCGACCTCCCCAGTATCTCTCGGGCGGGCACGGCAAGTCCACCGCGATCGCCGAGTACACCGCGGCGAGGTGTTCAACCGACGCCGCCTCGTAGTACGCACCTGGATCCGAGGCCATGGCCCGGAGCTGGGCGCGATCGATTGTCTCACCCAGACCGATGGTGAAGATGTAGATGCCGTCACCCTTAGCGGCACGAGCAGCGCTGATGCCCGGGGCGGGCCCGTCGGTGGCGCGGCCGTCGGTGAGGACGACCATGGCAGGGTAGTTCTCGGGCCGGCGCCGGGGGCTCATGAGCTCCGCGTGGGCCGCCTCGACCCCCAGGTGGATCCTCGTGCCTTTGTGCGACCTCAGGTCCGCCAGCTGCGCGCGAAGCTCACCCGCATCGCTTGTCAGTTGGTGGGCGGAGACGGTTGAGTCGAAGCCAATCACCGCCGCCTGGTCCTGGGGAAGAGCCAGGAGGTCGACGAACACGCTGGCGGCGCTAGTGGCCGCCGCTAGCTTCGTGGCCCCGGACCTCGTTGCTTCGAGCATCGACGATGAGGTGTCGATCACGAGGGCGACGGCCGCGCGGCGAGTCTCGGAGCACGGCCGCTCGTTCAAGGTCACGGGCAGGTAGACGGGCTCCGGCACCGGAGTGGGCGTGGCCGGCGCGGTGGCCGTGGCTGTGGCCGGGACGGGGGACGCGGTGGTGGAGGGAGACGGCACTGCCGTCCCTGTGGGAGTTGGCGAGGGCTTCGCCGGAGAGCACAAGGCCTCGACGTCCCCGAGGTTCAGCTCCCAAGCCTGCTCGTCGTCCCGCGGCTTTCGCCACCCAGCCAGCGACATCAACGGCCGCGGCCGCGGCCTGGCCAGGGAGCCGATGAGCTCCTCGGAGCTCTTGCTGCCCGAAGCCGCGCCGTACCAGTAAGCGCCGCGGCGCGGCCACGCGTCGAAGGCCGGAGAGGGCAGGCCAACGGCCGAGCTGACGATCCGGTCGGGGCCTTGGATCTCGGCCAGGCCGCCGAGGGCGCTCTCATCGCCGAACGACGTCCCATCCTCGAAGAACTCCACGTCCGGCTCAAACGTCCACCCGCCCGCCACCCCGCCGGGAACGCCGGCTAGGATGTCGCCAACGCCGAAGCCGATCTTCGTGCCCTCCATCAGGCTGGCCGACACCAACGTCATGTCCCCATGGCGGTCCCGTAGGCCCACCAGCATGAGTCCGGATTCGCTGAACGCGATATCGGAGACGATCGGCATCGGGTACATGGACGCGTACCAATTCGCCGGGGCAGAGTCGTTATCTCCTTCGCGCCAGGGGCGCCAATCGAGGCTGGTGTCCGGCTGGCTGCGATCGAACCCGAACGTCCCCCGGCGGTAGTCGAGGGGGAAACGAGCCTCGAGGTGCATGTCCGCCCCACTCGCCAGCGACGAGTAGATCAGCGCCTCAAGCATGCCTCGGCGGTGGCTGGCCTCCCCCGTCCTGGTCACCCCGTGGAATAGCCGACCGCTCCGATAGCCCAGGCCAAAGGGCCGGGCCTCCTCGGCCCACTCCTCGGCATGCGCGCCGTGGGCGAAGCTGCCCAGCAACATCATAGTGGGCAGCGCGAACCGGTAGATGCGCCGGTCGTTCAGGTTGGTGACGTACAGCTCCGCGCCGTCGGCGCCCACCTCCAGGTCACCCAGGCTCGTCTTGGTCGCCCAGTCCCGACCGCGCCGGTCCCTCGGCGTCCGGTCGTGACGGTCCGGCCCCGCGTCAGGCACAACCGCGGCAAGGGCAGTCTTCCCCGTGCCCAGATCACTGCGGTAGATCGCCCCCGGACCGCCGGGCCCGAAGGGGACCCCGCGCTTGTGAAAGGCAGCGCTGTAGACCGCCCCTTCCGATGAGCTGTAGGCAAGGCCGTATACCGCCCCCACCGCCTGTGGCGCCGCGACCAGGTAGTGGGGGCTGTCCTTCGGGGTGTCCCGGAACATCACAACGCCCGCCACCGCGCGCTCCTCCCTGGCGAGGACGCCCGTGTACAGGTCCGGCATGGCCACGGTCACCAGGTAGGGATTGCCCTCGGCGCACGCCGCCGGAGGATCAACAGCCCCCCGTGCCGGCGCCTCCGCCACAGCGAGAGCCACGACCGCCGCGCCGGGCGCCGCTCCGCGAAAGCTGGCGTGTCTCATGCGCAGTATGG
>CAYYVH010000282.1:0-5491 GCA_964475075.1 uncultured Anaerolineales bacterium | reverse complement strand
GAGCGCGCGAAAGGCGGCGGGGCCGAGGAGGAGCGCCCGGCTGCCGAAACCCTGGCAACGAACGACGAGGCTGGCGCGCCGGAGGCCGGGGCGCCGGAGGGTCCGGCCTCCGCGGCTGGTGATGGCCCGGTCGCCGCGGCCGCCCCGAATCTGGACCAACTGGTGTCCTCGGCCGTCGAGTCCATTCCAGAGCTGGAGCCACACCACGATGCGGTCGAGACGGTGTTCGTGTGTTTCATGACTTACGTCGGCAGCGACGAGATCCCGGTGATCTCGACGGACGCTCAAACGGCGCTGACGGAGCTCAGCTTGACGCGCGGCTGGTCGGCGGAAGACATCGACACGGCGAACGACGCGGTGATCAACGGCCTGGCGGATGCGTGGACGGCACTGGCCGAGGATTTCACCGCAACGGCGGCCGAGATGCCAGAAGGTGATGCCGGAGTGCTCGACTTCGAGATGGTCGCGCGGCGGTTCGCCGCGGAGCGCCAGGAGCAGGATGCCCTGCGCAAGCGCGCGCGACAGCTGCTTGACCTGGTTAAGACAGTCAGCGGGCAGCTCGGCATCCCAAACCCAGACGTCGTTCCCGCACCCGAGGCAGATCCGGGTGGCCCCGAGCCAGCCGGCAGGTTGGCTTCCGGCCTGCGGCGTCTGGCCAGTCCGTTGGTGTATTTTGTCACGGAGGGCGAGGGTTCACGCGCCGATGCAGCTTCCGGCACCGCGTCACCGGCTGCCCCGCCGAGCTGGACCACGGCGCCCATCCTGGCCGAAGACAACCCCGACGTTCGCACCCTGGAGCAAGTCGTAGCGCGGCGCGCGGCCAGCGCGGCCGATGTGCGGCTGATCTGGGCCGGCCTGGAGGCGCTCGGCCTGGACCGCCCGGCCGTGACGGCTCTCCTGGGCCAGGTCGCGACCGGCGCGCGCCGGCAGATCGCCCAAAGCGCGGAGGTGATGCGGAACGTGACCGCCTCTCACCGGCAGTTCGCCGACCGGATCGAGGCGATCCAGCGGATGATGGGCGTAACTCACGCCGTCCACGACTTCTTCTCCCCGAACGGCGCCCGCTGAGCAAGTCCGGCGCCGTTCGCTGCTGCAACTCCTCAAACCAATCTTCCCGAAACGCGATATTCTCCTGGGGGAAACAAATCAGATCACTCAGCAAAGGGACAGGCGGCGTGGCTCGCAAGTCGATGCCTCGCCGGTTGTGTGTACCTGCAAGAGAGGGAGGAGACGACATGTCACGCCTGCACGCATCGCTCTTGACGCTCCTACTCGGCACCCTCCTGGCCACGCCGGCACCGACCGGAGCGCAGGGGGAGGTCCAGCAGTTCGATTTCCAGCCCGACACGGGTCGGCTCGAGCCCGGATTCACGGCCGTGATGCCAGAGAACGCCTACTCGCCGGACACCGGCTACGGATTTACCGTCGCGCCCGACAGCGGAGTGAACGGGGCTCGCCACTCCTGGAACATCTTCGGCCGTAGGGTCAGGGTGGGTCAGGGCATTCCCGCGTCGGTGCTCTCCGATGCCACCCTGGACGCCGTCGTCCATACCCGGCCTTTCACCTTCCGTACGGATGTCCCGCCTGGGGAGTATGACGTCACCGTGTGGTTGGGCGACGTGACCAAACCTCAGTTTCTCGTGCGGGCGACGGTCAACGGTGTGAACGTGGACGTGGACCGCCTGGACGTGATCATCTTCCGCGGCCGGTTCGACGTGGCCACGCTACCCGATGGTCGCACGCCCGGCATCGGCAACGCCGTGCCCCGCACCGTGCGCGTGGACGCTTCCGACGGCTTCATCGAGGTCACCGTTGGCCCGGGCGAGGACAGGGGGCCGATCACCTGGGACTACATGCTGGACGAATGCCCGACCGTCAGTCCACCGGAGCTGCGGACGACGGACATCGTGCCCGCGTTCACCGCCGCCGGGCTCCAGGCCCTCATGCTGCACCCGGCGGCCAATCCACCACTCGTGCGCAATGACCAGGGTGCCCTGGCAATTGGCGATGCGCCGGCCGACGCAACACTCCAGAAGGCGGTGGATCTGTTCAATCTCGGCAACGTAGACGGAGCACGCGCCGCCTTTGAGGCTCTCGACGCCCCCGCCCTCCGAACCGCCAAGGCCGCAGGGTTGTTCTGGGTGGCAGGACACCCGGCGACGATCGGCGGCGAGCGTGAGCTCATGGCCGCGTCCCGTGCGCTGCTCGAAGCGGAGCTGGCAGCGAATCCGGGCAACTGGGCCGCCGGCGACCTCCTGCGGCAAGTCCAACTTGCAGACGATGCGGAGCGCTACCGCACGCTGTACGGCTTCGGTGGGACGCCCGCTAGCGAGAACACGGGGCGCGCCAACGCCATCGTGGAGCATTTCCAACCCGATCACCCCTACTACCTGAAGGGTCAGATCCTGTGGCTCCGCAACCGGGGCGGGTTGGACCCGCGCCGCTGCACGGCTTCTTGGGAGCGTGCCCAGTGGTTGGCCCAGCAGCTGGATCCGGAGTGGGGCGATGTCAACCCCTTCGTCCACCTGTACGCCACGGACGAGTGGGCGAACGACGGCCGGCCGTGGACGTTTATCGATTGGGGGGAGCTGGCGGGCGAGGGCCCGGAGTGGGCTCGCACGCTGATGAGCACGCTGAGCAACTGGCTCGACCTGTTCGAGTGGTGGACGATCCACCGCCAGCGAGCCTCGGGCGAGATCGGCGGCGGCTGGACGGACGATGTGGAGATCGTGCCGGCTTTCGGGCTCACGGCCTACGTTCTGGAGGACGCGTCGCATCTCTCGGAGTACGCCACGATCAAGTTCGTCGACGGGCTCTGGAACTCGCGAATCATCGACCGCCAGCGGGGCTACCAGGCGCAGTACGCGGACGTGGAGCACACGGCTGAACCCACCGGGAACAGCCTGCACATGTACCCCATGCTCCGCTACGGCGACCCCGAGGGGATGGAGCGGATCATGAAGAGCGGGAAGACGTTCGCCGATCTCTTCCTGACTACCACTCCCCAAGGCCACACCCACTTCAAGGGCAACTACATGAGCGCGACCCAGATCGCGACGAACCCGAACCACCAGGGCGACATACCGCTGAACGGCCGGGTGACGCAGCCCTTCCCGTTCCTGCTCTGGTACTCGTCCAACCCCGGAATGGAGGAGCCCTTGCGGCAGTGGGCCGAGGCATGGGTGGCGGACGCGGCCCGCGCAGAGGCAGGCAAGCCAGCGGGAATCTTCCCGCAGCTCGTGTGGGTACCGGATGACACGACCTCCTACCCGGACGGCACGACGCCTTGGTATGCGAGGAACACGACCTACGGGCAGTTCAGCGCGTTCCCCGGCTACCAGCACTACCTGTACAACCTGGCGGCGCTGTTTTACCTGCGCACGGGCGACGAGGCGTTCCGGCAGCCCTTCGACGCGCTCCAGCAATGCGCCATGGAGTGGACCCGTGCCGGCCGCCCGTCGGGCGACGCCCCCCAACCGGGCCAGGAGTGCGCCTGGGCGGGCGGCAAGCTGTACAACGTGGCCGGCAGCACGCTCTTCGAGGTGGCGCGGGCGACCGGCAGCTCGGACTGGGACCGCTTCCTGGATCGGTTCGCGCAAGGGTACGCCCGGTTCTATCGCGATCCGACGAGCGAAAGGCTGCTCGCGGACCGGATGGACGAGATTGCCGCGAACATGAAGGCCTCCTGGCCCTACCGGACGACGGAGGGCCTCATGACCGACCGAATCCTGCTCCCCGGTTGGTTCAACGTGATCCACTACTACCTCGGCGCCAACGTGCCCTCGTTCTTCTACGGCCTGCCCGTCCAGGCAGTGACGTGGGCCGGCACCGGGCGGCTGTTCGCGGCCGCGGTTCACGAGGCGACGACGACGAGCCTGGCCGTCACGACCTACCTGTTCGCCGACGAGCCGCGGACGGTTCAGCTAACACCGTGGGGGCTCGATCCGGGTGGCCAGTACATTCTAGAGGCGGGTCCGGCGCCCGATCTAGCCGCACCGCCGGACACAATCGAGCAGACGGTCCCGTTCAAGCTAGAACGGCGGGACGAAGGCGTGACCTTCACGCTCCCCGGTCGGACGGTGTACGCCGTACGGATTCGGCAGACCGCCCCTGGCAGGCCCGTCACGGAGCTGATGCCGGATGTCGGTGCGGCACCGCGGGACATCTCGTACAACGCGCGACGGGGTGGTCTCACGGTCCGCGTCCACAACATCGGTGCGGCCGACGCGGCGGACATCACAGTCCGCATTTATGAGGGCTCGGACACGAGCGGCCCGGTGGTCGCGACGGTCAAGATCCCGCTGATCGAGGCGCCCAACAACCTTGTGCCACGCTGGGAGGACGTGCTCATTCCGTACACGCCATCAACGCTCCCGACCGAGGTGACGGTGTGGTTGGACCCCGATGACGAGATCCAGGAGGTCACGGAGGTCAACAACATCGTCACGGCAGTGATCGGCGGCCGGACGCCGGACTATCCGCCGCCCATGCTCCTGGAAATGGACCCGATCGAGGTAGCGCCCGGTGACCAGGTCACTCTTGTTGGACGCAACTTCCGCTCGGGCATCGTCGCCCTCGAGTCCGAGTCGCCCGCCCGGCAGCTCACGGCCACGTTCGATGATGCCGAGCACCTGACGTTGACGGTCGACACCGGTGCGCCGGAGGGTGTGTACCTGGTGTCCGTGCGGAACCCTGACGGCTTGCAGAGCAACTTGCTGCCGCTCAGGGTCACGAGTGGGGCTCCGACGCCGCGGTTGATTTACCTACCGGCGCTGTACAAGGGAAAGTAGGAGCAGGCTCCGGTAGCCGCGTCACAACACCCCGCGAAACGGGTATACTCTCTTCCGCGTAGCCCACGAAGTGAGCGCAGAACCACTCGTCCAGAGAGGGAGACACCGAATGGACTGGCTGACGAACCCCGAGGCCTGGATCGGGCTGGCAGTACTGACGACCCTTGAGGTCGTGCTCGGCATCGACAACATCGTGTTCATCTCCATCCTCACCGGCAAGCTGCCGCCCGCCCAGCAGCCCCGGGCGCGGCGGACCGGCCTGCTAGCGGCGATGGTCACGCGGATTCTTCTCTTGATCTCGCTGGCATGGGTTGTCCGGCTGACCGCACCGCTCTTCACCCCGCTGGGGATCGAGATCTCGGGCCGCGACTTGCTCTTGATCATCGGCGGGGTGTTTCTGATTGCCACACGCGGCCCTGAGATCCACCGATAAGTGGGGGGGCAAAACGCGCGTCGCGACTCAACGTAAAGGATATTATTGAGGCAGTAGAAGGAAGTGTTTTTGATACAATATGCGATCACAAGAAACGCAAGAAAGATACTTGTATCCGTCCGCGCGATTGTTTAGCTACGCCGATGTGGAGGGAACTGAAGGGAATCATTGAAGATTATCTTGCGAAGGGAAGCGTATCGAGTTTATTAGATTCAAACACAACAGACTGTCAGTATAGCATAAAAATAAAATCGCACTCACCACCAAC
>CAYYVH010000281.1:0-5500 GCA_964475075.1 uncultured Anaerolineales bacterium | reverse complement strand
CGCGCCGGTCGTGTACGCTCAGACGTCGAGGCTCAGACACCGCGCAATGCTGCACTGGCCCATGCACGCGTTGCTGCGCGTGCCGCAGTCTGCCCTCGCCTGGCTCGTCGCCGGCTCGACCTCGCGCCCCATCGCCGACCTCGCGGCCGAGATCCGGGCCGGCGGATTCTGCGTGGTCCGTGAGGAGCGTTGGCTCCTCGGGAGCCTGGCGGCCGTGATCGCGGAGCAGCCATCGTGAGCCGACCGGCCCTTCCCGTGGGGGACCAGGTGCGTGACATGCTCCAGACGGCGTTCCGGCTTGCGCCGTGGCCGACGGAGCCGGGCCTGCGCCGCGTCGGGCATCCGGGGGCGGCGAGCCCGGTGATCGTCACGTGCAATTACGACCTCACCGTCCGCCGCGTCATGCGCGCCGTGTCGGGCCAAGACGTTTGGGTCGTGGTCGCGCCGTCGGGCGGCATCAACGTGTGGTGTGCCGCTGCCGGGGGGCACCTGTCCACGCACCAGATCGTGACGGCGCTCAAGACCTCGGGGATCGAGGACGAGGTCGCCCACCGCCACGCCATCTTGCCCCAACTGGCCGCGTCGGGGGTCGAGACTCGACAGGTGACGGACCGGTGCGGCTGGACCGTGCACTTCGGCCCGGTCTCCGCGGAGGATCTTCCCCGCTACCTCGAAACCGGGCTCGAGAAGACGGAGGACATGCGCCGCGTGCGCTTCGGCCTCACCGAGCGGCTGGAGATGGCCGCGATGGTGGCGGTGCCGGCGGGGCTCGTCGTGGGCGTGGGTGCGTGGTGGCTGCGCCCGGAGTGGGCGCTGCCACTCGTGGGTCTTGTCGTCGGCACGGCGTTGGCCGTTTTCATCGTGTATGACAAGCTGCCCGGTCCGCGGCGCCTGCTGCTGGGCGGTGCGATCGCGCTGGCCTCGACATACATCGCCTGGTGGGCGGGCACTACCGACGATGCGCTCATCGCCGCCGCCGCCGCGAGCCTGATCCTGACCTTGGTGTTCACGTTCGACTATCCTGGCTCCACACCGGTCGAGGGAAGTACGTTTCTCGGCGAGCGGCGCTGGCAGGTCGCCTTGGACGTCGAGGCCTGCGTGGGAGCCCTTGCCTGCTGGGAGGTGTGCCCGGTCGCCTGCTTCGAGCCGGGCGGCGCGGGCGATCCCATCCAGCTCGCGAACGGCGACCGCTGCGTCCGCTGCGGCGCCTGCATCGTCCAATGCCCCGAGGATGCGCTGTACTTCGAAAACGAGGTGGGCGAGCGGGTCGAGCCGGCGGTGATCCGCCGCTACAAGCTCAACCTCCTTGGTCGGCGCACCGTGGGTACGTGAGGCTGGGTTACGTCGAGAAGAGAGGATTGGACATGGCGCAAGAATACTCCCCGGGTGTCCGACAGTGCGTGCAGGAAGCCCAATCGCACCTGGCGGCACGCCAGGCCTATCGCCGCAGCGTGCGACGGCTGAAGTTCGACACGATCGCCGTCCATGGCGTCTACGGCGTCGAGGAGGCCTTCACCGGCGGCCAGGGCGGCGTGATCGAGCCGATCTTCCCCTCCACGTCCCAGGCATACCGTAGCAGCGACGAGATGGAGGCGGGCCTGGCCTACTTGATACCCACCTGGTGCTACTCGCGGATCCACAACCCAACCGTCTTCTACCTGGAGGAGACCCTCGCCCTGCTGGAGAGCTTCGGCTGCGATGTGGATGCCTCCGCCCTGTGTACCGCCTCCGGCATGTCCGCCGTCAAGCAGGCCGTCGAACCGCTGGTCGCACGGACCGGCACCGGGGCGGAGCCGATCAACATCGTCTCCGCCGCACAGATCTACGGCGGGACGTTCCAGCTGTTCAACGTACGGATGCCCGAACGGGGGGTCGAGGCCAGCTGGGTGACAGAGCCGTGGGACCTGGAGAGTTGGGCGCCGCTCATCGACCGCAACACGAGATTCCTGTATGCGGAAATGCCCTCCAACCCGCAACAGGTGTGCTGCGACCTGGCCTCAGTTGCCGATCTGGCGCACAGTCACGGCATTCCGCTCGTGGTGGACTCCACCGTCGCCACGCCGGCTCTGCTCCGCCCGTTCCAACACGGTGCGGACATAGTGGTGCACTCCCTGACCAAGACCATCGGGAGCGGTGGTACCGCGATCGGCGGAGCCGTCATCGCCCGCCGCGACATCACCAGCCGGCACCTGCCGGACGAGGCGAAGGTTGATTATGCCACGTGGCTCAAGCTGTGGCCGTTCCGCGATTCGGGTGCGTCGATGTCTCCCTACTCGGCCTTCTCCCTGCTGGGCGACTTGCGTCTGCTACGCCTCAAGGTGGAGTGGATGTCCGCCAACACGATGCAGGTGGCCCGATTCCTGGCTGGGCACCCGAAGGTCGATCGGGTGGACTACCTGGGGCTGCCCGACCATCCGCTCCACGATCTGGCCCGGCGGTACATGCGCTTGGTCGACAGCGGCGAGCCGACCTTCGGGCACCTCTTGTCGTTCAATGTCCGCGGTGGGGCGCAGGATGCGCGCCGCTTCTTCGACGGCCTGGAACGCGTCTTCCGGGCGACCGACCTGGGCCGCGTAAAATCCGTCGCCACCATTCCGGCCATATCCACGCACCAGCAACAAGGCCCGGAGGGGCGCGAGCTGGCCGGCATCCCGCCGACCATGGTCCGCCTGTGCGTAGGGGCGGAGCACCCCGATGACGTGATCGCGGACTTGGATCAGGCGTTGGATCGAGTGTGAGAATATCTTGAGGGGGTTGGGGAGAGTTGGGCTATCGGCTATCAGCTATCAGCTCGTTGGCTGATCACTCGGCAGTTTTGTCCTCGGCCCGGCGACATGATACGCCATGCAGGCCATCCGTCGGAAACTGACGAAAGTGACTGATAGCTGATAGCCGATAGCCCGATCAATCGATAACGCACGGCTTTCATCGCTTTCGTTCGAGAGAAGGAGATGTAAATGCGTCTGTTGTTCATCGGATTCGGTACGGTGGGGCAGGGGTTGGCGGAGCTGCTGATCGAGAAGAAGGGGTCGCTGGCTGCGGAGTATGGCTTCGACTGGTCCGTGGTCGGTATCTCCGATTTCCTTAAGGGCAGCTGCTATCATCCAGAGGGCATCGACCTGGCGCGGGCGGTCGATGTGGCGGAGAAGGGCGAGTCCCTCTCGGCCATCGAGCCCGGCGGGTGCGACTGGGACGCACTGACGATGATCGATCGGGCCGAGGCCGATGCGGTCGTTGAGTTGACATATACGGACATCGATACGGGCGAGCCCGCCACCAGCCACGTCCGGGCCGCGCTCGAGCGGGGCATGCACGTGGCCACGACCAACAAGGGCCCGGTAGCACTCCACGTTCACGAGCTGAGCCGACTCGCGCGGCAGCGCGGCGTCCTCTTCCTATTCGAGGGCACGGTGATGAGCGGCACGCCGGTATTGAACCTCGTGCGCGAGACGCTGGCCGGCAGTAAGATCTTGGAGATGCGGGGGATCCTGAACGGTACGACCAACTACATCCTCACCCGCATGGAGGAGGGCCTCGACTACGAGAGCGCGCTTGCGAAGGCACAGGAGCTGGGGTACGCGGAGGCGGTTCCGAACGCCGATGTGCTCGGCTGGGATGCCCTAGCGAAGGTGACGATCCTAGCCAACGTGGTGTTCGGTGCCGACCTGATGCCGGGCGACAACCCCTGTCAGGGAATCACGGGGATCACGGCGGACGATGTGGCTGCCGCCACGGTGGCCGGCCAGCGGTACAAGCTGATCGGCCGCGTCTGGCGCGAGGGCGGCGAGGTGCGAGCGGCAGTGGCGCCGCAGCTGGTGGACAATACCCATCCGCTGGCCGCCGTGATGGGCGCCACCAACGCCGTGACCATCGCCACCGACACGCTTGGGGAGGTGACGATCGTCGGCCCCGGCGCGGGCAAGCGCGAAACCGGATTCAGCGTGCTCAACGATCTGCTGCACATTGGGGGGAAGCACAAATGAAGATGCTGCTCAGCGGGGAGTGGGTGGGCCGGGAAAAGAGAATCGAGGTCTACGACCCGTTCGACGGCTCCGTGGTCGACACGGTGCCGCGGGGTACCGTCGAGGACATGGGAACGGCCGTCGAAGCGGCAGAGCGAGGTTTCGAAGTGGCCCGGCGCATGACGGTCTACGAGCGGGCTCAGGTGCTCTACGGCACAGCGGCGCTGGTCAGCGACAACGTGGACGACTTCGCGCGGACCATCGCCCGGGAGGGCTCGAAGACTATCCGCGAGGCGCGGAAGGAAGCCCACCGGTGCGTCAACACGCTCACCGTATCGGCTGAGGAAGCGAAGCGGGTCACGGGTGAGACCATCCCGTTCGACTCATTTCCAGGCGGCGAGCAGCGCCGGGGCTGGTACGAGCGTGTGCCGATCGGCGTGGTCCTGGCCATCACGCCCTTCAACGATCCGCTGAACCTCGTAGCCCACAAGCTTGGCCCGGCGATCGCCGGTGGGAACGCCGTGATCCTGAAGCCGGCGACGGTCACGCCACTGTCCGCCCTGAAGCTCACCGAGGCCTTCGTGGAGGCGGGGCTGCCGCCGCTCGTGTTGCAGACGGTGACCGGCCACGGCGGCGAGATCGGCGATCATCTGGTGTCCGATCCGCGGGTGCGCATGATCTCGTTCACGGGCGGTGTCGAGGCGGGGCAGCGGATTGCCAAACTGGCCGGGATCAAGAAGATCGGCATGGAGCTGGGATCCAACTCGCCGGTCATCGTGTGGGAGGACGCCGACCTACCGTGGGCGGTGGAGAGCTGCGTCTCCGGCTCGTTCTGGGCGGCGGGCCAGAACTGTATCGGCGTGCAGCGGCTCTACGTCCACCGGGCCATATACGACGAGTTCCGCGACCGGTTCGTCGAGCTGACGGCCGGCTATCGCATTGGGAACAAGCTCGACGAGGCCACCGACATGGGCCCCATGATCAACGAAGGTGAGGCCAAGCGCGTCGAGCGCTGGGTCAACGAGGCGGTGGAGAAGGGAGCGCGCGTGCTCGTCGGTGGTGGCCGCAACGGCGCCCTCCACGAGCCCACCGTGCTGGAGGACGTCCCGCCCGATGCTACAATCCACCATGATGAAGTATTCGGGCCAACGGTCAACCTGTACCCGGTGTCCGATCTGGACGAGGCGCTCGAAGCGGCCAACAGCCTTCCTTTCGGGCTCCACGCGGCGGTGTTCACCAACGACGTGAACCTGGCCTTCCGTGCCGCCGCCGGCCTCGACTGCGGGGGGGTCATGGTCAACGACTCCACCGACTACCGGCTCGACTCGATGCCGTTCGGCGGCGTCAAGAACTCCGGCCTCGGGCGGGAAGGAATCCGCTTCTCACTGCAAGAGATGACCGAGCCGAAGGTGGTGTGTTGGTTTCTTCCGGGGCCGAGGTGAGTTGGGGGGTGGTCTGCTGGGCCGAGGTGAGGGGGGGGGTGGTCTGCTGGGCCGAGGTGAGTTGGGGGGTAACCTGGGATCAGTTGCCCCGGTTGG
>CAYYVH010000280.1:0-5502 GCA_964475075.1 uncultured Anaerolineales bacterium | reverse complement strand
GCGCTCGCTCTCCGAGAATGTCGTGGCAGTGATCGAGCGCGCGAAGCGCCGCGGGTGCAAGCCCAGTGGGCTCTTCGAGGCGGCGTCGACTACGATCGCGGTCGCCAACTCCAACGGCTTGTCGGGCTTCGATCGCCGCTCGTATGTCGACTACTCCGCCACGCTGCACGGGCCTGCAGGCAGCGGTAAGGTCGTACAGAACCACAACGACTACACACGGGTCGACGCGGAAGGGCTCTCGCGCGCGGTGGCGGAGAACGCGGAGTTGGCCCAAAACCCGGTCGACATCGAGCCGGGGGAGTACACGGTGATCTTCGAGCCGTTGGCCGTCCAGGGGCTCATTCCGTTCCTCGTGTTCTCGTTATCGGCCCGCGATGCCGACGAGGGGACGACAGCCTTCACCGGCACGGTGGGCACGCAGCTCGTGAGCGACAAGGTGACCCTCGGCCTGCGCCTCGACGATCCCGACCTGCCGGCCCGGCGGTTCGGGACCGCCGGGCTGGCGACACGGCCGACGACGTGGATCGAGCGCGGAGTCGTTCGACGCCTGTTCTACGATCGCTTCTGGGCCGCCGAGAAGGGGGTCGAACCTGACGCGGCGTATTTCCCGGTGTTCATGGACGGCGAGGACCAGTCCGTTGACGATCTGGTCCGCCGCTGCAAGCGGGGGCTCTTGGTCAAGAACCTGTGGTACATCCGCTTCGTGGACCGGCGCGAGCTAATGCTCACCGGCATGACCCGCGACGGGCTGTTCCTGGTGGAAGACGGCGAGGTCGTGGGCCCGGTGAAGAACATGCGCTGGAACGAGTCGCCGCTCGTATTCCTCCGGAACGTGGACGGCCTGTCACGGCCCGAGCGCGTCAGCGGATGGGGCTGGTCCAAGCTGCCGGCCGTGATGAGCGATGGCTTCACGTTCACGTCCAAGACGGAGTCGGTTTGACGGGACTCCTCTGGAAAAAACGAACCTGCATCACGGGGAGTTGGGCAACACTGGCCGCGGCTACGGCCGGATCCGGTTCGGTCGCGCCTCGTTGGATGCCCCAGGGCTGTCGAGTGGGAGCAGGGATGGGAGGAATAGATCTATCCCAGTTCCCACTGCCTATCCGCCGGGCATCTAAACCGGTCCGACTCGAAGTACGGGCTCCGGGACCGCAAGAAGGTTCGCCCAGCTCCCGGCTCCGTCCTCTTCGCTCGCTGCCTCGGCCCGCTAACGCGCCGCCAGCGCAGCCAGGGCCGCCGCGTGGATGGCGCCGTTGCTAGCGATGACCCCGCGGTTGTCGAGCATCCGGGCGTTGGATGCCAGGTCCAGCGGCCGTCCGTGCATGTCGGTGACACGTCCCCCGGCCTCCTCGACGATGAGGAGGCCGGCGGCGTGGTCCCAGATCTTCTCGCGGTAATCCGGGTGTTTGGGGGATGGTAGGCGCAGGTAGAGCACCGCATCGCCCCGGGCGACGGCGCCGTATTTCACCTGGCTGTCCAGCTTCAGTGGCGGGCGGGTGATGCCGGCTGCCTGGGCGATGGTCTGTTGGAGTGAGGCGTTGCCGTGGCCCGCCTCCACGCTCTCCACGAAGCGCAGCCGTGCCTCGTCTGACTCACCCATAACACGGATGGGCTCCAAGGCCGTACTCCCCAGGGGGGCCATGGCAGCGCCCTCGCCCCGAACGCCGACGAATAGGACACCCAGGCCGCCGGTCGGATCGTCCAGGTCCAGAGGCAAGGCCGGGCAGCCCAGGACGGCCACCTTGACCTCCTTTTCTTCGATCAGGGCCAGGGCGATGGCATACTGATCGTCGCGCAGGAAGCCCTTTGTGCCGTCGATCGGGTCCAGCGTCCAGAAACGATCCGCCACATCGTCGTTCCCGGCGTCGATCCAGCGGCACACGGTCTCCGGAGTCGCGTCGATAACCAAACGCTGCACGTAGTCGGTTACCTGAGCCAGCCTAGCGGAGTTGTCCGGACCTTGAAGCGCCCTCGAGTCCTCCTCGGCCACGATGGGGTCTCGTGGGAAGGTGGTGGCGAGGTGACGACAGACGAGTGCTTGCGAGCCGAAATCGGCGACGGTGACGGGGCTTCTGTCACCCTTCTCCAAAGACTCGACCGTCGCCAACTCCGTCCGGACGGCACGGCAAAGCTTGGCTGCCTGGGTGACGGCTTCGATGGCGATCTGCATCTCGCGGTTGTAGTTCACAGCGCGCTATTCCTCTGACGGACAATGAGCCGGAGGTGTCGGCCCAATGGCCCCGCGGCGCAATTCTGCCCCGAAGAGGCGTGTCCGTGCAAAGGGCGCGTCGGGAATGGCAAATTACGACTGACGGCCGGCACGAGCGGCGCTACAGGAGCACGAACTGCGACAAGGTCTTCGGCCGTGGCCTCCGCTGTTGGCCTGACTGGTGTGGTTGCATTTCACTTGCGATACGGCCGCACACAGGCTCTTACAGCAGCCATGGAGCGAACGATGGCCTCTATCACCGTGAAGAACCTGCCGGACGACCTGCACCAGCGCCTCAAGGACAGGGCTGCGCGTCATCATCGCAGCCTCAACAGCGAGTTGATCGCGTGTCTGACGTCTGTGATCATGGTCGAGTCGATCGATCCTGACGCTCTGTTGGTCCGGGCTAACGAGATTCGACAGACCGTCGGTGGGCGGCTGACGGACGATCTGTTGTTGAGGCTCAAGAGCGAGGGCCGGCCGTGATCGTGGTAGACACGAATGTGATCACGTACCTGTGGCTGTCGGGAGACCACACCGAATCCGCCGAACGTGCATTGCGGAGAGACCCGGACTGGTCGGCGCCCCTGCTGTGGCGGTCCGAGTTCCGCAACGTCCTGGCCGGCTACCTTCGTCGCGATCTGGTCGACCTTGCTGGGGCGGTGCGAATCGCGGAGGAGGCGGAGGCGCAGATGCGGGGCCGGGAGTTCGCCGTTCCTGCCTCGATGATGTTGGATCGGGCAGCAGCGTCAGGCTGCTCGGCCTACGATTGCGAGTTCGTCGTCCTCGCCGAGGAACTCAGCGTGCCGTTGGTCACGACAGACGCGCAGGTGCTCGACGCCTTCCCGTCCATCGCCCAACCGCTGGCAGAGTTCGGGTAGGACAACTGGGCGGCTCAAGTACCCTCTATCTCGGCCTCGTTGTGGGCCGCGTGGGCGGCCTGCTCGACCGACCGGCCGAACTCCGGCGCGAGCCGGTGGATCTCGTCGTAGACCTGGCTTGGAGTGCGTTCGGGCATGGCGCCTACCATTCGGGCCCTTCACGCTGCCGCCGGGCTGATTCGCGCCGCTCGGCCTTGATCACTTGCAGGGGGGTCTTCCCGGACAGCGCTTGCTGCGGCGTGCGCGCCCATTTGCGCTGGCGACGCACCAGCTCGGCGCGTATCTCGTCGGGTGCTGTCGTGGCTGAACCGATGATCTCGTCGCGCCACAAGAGCCAGCGCCGCTGGCCCTCCCGCTCGAGCATGGCCTCCTCGAAGCCCATCGTGGCGCCCCACTCGACGCCCCTTCCCAGATGGGGGTCCGCACACAAGACCCGGGCGTCGAGATCCGCGTAGACGTGGCCCCGCCATAAACCCACGCCCTCGTCCGACCAGAACTGGCTCGGGCAGCTTTCCCAGCGCGCCATGAACGTGTCCTTGTCGCGCAGGACATCCGCCGCCCACGGGCAGCTGATCCCCTCCTCATTGTGCAAATAGTCGAAGAAGCGACCAAGCGATGTAGGCAGCGCGCGTGCATCGGACGGCGACGCGAATACCTTGCGCGGGTACCACTCGAACAGGAACATGCGAACGTCGTATTCGGTCACGGCGCATACGGGCACCTCCTGATGCTGGGCCAGGAAACCCTCCACGAATAGCGATGCATTGGCTGTGTGGCGCTCGACGGTTGACTCGGCGCGGCCCAGGGCCCGGAGCCACGCCTCGAAGCGCTCGACGAAAGCCGCTTCGTCGTCCGCGAGCTCGTCCAAGTCCTCGAAGTCGTCCAGCGCCGCCTCAGGCTCAGCGTTCGGTCCCGTCGCGGTGCAGGTTGCCAGTGCACCAGGCCGAGGCCACGTGACCTCCTCCCCGAGGCCGAGAGTGCCCGTGTACCGGAGGGTCACTCCCGTGTCCGGATCGGACCACACCAGAGCCTCGGTAGGAGGCTCGCTGCTTGCGAATACCGCCTCGTGGGCCGCTATGAGCCGCGGCACTGCGTGGAGCAGGTCGATCAGGTCACCGGCCTGGGCGCGGCTGATGCTGCCGCCCGGTGTGTTTACGACCGACAAGTCGGGGTAGGCACGCCTGTCGGCCAGCTCCCATCCGGCCGCCTTCACCTCGCGCCGCGTCCGGCTCGGCTGCTCGTGCCCGGGCAGGAACCAGAGAACGACGGCTGCACCGTGCAATACGTCGAATGCGTCTTCGGGTGCGTGCGCCTCGAACATCGCCCAAAGATCCCGGATGTCGGCGTTCAGCGCCAGGCCGAACGTCTCCCCGGCTTCACCCAACACGGACAGCACCCACTCGTTGCCCGCCTTCGTCCGTGCGAGGAGGATCTGTTCGTTGGCCATGAGCTTCCATGGCGCGGCGCGGTAATAGGCGGCCGCGGCGCGGAAAAGCTCGGCAATCAGGTCCGATGGCAGGCCCCAGCCGGCCCACGTGTCCGGGGCGGGCGAAGTGTGCCTTTTCGGTGGGATCCCCATCGACTGCCGCAGTGACATCAAAGCCCCATCAAGGCCCGGGAGGACTGGTGAGACGTCGACTGAGACCCCCTCATCAACGAGCCGGTCGAAGAGCGGCTCCGCGATCTGGCTGTAGCGCACTGTCACGCCGATTGGCGGCCGGCCGGCGCGCTCCGCCGCGACGCGCACGCCGTCGGCCAGCAGCGCCACCACGTCCTCCATCTCGGTGGGCGGGTTGGTGATCAGGTCCGTGTGGAGCACGAAGCCGGCGGCGGTGACCAGCAATACCGCGGGCCGGGCAGCCGGTTCGTCGCTGATCAGAATCGGCGTCGGCACCAGGTCGAGCTCCCATTCCCCAGGCAAGCCGTCCGGGAGCGGGTCTTCCGGCCTGCGGCGAGCGGTACCCAGCCGCCGATCCTTCTGCCAACAGCAGCGCTTGTACTTCTTGCCGGATCCACACGGGCAAGGGTCGTTGCGGCCTCTGGCCATTCTCTCTGCTCCTGTAAGACGATGCTGCGCGACACCATCGTGAGACCTCGGTACTTGATCGGCGATCCAGAGTGTACCGCCGACCTGAGGGTAGCACAACTGAGCACCGTCAGGTGGCTCACCAACGACGGCATCGCGGCTGCGCCCGTTCTCCGCGCTATGGGCTGAACGGCCATCATTCCTGCAGCACCCGCAAATATACTGGATCGCTCCCGTAGGGCACGCGCGTGATGCCGTCGAGCGCACCGTCGGCCGCATCGCGAGCAACGACGCGGCTGCCCAGGTAGTGGATGGGCTCGACCGGCCGGGGCGCGACCGCGCGGACATACGCGGGTGCCCCGCTGTCTGCAAGCACAGCATCCCCG
>CAYYVH010000279.1:0-5521 GCA_964475075.1 uncultured Anaerolineales bacterium | reverse complement strand
CGCCCGGGGGGAGTCTTAGCGGTCAGCGTGATAGTCCATCCAGCCAAGGCGGGATCAGATACTGTCGGAGCCTGGCTGGCCGGCCATCACGCCGAGGGCCTGCTGGAGAACGGCCTGGGAGATCTACTGACACCATCGGACGACGCCGATCCGTTCGCGACAGACCAGACCCCGGCAGGCGCTGATGACCCAGACGAAGACCTCCCGTTCTAGCACCTGTGCCACCGCGGACGACGCCAAGGAGGTTGTCGAGGATCTGCTGCTCAGCGATGGCTAGCGAGTGTAACCGGATGTTCTCGATGCACCCCGCCAACAAACGGTTACTGCACCGCCCCACCTCAAATCCCCGACCGGGCCATCATCGCAACGTCGCGGAACATCGCCAGAACATCCCAGCGAAAACCATTGAAATCGCTCCGATTGTGGACCGCCACCTGCATTAATACAAGGCATGCAGAGCACAACAAACAACCCGGAGGAGAACACCATGGACCCCACCAAGCTACCGCCAACCAGGAACAAGCCCGAATCGCCCACCGGCGTCTACTTCAGCCTGCACGCCACGGACGGCATCCATCGGATCGCCTGCCCCTACGGGCCCGCGCTGGCCGGGGCAGACGCACGGACTTGGCTGGACCGCCAGCCCGGCGCGATCAAGATCCAGGTCTGGGCCGGACCGCCCGAGAACCCCAGGGCCCACCTGCTGGCGACGTACCACGCCCGGGCCAACACCTGGACCTGCCCCAATTGCGGGAACGACTGCGCCGGCGAGTGCCAGAGCAACCAAAGGCACCTGTAGTCAGAAAGAATGCGCCTGCTAGCAGATAGCACTTGCATGTTTGCTAGCATTCGCTAAACATGTATGTGGAAGCGAACAGAACAACCACCAACCGAAAGGGGAAGCGACATGAAAAAGAACCAGGTCACCATCGGGAGCATCTACCAGGTCAACGTCAGCGGCAAGAAGGCGCGGGTGCGCATCACCGGCGAGAGCCCCCACGGGGGCTGGGACGGGACCAACCTCGACACCAAGCGTAAGGTGCGCATCAAGACGGCCGGCCGGCTCCAGCGGCAGCTCGCCGACCCCACGCCCGCCACATGGACCGAACCCGACCCCACGCCCGCCAGCGAGGAGATCGAGGAGCAGGCCAGCCGCGACGGGCGCGACGACAGAAAGCCCGCCAGCGACCAGGTGCCCGAGGCGGTGCGCGAGCAGATCGATGCGGACAGGGCCCAGCCCTGCGACGGCAAGGGCAAGCGCGACATGGACATCGACGAGTTGCAGGAGCTCTACCAGGAGAAGGTCTGCGCCAGCACCACCAGCACCAACCGCCGCTATTTGCTCTGGAAGATCGGCCAGGCAGAGAAGGGCAAGCTGCCCAAGCCCGCGGCCCGGCGGCAGAAGTTCGGCGCGGACGCCATGGTCCTGCCCCTGAAGTTGGGCCGCGATGCGGTCGAGACCCTGGACGCCTTTTGGAGGGCCAACGGATACCGCAGCCGGATGGATTTCCTGCGCGAGGCGGTCGACAGCCACATGCAGCGGATCGCGGCGACCAACCCGAACGCCTCCGACGAGCTGCTCAACACGCCGGCAGAGAAGATCAGGGTCGCCATCTCCCACGCAGTCGCCAGCGGGCGCCGCACCGGCTGGGCCAAACTGGTCACCGGGGTCGACCGCACCAAGAAGGGTGGCTACGCCATCCTGGGCGGTTTCATCGACGAGGGCGAGGTCGACCTGGACGCCAACAGCATCCTGGTCCGCATGATCCCCGAGGGCAGCGTCAAGCACGCCAGCAAGGAGATCCAGGTCCAGCGGGTCACCGACGCAGGGCTGACCGACATTGACGGCACATACAACCTCCGCACCGAGTTGCCGAGCCTGCTGGACGTCATCGAGCAGGCCATGCAGCAGTAGAAGTACATCCCAGACCAGCAGCCACCCGGGTGCGAGGCCCGGGCTGGGACCAACCAGGGGGATCAACAGAGAAAGGGGAAGCATCATGATCAGAATCATCGACGGAAAGAGGTACAACACGGACACGGCTGAAGAGGTCGCCAGCGTTAGCCACGGCTACGTCTGCGACTTCCGCCACTACTCCGAGGTGCTCTACCGCACTAAGAGAGGCGCATGGTTCCTGTTCGGGGAGGGCGGGCCCTTGACTCGCTGGGGCGAGGGAAACATGCAGGACGGCCGCAGCGGTGGATCGGGGATCGTCGTCATGTCGGCAGACGATGCCCGCGATTGGCTGGAGCACCACGACGAGGTGGGCGCCATCGAGAAACACTTCGCCGACGACATCCAGGACGCATAGGGGGGTGCCATGAGCGCGAACGTAGAGAAGATGTACAGCGGCGAGGGCCTAGTGCCCTGGTGGGTCGGCGTCGAGTCGGGCGAAGCGGTGATCATGGATGGGCTGATCATGGCCGGCACCGGCATCGAAAACACCGCGATGCAGGGGAGCGCATGGGCCGCGCTGCAGGGCATCAGCGAATGGGCCGACCACCACAAGGCCACCAACCTCCGGGACGGAAAGTACGCCAGCGCGGGCGACCGCCGCGCCGAGAGCATCCTCTGGGGGCCTGCGGCCGACGCCAAAAGCACCGCGCTGGCCAACGCCATCATGACCCCGCCTGCAGCTACGACTGCATAACTACCAGTCGCCAGCGGGTTGCGAATCCATGCAGCCCGCTGGCGGCGATTCGATGGAGATTTTATGAAAGTCCAGTTGAACACGAGAATCGATGAAGAGATCAAGGCGCGGTTGACCGCCTACCTCGAGAAAAAGGCAAGGGGCCGCGTCAGGCCCGGCGAACTCCAGGACCTGGTGGCAGAGTTGCTCGAGGAGGGGATCTCTGCCCGGGAGAAGTCCGATGCAGCGAAGGCGCCGGCGTCTGGATGACCCCATGAAAAAAGACACCATCCTGCTGGACGTCAACGGGGTCCTCGTGAACGGACCTTGCGACGAAACGGTGATCACTCTCATCGACAGGGCCAAGGCAGCCGGCGCAGTGGTGGTGATCTGGTCTGGCCTGCCCGACCGCATCCCACCCGATCTGAGGCTGGCAGCAGACCATGTGCTGGAGAAACCGAACCTGCTGCTGGACCTGCACAGGGATGGGAGCCTGGCGCATGTCGTGGCGGTGGATGACGACCGGCTGCTGCTGGCATGCCTCGCACGGATGGGCTGCGAGGTCTATCCGCCAGAGCAAATCATGGAGGCGTTCGAGGCTGTCACGCACCTGCTGGAGGTGGGCTGATGGCGGGCAAGTATTGGGACGTGATGCACAATTTCGTGTTCGGCTGTCAGCCAGTGGACAGCGGATGTCGCAACTGCTGGGCGTTGGGGACCGCGTCCAGGATGGCTGGCTGCGGGAACGCCAAGACCGCTGACCTTGTGCAGGGAGCGGTGATCGACACGCGGCAGCCGAATGATCAGCCCAGGTGGAGCGGCAAGCTGGTCGTGCATCGCGACCGCATCCGTCCACCGCGATGGCGCGCCCGCAAGGTGGTGGCCGTCAACTGGATGGGGGACCTCGGCCACCCAGATGTCCCACCAGACGTGCTGCAAATTGCATTCGACGAGTTCTACATGCTCAACAGCCGGCGCATCGAGAAGGGCAAGCCGCCGCACATCCTGCTCTGGCTGTCGAACGGGTCCAGGGTGGGGCGACTGGCCCGGGCCATGACCAGGTGGGCGGGCCTGCGGTTCGGCGCGTCCACGCCCGCTGTCTGCGCCGCCTCATTCTGGTTGGGGGCCACGGTGCGAGCTCGTGCCACAGCTGGGCCCGCATGGGAGGCGCTGGAGAAGTACGCCCCGAGCTGGACTCCGCTCTGGCTCAGCGCAGAGCCGCTGTCCATCGCCATCGGTGGGCCGCCCATCCCGCCCCCGAGCCTGGCCACGAGGATCAAGTGGGTCGCAGCCGGCGCGGAAACCGGGCCCAAATCCCACGATCTGATGGCCAGCGATGTCCGAGGCCTGCGAGACTGGTGCGCAAAACATCGGGTGCCGTTCTACATCAAGTCCAGCGACAGCAAGGGCGGGCGCGAGCTGGACGGGAGGGTGCACGATGCAACTCCGTGGCAGCAACCGGCAAACAACAAGTACACGCCATGATCCAAAGGTGAGAAGTGACAACGGCACAGAAAAACGAACTGCTTCATCTGCTGCGCCACGGGCGGCGACCACGTTCTGCATCGTCTGCTCTGGCCCTGGAGCGCAAGGGCCTGGTAACGACCGAGCGCAAACCGGCCACCCGGTGGAGCCGGTCGTTCATTGTGGCTGACCTGACCGATGTGGGCAGGGACGCAGCAATCAACTTGGCCATAGAGACTGCGCAGCCGGTCAATGCGTTTGTGTCCGTGAGGACGACATGCCCCGTTTGTCTGACCATGGTGATCACCCACGTCTGGCCCAGCGCGTGGCCGATCATGGTGACCTGCGACAAGTGCGGCCAGGAGTATGGTGCCCAGCCGCAAACCACCGATAAGGGCACGCTATGAGCGTCTACGCGGGGCGGCTGAACAACCGACAGCGGAAGTGGCTCAAGCAACTGGAAGATCACTCCGGCTTTGAGCCGATGAAGCAGGACGATTTTGACGCGGGGTTGATCTCCTTCGATGACCTGTGGCGGTACAACATCGAATGGCTGGAGAACATGGTCAACGAATGCGACCGTATCAGGTGGGGGTGTCACGAAGAAGATGAAATGCCGCCGACCACCGTTACCGAGGAGGACCAGCCGTGACCACTGAGGACATGATCCAGCGATGCCGCGAGGCTGCCCAAAAGCAGGATGACGCTGCGGCTAAACTGATCAAGGAGTGGGATCCTGACTACCCCACCAGCGGTCACGACCTCGGTTTGCACCAGGGCGCAGCCATCGCATACCGCCGTCTGTAGCAAGGGTCCACGATGAACCGTGACGACCTCCTGCGAATCTACCGCAGGGCGACCCGGGCGCCGACCTCTGGGGTCGGCGTGGATGTTGACGCGATAGCCGCCGAGGTCGCCGCGGTGCTCGCCGCTGAGACCGACGAGGACGCCGCTGCGGTCATCGCCTGGTGGGGGACCTGGGGCTATGACGAGGCCGGCCCGCTCAGAACGGCGCGGGCGATAAGGGCGGCAGCCGCCGACCCGGAGACGCCATGATCGCTGCACTCTACGTCCTGCCTGATGGCCCCTACGCTGGCCTGCCAGACGTGGACCCCTGGCCAGAGGACCGTGACGCACGAACCTACGCCGGCCCGTGGCCCGTGGTGGCCCACCCGCCCTGCGCCCGGTGGGGACGTTACTGGGGCGGTGGCCCGTCAGCGCGGATTCCCCGCCTGCTCGGAGACGACGGGCAGTGCCACCGCCACTGAGCTGCTGTACGTCATGGGGTGCGAGCGCCACCACGAACACGCTCTGCGGTCGTTCCTGAGCCGCGAGCAGGGCGCTGGACTATTGGTGATGGTGGGTCGTGTGCGCGGATCGTCTGAGCGGGTGCTGGCGCTGGCTACCGGGGCACCCCCCACACCAGA
>CAYYVH010000278.1:0-5577 GCA_964475075.1 uncultured Anaerolineales bacterium | reverse complement strand
GTCACCTCACCGGTCACCGTAATCTCGGACGTCGATTCCAGTGCCGCCCCTGCCTCAGCCTCGTTCTCCGAGGGGGCGGGCTCTTCCTCCTCGGCGGGCGCTTCGCCCACATCAGCCTCCTCGTCGGTTGGCCCGGGCTCCTCCTCGGGCGGTGCCTGGAAGCGGGCAACGACCGCCGGCCACTCGTCACCGGCGGACAGCGCGTCCGCCGCCTGTTGGGCCGTCTCGGGGCTGGTGAAGCGGAGATGGGCCAGCTCGACCTGCTTCTCGGCAGTTGACACCTCCTCGCCCAGCGCTTCGCCCAGCTTTTCGCGGTAGATGAGCTGGCGCACGACGTGGCGGTAGTCACTGACGGATAGGCCGGTCCGGTCGAGCATCGGCTGAATGGCATTCCGGAAGGTCCGGCCGATCTCCTCCGTCGGGATCTCTGTGGGGGATAGGACAGCGGTGGCCGTAACGGCGGAGGTTGCCTCGACCTCCGCATCCGGCGTCACCTCCAGCTCAACCTCCTCACCCGGCGTAGCCTCCGATTCCGGCGGGGCGACGAGCGTCGACATGTCGTTGCGGATGCGCTCATTGATGTCGTCGTCGGTGACTGTGATGCCACGCGCCTCGGCTTCCTGGCGCGTCAGCACCTCATCGATCATCTGGTCCCGCGTCGTTTCCGCCAGTGTGCCGCGTTGCTGGGTGGCCATCTTCACGACGAAGCTGGGATCGGATGCCGACAATAGCGACATCAGGTTCCTCATGTTGGCCAGGAACTGAAGCCGCTGCCACTCCACCCTGGTGGCGAACTGGGATCCAGTGATGGTCTCACCCTCGACCCGTGCCACGGGAGTCCGCGGCCTCAGGTAGAGCTCCTGGTACGCACCGTAGAAGAGCACCACAATGACCAGTGCGAGCACCGGCCCCAGCACGGCCAGGAGCATTTGCCGCTGACGCCGCTCCTTGCGTGCGCGGAGTTGGTACTTTCGTGTTTCCGTCCGAGAGATCTGTTTCTCACCACGCCTGCGTCGGGCCATGACCTTCTTCCTCGCCTCAGTCGTACAGGCGGACGTGAGCCGCCGCAAACGGTAACAGGGCCATATGGCGCGCCCGCTTGACGGCGCGGGTAAGCATGCGCTGATGTCGGGCGCAGGTGTGCGTCCGTCGCCGCGAGCGGATGCGGCCGCCGTCGTCCAGGAAAGGTGCGAGACGACCGATGTCCTTGTAGTCCAGTGATGTCACATTGTGGCTGCACAAAGCGCAGACACGCGGGCCTCGATGTCGCATTATGGCTCGTCTCCTCCCCTTTCAGGGCCTGTCACGTGCTCGGTATCCGTCGAAGTTTATGTTTCGCTCTGGTCAGGCGTTACCTGGAGGTCGGCGGAGCCTCGCCAGAACGTACCGGGTTTGCAGCCGGGGGCGGGGCCTTCTCCAGCAGGATCATGTCCGTGGCCACGACCTCTGTCCCGTAGTGTGGCTGGCCGTCATCCCCCTCCCATGACCTTGTCTGCAAGCGCCCCTCGATGTAGACTCGCGAGCCCTTCGTGAGGCACTCATGGCAGAGCTCGGCCCACTGCTCCCAGGCAACGACGTTGAACCAATCGGTCACCTCTTGCTGTTCGCCCTCCGGAGTCGCCCAGGTGCGAGTCGTCGCGACACTGAAAGTCGTCACCGGATCACCGACCGCGGAATAGCGCATCTCCGGGTCGCGGCCCAGGAAGCCGATCAGCATTACCTTGTTCAGACTCTGTGGCACCGTCGAGTCCCTCTTGGTGGCTGTCCACGACTCTCACCGTGCTGCCTCGGCGCAGAATCAGCCGGCCTGCAATCTGATAACCAAATGCCCCCGCCAGACAAGCGGAACGACTCGCGACACCGTCTACCTGCCTATTCGATCTCGGCTTCAGGGAGATCCTCGTCCCCAGAGGGCATCTCGTCCTCAGGCGGTGCGTCGTCCTCAGAAGATGCTTCGTCGTCGGGGAGCATCTCGTCCTCAGATGGCGCCTCGTCCTCAGGCGGTGCGTCGTCCTCAGAGGGCATCTCGTCCTCAGGGAGCGCCTCGTCCTGGGGGCGTTCTTCGATCTCCGCGAGCGGTGCGATCTCGGGGAGCGCTTCGTCGGTACGGAGCACGAGGTAGCGTAGCACGTCCTCGTTGAGCCGCCACGTGCGCTCGAGCTCCCCGGGCAGCTCGGTGGGCCCGCTGAAGCGCAGCACCACGTAGTAGCCTTCCCGGTGCCCGCTGATCGCATAGGCGAGCTTGCGCACCCTCCATTCCCCGCTGGCCCTGGCGACGTCGCCCTTCTTGTTGGCCAGCACGCCGGTTAGGGCGAGCTCGCCTTGCTCACGTTCGATGATGTCGCCGGTCCGTTCGACCGCTTGGTTGACGCCAGCGTCGTCCAGCTCCGGGCTGAGGACGAGCATGGCCTCATAATCGCGCATAAAAAGACCCCTTTCCGCGGGTTTGCCCCAGGTCGCTCCCTGGAGCAGAAAGGTTCAGTGCCTGATTTGTGATTGGACGGCACCGGTTATAGCACGGCCTGCGCCGCGCGGCAAGTCGGACGCGGGCCGGCCCTCGCACGGCGCCCGCTCAGCGCTCGACCACCGGCAGATAGACAGTCGATTCCTCGGGTTCGCCTGTGGCCGTGGCCCCCGGCGTTTCGGTCGGCGTCGCCGATGGAGGCTGCGTGCGGGTGGGGCTGGGGGTGCTCGTGGGCGTCGGCGTGCCGGTAGGCGTGGGGGTCGGACTCGTTTCGTCCAGTTCCCGCGGCAGCCCCCAGTGGAGGAGGAATCGCTTGCCCTGCTCCAGCCGCATATGGAGCCACGTGCAGTCCGTGGTGATCTCCTTGGCCCATACCCAGGGGCATGCCCCGTCCTTCTCCCGACAAGTGTAAACCTGCCAATGCCGCTCACCGCGGCACACGTCGCGCCACCGGTCGCACCGGTGGAACCACTCCCAGACCGCCCTTTCGGCGTCGGACTTGAGGGTAGTGCCGCAATCGTAGATCTCGTCGCTGTCGCCGTCGGGGCCGATGTACATCCGATACTGCTCGAACCCCTGGATCTCCTGTGTTGTTCCAGGGTTGACCCGCTGCGCCCACTGCCACTGGCAGCCGCCGGCGTCGCAGCGCACGCGATACAGCTGCCAGCGGTTGGTGAGGCTCCCCCCCGTGCAGGGCCACGGCACGTTGTCGCAGTCGAACCTGATCTCGACCGTCGAGGTGAGGGGCTGTGACTCGGCTGGCCGCGCCTGCCACAGCGCGGCCGACAGGCCGATCAGGAAGGCGAGCATCGTGGCTGTCCTGAACCAGGTCATCACAATTCCTCCCGCATGCGTTTACTCCTGAAGGGAGTATGCCACCGACACCGCAACTCGCAACCCAGCACGCCGGTCCCCCCGATTCCGTCCGCCGGGCGGCCCGCTATCGCGCTCGGGAGCCGTGGCGGCACGGCCCGCTCACGAACAGCACAGCCGAAGACCGGTGTAGCGCGTCCGGTAGCCCGGTAGTGAGCGGCCGCGGCACGTTGCACGGGCGCGAATGGCGCGCTGAGCCGACGTCACCCGGAGTCGGCCAGAAGGTCGCCGTGACCGCCCGCCTGAATGTGGTCACTTGTGATATAATGTGGTCACAAGGAGGAAAGCCATGAGTCAGAACGCGGTGGGCATTCGCGAGCTCAAGACACATCTCAGCCGCTACCTGAGGCAGCTCCACGCCGGGGCGACGCTGGTCGTCACCGATCGGGGCCGGCCGGTGGCGCGCATCGTGCCGATCCAGGAGTCGGTGGAAGACCGCATCGCCGAGCTCCAACAGGCCGGCCTCCTGGCCTGGAACGGCCAACGTCTGCCGGACCACGAGCCCAAGGTCCGCCCTCATGGGCGTGCGACGGTTGCTGATCTGCTGCTCGAGGACCGCGAGTGATCCTCTACCTTGACGCCAGCGCACTCGTGAAACGCTACGTGGCCGAGTTCGGCTCGGGCCGCGTAAACCGGGCCATCGCCGAGGCTTCCCTAGCCGGAACGGCCGTGATTAGCCGTGCGGAAGTGGGCGCAGCATTGGCCAAGGCGGTCCGCATAGGCGTGTTGAGCGAGAAGGACGGACAGACGAGCGCGCAGGCCTTCCGGGACGAATGGACGAACCTCGTGAGGATTCCGGTTTCCGAGGCGGTCGTGGCGCGCGCTGACGGACTGGCGTGGGTGCATGATTTACGTGGCTACGATGCCGTCCATCTGGCGGCAGCGCTGCAATGGCGCGATCTGCTCGCCGCGCCGGTTGCGATGGCGACGTTCGACCGGCGCCTCTGGGCGGCGGCTGGAGAGGGTCTCGGCCGGTTCCCCGAGGATCTTCCCGAGCTACTCGATGAGCTGAGCGGCCGGCGATGAGTCCCGCGACCACCTCAGTCATTTCGCCCGGGGCGCGGGGGCAGCGCGTACCCGTTGCCCGCAAGTGGCGGCACGCCACCGGCATGCTCCACCGATGGTCCGGATGGCCGGCGTATGTCGACGGTGCTCGGGTGCCGTTGAGGACCGAGACCGAGTGGCTGGCGATCGACCTCCCGGTGCTTGAGCACGAAGTGCGCTTCCGGTACCGCCCGTGGGACGTGCCGCTCGGCGAATTGCTATTCCTCGTCCGCATCGTTTGGGCCGCACGCATCTGGGTGCGCGGGGACGAATGAGTGAGCCGGGTCATATGCTTGGGCCGTATTTCGACCCCGCCCTGGAGAAGGAGGAGTGATTTACTGCTGCCCGTTGAACCAGCCGATCTGCTCCACCAGGTAGTTCTGGATCCCCATTTGCGCGATCTGATCCAACTGCGCCTCGACCCAGTCGAGGTGCTCTTCTTCGTCGGTGAGAATCGACTCGAGCAACTCGCGCGTGCCGTTGTCACCAACGCCCGTCGCGAAGCGAATGTCTTCGTTGTACGCCTTGACGGCTTCGTCCTCGGCAGTCCGGTCGCTGGCGTGCTGTTTTTCCACGTCAGCGCCGATCTTGATCGGGGCCAGGTTGCCCACGATCGGCACGCCTTCGAGGAACAGGATGCGGGCGATCAGCTTCTCGGCGTGCTTCATCTCTTCGATCGCGCGCGCCTCGATGGCTTCATGGAGTCGCTCGTAGCCCCAGTCGGCGCACATCTCGGAGTGCACCATGTACTGGTTGATCGCCGCTAGCTCGTCCGACAGCCGCGCGTTCAGCCGCTCGATCACCTTCTCGTTGCCCTTCATGTGCGTTTCCCTCCTTACTGTGGGCCCGCCTCCGTACTGTCCCGGATCATACCGGATCCGGTCCGAGATTCAATGCACACGGCTGCAGTTCCCGGCTGCTGGGGATACCTGGATGTGCACCATTGCCTGGTTGCGGGATAAGCTGCCCCGCCACTGACCCGAGCGTCGCGTCGGTCTTTGACGACGATGAGGGCTGCAGTCGTCATGTCCATGTGTCCCTTTTAGGTTCGCGTCTTGCCATCAGTCACACACGGGAATACACAGCCAAAACACCATGCCTGCGACTCGTTTGTCAAGAACCCGTGTGCAGCCACCCTTATGGCGTGTCAACAAATAATCCCGGCAATTCGGCCACCGCTGCATCCGGCAGGGCTG
>CAYYVH010000277.1:0-5609 GCA_964475075.1 uncultured Anaerolineales bacterium | reverse complement strand
CCCGCCCCGCGCGGCGGCACCGGCAGCCGCCGGACCCATCCGCCTCCGCCCGGCTCCGCCCCGGCATCCAGCAGGGCAAGGCACAGCGCCAACCGACGGTGGCACTCGTCCGGCGCGTCAACGAGCAACCCCCGTGCCGTTGCCGCCGCGTCCAGCACCGCCAGAGGTTGCCCTCCGTCTTCGGGCAAGAGGTCGGCGATCATCTGGTCGGGCACGCCATCGACCAGGGCCGCAAGGGCTTCCGGATCGGGCAGGGCGGCCGCGGGGCCCAGGTCCTGGATCAGTCCCTCGGGCCAGATCGGCTCGGGCTCGCCGCCAGCTTCCAGGACAAAGCTCAGACGATCTGGCCCGACGCCAACGCACAGCGCGGGCGCGGGTGAGCCCTCGAGCGGGCGCACGAGCCAGAGGTGCCCGACCGGGTCCGCCATGGCCGCCACTGCCGCGCGGCGCTCCTCGGACAGGGCCACCTGCGCCGTGCTCCGGGCGCGATAGAGTCCAGAATGGTGTCCGTCGGGCAGGAAGAACAGGTCGTCGGACTCGAGGGCCGCGGCCATCTCGGCGAAGTGCTCGCGGTCGCCCCACCAGGCGCGCGCCAGCTCCTCGACGGTGAAGTAGCCGCCGCCCGAGCGCTCCAGCGCCGACCACAGGCGGCGCAGATCCAGCGCCTCGTTGCGGCCGATGCCGCTGTAGCCGGCGATGACCACGCTCGACCGGTAGCGCAGCTCGAACGACTGCCCGGCTTGCGGCAGATGGATCAGGCGCTGGCGCTCGGTCAACCGCGCGGCAACGCTGTCGCGCGCACCATCATCGCCGTGCACGACGTACACCTCGCGCGGGTCGAGACTCTCGCCGAGGCTGACGAGCTGGCCCTCGTCGGCGTGCGCGGAGAGGGCGTAGGTGCCGATCCGGCACTGCACCTTGACCGTCTCCTCCCCCAGGCGTAGAACCCCCTCGCCCCGCTCCGCGATGGCCTGCAGCCGGCGGCCGGGCGATTCCTCGTCCTGATAGCCCGTGAGCAGGATGGCATTGCGCTCGTCGCGGGCCAGCACGCGGGCATACTGCGGCGACGGACCGCCGGCGAGCATTCCGGAGCTCGAGACGATGACGGCCGGGCCTGGCTCCCAGGCCACTGCGTTCCGCTCGGCCGCACTCCCCACGATGTGGGTATGGTCGTCCACGAACGGATCTCCCCCCGCCTCGATCCGCTCGCGCAGGGCCGGCGGTAGCTGATCGGGGAACAGCTTGTAGGTGGCACAAATGGCGCGCACCATGCCGTCGATCCAGAGGGGCACCGGCTCCAGCAGACCTCTGCGCCGGAACGCCGTGAGGACGAGCAGCACCTCCTGGGCGCGGCCGAGGGCAAAGGCGGGGATGAGCACCTTGCCGCCGGAGGCAACCACCTCCGCGACGGTCTCGACCAACCGCGCCTCCTCGACCGACCGATTGGCGTGGAGCCGCCCACCGTAGGTGCTCTCCAGGAAGAGCGCATCGGGACTGAAGGGCGGTACCTTGGCCCCGGCAACGGTGCGCTGAGGGGAAATCGACACATCACCCGTGACGAGAATCCGGCCTTCGTCGCTCTCGAGGCCCACCATGGCTGCCCCCGCGATGTGCCCGGCGGGATAGAACGTGGCCACCAGCCCCTCGGCCAAGGGAACGCGAGTGTTGAAGGGCACCGGGTTGAAGGCGGCCAGCAACCGCTCGACGGCCACGGTGTCGAACAGCGGCAGCTCGCCTTCCTGCTCCAGCCGGCCCTGCATGATGCGCTGGGCGTCGTAGAGGAGCACACGCACGAGGGCGGCCGTCATAGGGGTGGCGAGCACCGGGCAATCGTAGCGCTCCAGGACCAGCGGCAGCGCCCCGGAGTGATCGGTATGAGCGTGGGTAACAAGGATGACGTCGACCCCGCCGGCCCGGTCGATGAGGCTCAGGTCGGGCAGCTGGTCGCCGGCCAGGTCGAGCCGCGTCTTGGGCGAGATGCGCACCCCGGCGTCCACCAGCACCCGTCGGCCGGCGGCCTCCACCAGGATGCAGCTGGCACCGACCTCATCGACACCGCCCAGGCAGGTCACGCGCATGGCGACCAGGCCCTCCTCACGGTGCGCGGCTTCCCCTGCCGGAGCACGTTTGAGGCCGAACAGAGCCGGTCACGTCAGCCCAGCATCTCTCTCCAACGCGTCCGCCAAGGTCATGTACTTCTCGTTCACGCCTTGTTCCGTCTCCTCCCGCACGATGCGCTCGAACGCCTCGTCCACTTCCACCTGCTGCCCCCCCTGGATCACGCGGTCCGCCATGGGAAACAGGACGCCGTCTTCCTTGGCGATATGCTGACGGAGGAGCGCCACATACCCGGAGGCGTTCTTCACGACATCGAATCTCGCCGCCTCGTCCCCACCCGCCAGCCGCTCCGCGGCGGCACGCATCGCGCGGGTGAACTTCCGTCCTTCCTCGTGCTCGGCGAGCATGACGCCAATCGGTCCGCCTTCCCGCGCCACGCCGGCCGACTCCATCGCCGGAAACAGCACACCCTCTTCCTTATTGTGATGGCAACCGTCGGCAAAGCCCTTGATGAACTCCGCTGCCTCGATGAAGAACCCGGCCCGCATCGCCTGACCCGCCTCGAGCCGACGCGCACCGGCTTCGACGCTCGAGAGCACCCGCTCGATAACCCGGTGCTCGCCCATCAGGATCTTCGTTGCATCCATGGAATCGTCACCTCCGTCATGGTCGCTTTTCGGTTTTTCCGGCTCGGCGCCGCAAAGGCTACCACGGTGGGGAGGGGGGAGCAAGGCGTGGGCGCACCGCCGCGGTACATGGCCCGCGGGTTTTTTCGATGAGGTGGTCGGGGGCACCTCGGGCAAGCCGCTTGAGCGGTCACCGCAAGGCGCGCTCGAAGAGCGTGAGGAACTGTAGGTGTTTCTGCTCGACACGAACGCCCGCATTCGCATCCTCAACGGCACCTCACCGCAGCTCGGCGACGGCGCGGGCTCACGACCTCACGCTGGTTACACACAACACCGGCGAGTTCGCGCGGCCTGGTTCGGCCAGTTTCGGCACCAGTCGCAAGGACTGCCAGAACCCGTCACACACACCTTCCGAAGCTCTCTGGTTCAGCAGGCGCTGGCAATGAGCCCGGCCGGTCCCCCCCTCAATGACCCTTGAACGCCAGCGGGAGGAAGACCGAGACTGCGTCCGACGGCACTGCCAGGATCGTGGCACGCCCCGAATTGTGCTCGTGCACCACTACGCTGCCCGAGGGGAGCATGGCCGCGGATACCGGGTGATAAAGCGGCACGATGCCCTCCGGGCTCCGGACCGGCTGCGGCACGAACGCTTGGCTCTCAGGCCCGCGGTGCGCGGGGTAGAATCCGACGTACGCACCTTCGTCGAGCGAGTAGCGATACAGCCCGTTGTCCCGGTCTACCACGTATAAGTAGTCCTCGTCGAGCAAGAGGTCGTGGATGTTGGGACGGGTCACCCGGTCGGCCTCAGCCGGAGTCGCCACCGTGCGGTGTTGGTCCATGCCCGCCGGGTCGTCCGGATCGAAGTGGACCAGATCGTAGAACAGCAGCGCGCCCCCCTTGACCGGAAACGTCGCCTTGGCGCTCGCCCCGACGATGAGCAGCCCCCGGACTGGATCGAGCGCGAGCCGGTAGGCGATCACGTCCCCACCGAAGGAGCCGAGGTACGCCACATCGGGCGGCTCGGGCCTGGCCGGGCAGGTCGCCAGTTCGCCCTGCTTCCACCGAAAGGCGTGGACCTGACCGCTGTCCGGAACGGTAAGGGGCGGATGATGCACTTCGGCTACGAACAAGTAGTCCCCGTACACCGCGACGTCGGTGATCTCCATGTTGGCCAGGGAGGTCGGCATGCCGATCTCGCTGATCAGGCGCACCTGATCCGTTCGACCAGGGCAGTGCTGGTAGACGCGCAGCGCATGAGACGCGGTCGAGGCGAAGATGAGCTCCTGGCGGTACGCTTTCAGGACGCTGCCGCCCCAGGCCTCCACCGGCTCGGAGAACACGCACTCGTACTCACCGCTCACCCGATCCTCTTTGAAGAACATGAAATAGCCGTCGCCCTCCACGCCGGTGTTCCGGTCCGCGGCCAGCACGGCCACGCGTCCTTGGGTGGAGATGCCGGCCGTGACGAAGACGGCCGGGGGATAGGGGAAGACCCCTTGCGCCGGCGGGCAGCAGTCGGCGCAACTGCAACCCGGGTCCGACCGGTCGATCCACTCGACCACCGGCCTCTCGCCTCGAGGGTCGGATTCATCGAAGGCCCACAGGCCCGCGCCGCGCTTGACGGCGAAGACCCGCGAGCCTTCGACCCACAGCCCTTCGGACAGCGCGCCGGTGGCAACCCGGTGGCGCTGGAGGTCCAACGTCAAGTTCCCGCCGCTGTTGGCCCACATCTCGAGCCCACCCCACTCATCCGCCACGTAGACCCAGTCGGGCCCGGTAGCGGAATCGCGGCAGGCGATCTGGAAGATCCAGTCCGGCGTGCCCGCCGCTCCTGCGCGTGTCGGCTGGTCGGCCAGTAGGTCGGTGAACGTCCAGAGGTTGTACCCCTCTTCGTAGCGGCCCGGCGTCCAGGTCGCGAAACACAGCAGATCGCCGTGCAGGTCAACGGCCATGCCCGCGCCGGAGCCGGGGTTCGTTAGGATCGGCTCCTCGACCAACTGCCCATCGACGATGCGCACGCGACTGAGCATGCTGGCGTCCTCACCAGGACGAAGCGCGGTGTTGGCGACAAACGCCCCGTCACCCTTGGTCTTGATGTCGAAGGCCGCACCAAAGTCACCATGCAGGACCTGCCCGCCAGCGGCCCCGAGCGGAACATAAGCCAACTCGCCGACGATGACACCGTACCCAATGTAGAGGCCGCCACCGTCTTCAGTCAGGCCGACGGTAAGCGGGGTCTCGATGGCCGTCTTGGCCCGTACGTCCGTCCCGATGGCCTCGACCAGCGCCAGCTTGCCGGTCGCCGGGTCGTAGTCGAACACCAGCGCATCAACACCACCCCGGCCCTTGGCGACGTTGTTGGCTCGGGCGGCGGCCACCCGGCCGCCGGCGGCATCGACCCCGTTGAACACGGCTTCGACGGCACCGAACGCGCCGGCGTCGAACACGCCCGAGACGCGGTCGGCGAGCATGGGGCGGGACGGGTCGCCGGCCAGGTCGAAGGCGAAGAGGCCGTCGCCGCGCGCGGCAACGAAGAGGGCATCCCCGGCCACCGCCATTTCCCGCACCCAGTCCCGGAGCTCGAGCTCGTGCATCAGCTGGGGCACCGCACCGGGCGGGGCGTAGTACACCTGGAGCACGGTCGATGCGGCGAGGTAAATGTAGTCACCGTACCACTCCACCGCGCTCGCGTAGCCCTGCATGGAGTAGTCCTCCCGGGTGAACCCGACCGGCGCACCCTCGCCGGTGGTGAGGGCGGCAGGGTACTTTCCGTCGTCAGGTACGCGCGGCGCCGAGAACGGCCGGTCCGCGCCGGCGGCCGGGGCCGGCACCCAAGCTCCGCGCGAGACCACTCCGGCCACCGGGCCCACGTACAGAAACAGCGGCACCTACCCTCCGCACAGAAAGCGTGTGAGCGCCCTTACA
>CAYYVH010000276.1:0-5682 GCA_964475075.1 uncultured Anaerolineales bacterium | reverse complement strand
GCGGGTGTCGGCGGGGCGGGGGAGGGCGTGGACGAGGGGGCCGAAGGCCAGGCCGAGGACGAGGGGGTCGAGCGGGGTGCCGGCGAGGCGCCGGTGCGCCCGCCAGGTGGCCCACGCGACGGCGGCGTAGAGGCCCACGACGGCGATGAAGCCCAGCACGCCGTAGTCGACGGCGGACTGGAGGAGCGTGTTGTGGACGTGGGGAGCACCCTGGAAGACGTAGTGCCCCCGGTATTCGGGTTTCAGGCCGTGGACGAGGGGAAAGGTGTTGAGCCCGATGCCGCTGATTGGTTTCTCGGCCAGGAGGTTAGCGGCGTCGCGCCACAGCCGGGCCCGGCCCAGTGCGGGGACACTACCCGGCAGCTCGCCGGCCCGGGCCTGGGCGATGAGCGTACGGGGGCCCATGGCCGCGACGATCAGCATGCCGGCGAGGGCCGCGCCGCCGGCGAGGGCCCACAGCGACGGGCGGCGCCACGCAGCCATGAACCACAGTGCCCCGGCCAGCGCCAGCCACGTGCCGCGCGACTGGGTCAAGAGCACGATCGGCACGACCACGACGAGGGTGACGATGGACAGGGTGCGGATCCAGTGTGGCGGCCGCACGTTGTCATCGGGCCGCACGTCGTCCACCCCCCGCGCACCGCCCGGCCACAGCAGAAGTGCCCCGGCCAGGGGCACGAACAGCGCGAGGAGCACGCCCAGCGTATTCGGATGCACGCCCGCGCCCTGGAGCGTCGGGTGCGGCACCTCGGTGAGTACCCGCGGGATCCGGGAAAGCACCGGTGTCAGCACTGGATACTTCTCCAGCCAGGCGACGCTGACCAGCCCCACCGCCGCCAGGCCGAGCCCGGCGACCAGCAGCCACGTCACCGCCGACCACGCCCGTTGGGGCGTATCCACCGCGTTCGCCAGCGCGTAGTACAGCGCCACCGCGAACACCAAACTCTCCGCCCGCGACACGGCCGCGAGCGGATCTATCGCCACCGCGACCGCAGCGGGAACGGTGAAGAGCAGCGCGATAATCGGCGCATCCAGGGCAGTACGCACCGTCCACCGCCCCCTCACCCTATACCGCGCCACCCACAAGAGCCCGATCCACCCCAGCGCGAGCCACTCGAGGGGGCCGGGCCAGTAGCCCGATCCAATGGCGGATGGGAAAGCCTCGCGGAGCACTAATGGGGGGCCAGCGAGGAGGATTAGCCAAGGTTCGTAGCGGTGAAGGAAGTGCATCAGGGGCGAGACGCTGTTCACTCGACGTTATCCACCGCGAGATTCGCATGTAGGCGTAGGCGTGACCGCCGACCGTAAAAACACAACGTCTGCCCTCAGATCCCGGGACCGCCTATTTCCGGCGGCGGGTCCCCCGTCTCCTGTGAGTCTGTTGGCCTCAGTCACGGATTCGGCCCGTATCACACACCGCACGAGGGCCGACTTGCACGGGTGCCGACTCGCACAGGGGCCGACTCGCACGTGGGACCGACTCGCACGTGGGACCGACTCGCACGTGGGACCGACTCGCACAGGACCACATCCCCCCCCACCGTCATTCCGGCGAAAGCCGGAATCCAGTCGGTCACCGCATTTATCGCCTGCAAGGTACGCACACCGTTGTTTCATACACCGCAGATCTCTGGATTCCGGCTTTCGCCGGAATGACGAGAGGGGGGCAGCGGGCGTGACCTGAGAATGGACGAAGTCAGGGTATTCACCGTCTTCGGACATTCAACAACGTCACACTTCCTTCTGGCTCGAGGTGGAACTCCAACTCCCGCACGCCGTGTAGGGCGGCGCGGACGGATTGCTGGTTCTCTGGGGGGCAGTAGAGCATCAGGAAGCCGCCTCCGCCGGCGCCGCTGATCTTGCCGCCGATGGCGCCGGCGCGGCGTGCTTTCTCGTACAGGTCGTCGATGTCGCTGTTGGTGATCGTGCTGGCCAGCGTGCGCTTGTGCTCCCAGCCCTCGTGCATGAGCTGCCCGAGGTCGTCCAGCCGTCCCTCTTCGAGCACTTGCCGGCCCTGGCGGGCCAGTTCGCCGATGGCTCGCAGGGTGGGGCGAATGTCCTCGATGTTGGCCTTCTGCTCGCGCAACACGTCGCCCGCGCAGCGCGTCACACCTGTGAAGAAGAGCATCAGCCGATCGCCGAGGTCGCCGACCACTTCGTGGCCATTGGCGAGACCCCCCACGGTCACATCGCTGTCGTAGAACTTGATGAAGCGCAAGCCACCATAGGCGGCGGCGTACTGGTCCTGCTTGCCGATCGGCCGACCAAGGCGGTCGATCTCGATCTGGCAGGCGCCCTCCGCCAGCTGCTCGCAGTCCGGAAGTTCGCCCAGGTAGGACCACATCGCGTGCAGGAGCCCCACGGTGACGGTGCTCGACGAACCCAGGCCCGACCCACGCGAGGGGATGTCGCCCATCGTAACCACCTCCACCCCGCCCTCGATGCCTGTCAGGCGCAGTGACTCGCGCACCAGGTCATGCTCGATCTGGGACACGCTCTCCACGAGCTCGTTCCGCGTGTAGTTCACGCGGAGTTGGTCGTCGAAGCGGCGCTTGAGAATCACGAAGATGTACTTGTCGATGGTGGAGCTGAGCACGCACCCAGGCTCGGTCTTGTAGAAGTCCTGGAAGTCCGTGCCACCACCGAGGAACGAGATGCGGAGGGGCGTGCGGGTTATTATCATGGCGGGCCTTGATGTGGGTGCGTGACGTTGTTCAGGAGGTGGATGGTTGGCGGGGCCCGAATTGGATGAGGTGGGGGGGCGGGCCGGGTGGAGGGCTATCGGCTATCAGCTATCAGTCTTTGGGGGCCTGCCGCCAACTTTGGCCGGTCAGGCGAGGGAGCACCCAGTCCACGGCGAGCCGATACGCATCGCTACAGATGCGGAAGTGTTCAGCCTTCATGACAGAGTACTCCTGGTCGACCTCGCCGTCCAGATCGGCCTGTCACGATAGCGTTCGAGCTGGCCCAACAGGCTATCGGCAACACGCGAATCCCTCTCTTCCTCGGTGATGGGTAGATGCTCGGCGTCCTTGCATCCTCTTCCCTTCGCCGAGTAGATGCGTCTGCCCTGACTGGTGGTCTGCTCGCCCATGGCTCCCCGCGTATCGGTGTTGTCGTCGTTGACGAAGCTGGACGTCGGAGGACGCTGGCATCCGGGTGCCACGAGATCGGTTCGTCGCGTGGTCGACGGTGCCGGCTCGCCGGGTGGTCAATTGGAGTTTGCGTGGTTGATCTGCCGCTCCAGCTCATGCGCCACGGCAGGCTCGAAGAGGACGAGCCCGCACTTCTGGCAGCGATATCCATCCATCTGATCCACTGCCACGGGGCGTCCTTCCTTGGTGGTCGTCCTGTGGGAAAAGCGCCCGTGCTTCAGCTCCCCGCCGCAAGCACAGTCGAGGGGTGGCGGAGGTTTTTCGCTATCAGCTATGGGCCCACTCAAATGATGCGTCGGCAACAGAGGGATCGAGGATCGCGTTAGCGAGTCCAAGTAACCCCGAATGAATGCCAGCAGGCGCTCGGAGGGATGGTCGATCCGGACGATGGCCGCCTGGTTCTCGGGTCCATGGTGCTGCTGGACGAACAAGACGCGGTCCTGGATCAGGCCGACGTGAGGTTCATCCAGGTGGAAGCCCAGCAGCTCGATCTGAAGCGTGCCCTTCGCGACGAGCGCCCGGATACTCTCGTAAATCTGCCCGTTCGTCGACGGAACCTGGCTGCCTTCCCGCACTGCACGGGGACTATCGGTGTGCGCCACCTGTCCTAGCGTGGCGAGGAACACGTCGAAGTCGGCCGCGCCCTGATAGCTGTGAGGACGCCCCAGGAAATGCACGCACGAGCTGCCTGGGAGGACCTCAAGCGTCTGCAGCAGTTGGAGCAACTACCTGAGGCTCAGGTCGTCATCGCCTTTCATCGCGGCAAGGGCGATCGGCAGAGGGATGTCACTGATCCGCTCGTCCTTCTGGCGTCGAGCCTCCTGCCATCGATCGTACGCCGCGACGAATCTGTCGCGCCTCTCATGCCCCGGCCTCGACTGTAGCTGTTTGAGGCCATCGGCTGCGAACTCGCCGGCATCAGCGATCGCCGTCCGGTATTCGTTGGGGAATGGGTAGGGTTTCGACCGGCGACGCGCCCGCCCCGTGCCGTCGGAAGAATCATGCGGGGACTCGGAGCCAAAGACCACGTTCTCCTCCTCTGTCAATCGCGGCAGGTCACACAATTCTGGTGATCGATCCGCGACTTATACTACACTCGCCCGGAGACGGCCAAGATGCCCTGCCGCCGGGGCAGTGCCGACCCATCCGCCCATCCCTTCATCCGCCAGAACCGCAAGCCGCTGAACCGCAGCACGACGGCCTGATGCCCTGACTGATAGCCGATAGCCCAAGCATTATCAGCTCTCCGACACACGGACGCACCCCTATCCCTATCCGTCATCCGTCATCCCACAATATCAACGGCTCCCCACTCATTCCATCACCGTCGCCGAAGATGTAGGCGATGCGTAGGCGGGGGGCGCGATAGCCCTCTGCCTCCCAGCTGAAAAGGTTCGTGCGGGCGGAGGGACCGTCGATGCGGAACGTCACGGGTCCGTTGCCCAGGTTTTCGGCCAGCACCTCGCGGGCTGACTCTTCGAAGACGAGCGTGTTCCGACCGCCGGGCGCCAGATCGTCCGATCGCAGGCGCCAGACGAGATCCGGACCGACGGTCGGGGCAATCGCCAGATCATCGTAGGTCAGCTGGTCCATCGGAACACCCGGCCGATGCTCGATCATCCGGATGTACCACCGGCCGTAGTCGGCCAGGAACTCCGAGGCGAGGCCCGTCATCTCCAGCCCGGCGTAGAGGATATCGGACCCGGCGGGCAGGGCCTTCAGGTCGAAGCTGACAGCCGCCACGAAGGCGCGGCCGTCCAGTGCGCCGCTTGACAGCTCCGGCGCTTCACAGACCGGAACGGGCTGCTCCTGACTCAATGTCACCGCCCCGCAACGAACCGGGGCGAGGATGATGACTTCTCCCACAGTCTCCGGTGTCCCTATTCCCTGCTGGCCCCGATCCCGATCACGACCCCGACTCTCCACCGTACCCGCCCCGACCGGCACGTCCACCACCACCGACCGCTCGAACGTTGGCGTGGGCCCCACCGGCGGATCCGTCTCCGGCGGCGTACACGCCCCGACCACGACTCCAACGATCGCTCCAACAACAACCCATCGAAGCGCCGCCCCAACACGGCCGCCCATTGCCTCCCCCACATCTAAGCCAGAAGTCGCTGACCCCCTTCCCCCAACCCCTTCCCCCGCTGCCGCAGGAGAAGGGGCGCTCGTGCTCTCCGCAACTACCGGTCAGCGCGAAGTCGCCGGCCGCTGCGTCGTCGGCGGCAATCTCACGGTCTTGACCGTCTCTCTCGCCTGCAGCAGCGGGCGAGAGATGCCGAGCGAAGCGAGGCAGGGAGGGGGTCAACACCCCGGCCAACCCAGAACCTGATTCAACTCATCACACCCTGGCCCACGTGGACGAAGCTCACGGGCTTCAGGGTGACCAGCGGTTGAAACCGCGCCTAGGGGGCCTTCGGCCGGGCGGGCCGCCTTCCCGGCGCCCCTCCCGCCTCCCGCATCCGCCCCCAGCCGGCAGCCGCGGCGGTACGACGAGCCTCTCGCTGACGCCGCGCGCGCGTCCACG
>CAYYVH010000275.1:0-5692 GCA_964475075.1 uncultured Anaerolineales bacterium | reverse complement strand
CCCACCCCTGTCGCCCGCGCCCAACCCCACGCCCCGGGATGGTCTCCCCGGGGCGCGGCCCGGGGGAGCCTCGGACTTGCTGCTGGACGAGCTGGTGAAGGCCGAGCCACTGGTGTCCACGGTCGACGGGCTGCGCCACTTCCACCTGGGGTGCCGCCCCGCCGACGTGGGCCAGTGCCTCGCGTGCGGCTGCTGGTCTGAGGACCGGGCCGAGGTCGCGGGACAGGGCTGCGACGGCTGCGCCGCGGGAGCGACCCCGAGCGGCGCCCCTGAGTCCGCGCCCATGTCCCCCGAGGAGCTGGCGCAGATCGAACGGCAGATCACCGGGCGCCCCGCGATCATGGTGGCGCACGACAAGCGCGCCGAGCGGATCGCCAAGATGCAGTCGTTGCTGGCGGCCGAACAGGCGAAGCTGGCGCAGGTGAAGGAGCGGCACAATGGCTGACCCCAACTTCGCAGCAGTCGCCGAGACCTATGCGTTCGGGGCCAAGGCGCTGGACTTGTTCGACCTCGCGTACGCGACAAACGTGGACACTCCGCTGGAGAACCTGCGGAACGATATCGAGGGTGACTGGGCACAGGAGGCCAAGGGCGGTATCGACGCTTGGCGGAACACCGCCGTGGCATACATGGATCCGAAGTTGATCCGCGCGACCTTGGACCCCGTCCTGGAGCAGTGGGCAGACGCGAGCGCCGTCAAGCCTACTCCTGGAGACCCCGACGCAAACTGGCGTGAGGTCTACGACTACATGGTCACCAACAGCCAGTCGCTCAACCGCATGGAGTGGACTCTAGGAACGCCCAGTGCTGGCGGGTCGAACGTCGGGACGGCGACGGTCGCCAGGCTTGCCACCGACGAAGAGGGCGAGCCCATGGAGTCGTGGTGGGCGGACACGTACACGCTGGAGTGCGTGTCCGACTACCTGGTGACGAAGCAGAAGCACACCGCGAGCTGGACGCTGACGGGGACGGCTACCGGTCCGACCGGGAGGCCGATCGCTGGGGCCACGTTCACGCCCGAGGAGGGGATCCCGCAGCACAGCGACCTGACCGCTGAGGGGCTCAGCAACCCGAGCTTCGACAACGGCACGTTCAGCGGGTCGACGATCACCGCTCTGACCGGCTGGACGGTCGGCAGCAGCCTGTCGAACTTCGAGACCAACACCACCAGCACGTACATCTACCTCGACACGACGAGCAGCGGAGGAACGGCCCGCTCGCTCCGGTTCGTGGCTGACGACTACGTGTACCAGGAGCTGCAAGCGACTGGCGGGTTCACGGTCGACGACGACACGCCGTACCGCTTCGGCGTCTGGCTCTACCGCCGCGACACGGCCACGGGGACGTACACGATCCGACTCACCGACGCCTCGGCCCCGACCACGGGCGGCGTCTCCCGCGCCGTGACGATTGGCAGTCTGTCCGACAACGCATGGACGTTCATTGACCTGACCGCGACCCCTGGCGCGAACAACTGGCCGAAGGGCTTCCGGGTGGAGAGGCTGTGCCTTACCCACCAGGTCGCCAGCCTGGCCACGGGCACGATCTACCTGGACACGTCGGTGCAGCACGCCTGGCACCGCGTCGGAGCCGCTGGACAGGCCGCCAAGGGTCGCGGCTGCAACGGTCAGTACATCTCGATCCTTGCGGGGTCTACCGAGACCATCAAGGGCGACCTGTTCACGTTCACCGACTCGATCGGCCAGACCACGGTCAACCAGCTGAGAAGCGGCATGAACGGGGCGGGCTACGGCTACCTCCCCAGCGTGACTGGCGGCACCGAGACCGTCGCCGACAAGTGATCCCATGGCCGCGAAGACCACCAAGCTGCTGCACGTTCGGGGCCGGCTGATCCAGGACCCGACCAGCGCCGACACCCCCGGCGCGAGCGGCGACTACGGTGGCACGATCCTCGGGACCTACCAGGCGTTCCGGCTACGCCAGATCGCCCGGTCAGCTCTGCTGACCGAGGAGGGCCGCGGAGGCGAGACGGTCGACGCTATGCACCTCGGGTTCGACTTCGAGGCGCAGGCGACCATGCGCACCTGGGACGCCGACGCCCTGGCGGAGCACTTCCCCGCCAGCTTGGCCGCTGGGGCCAGCGGGAGCGTCAGGCAAATGCTCGACCCGTCTACCAGCTACGAGCCTGGAGACTGGGCCACCGACCACAGCAGCGCGTTGCTGTGGGCGCCGCATGACCCAGTCCACCCGGGGCTCTACCTTCCCAACGCGGTCCCGCACTACCTGGACGAGATCGAATACTCGCTGGGCGGGTACGTAGAGACCGCTCTCGACGCGCGCTGGCGCGCACTGAGGACCCCAGGGTTCCCGACTTACCACCTGGCGAGCATGAGCGATATCCAAGCTCGCGCGTTCCCGACCCTCCCGAGCGACGTCGCAGGCTTGGCCGGCTGGTGGAAGGCCGACGCGGGCCTGACCCTGAGCGGGTCGAGCGTCACTGGCTGGGCGGATCAGAGTGGCAACGGGTACGACCTGTCTGCGGTCGGGACGCCGACCTACGTCCCACAGGTCGCCAGTAACGGGCGCCCCGGTATCCTGTTCGACGACGCGACCGGCGAGGCCCTGGAGATCGACAGCAATCTGGGGATCACTGACGCCCCGTTCACGATCTTGGTGTGCGCTCAGTCGGACGACGCGACCAAGTTCCAGGTGGCTGCCTACCTTGGCGACAAGGACAAAGGCAATCTGGAGTTCCACGTCGTCAGCTTCTCTGGCCACATAGGCGGGGACCCTGTCGGGATCTGGTCCAGGTCGTCCGTGGCCAGTGGCGCAGCCAGCAGCAGTACCGGCTACACCGTCGACACACCGCATGTCCTGGCGGGCGTGTTCGCCGGCGCAGCCCAACGAGACGTCTGGATCGACAACGCAGGCAACGTGCAGAACACGACCAGTAGCACTCCGCTCGGCCTCGATCGCTTCAGCGTCGGCCGCGGGGCCGACGCGTTCCCTGGCGACTACCTTAGCGGGCATGTGTTCGAGGTGCTCGCCTACAACGTCGCGCTCTCGACAGCGAACAGGCAGGCGCTCCAGACCTACCTGGCGAACAAGTGGGGGGCGACCCTGGCGTGACAAGTTCCAGCAACAGGCTGCGGCTCGCTGACTACTGCCTGCGGGTCTGGGATAACCGCCCGCCCCCGGACGCCGGAGCTGAGGCTATCTCGCTGGCCCTCGACGCTCTCCGCGTCGGAGTGGTGCCGAGCCTTGAGGCGCTCGCGCTGGACGAAGCGACTCGACGGGCGTGGGTCGAGGCCGGGCGCCGCCTGGAGCATGAGCGAGCGCAGCGCCGCGCGCTCGCTCTGACGGCGCCAGGGCTGCGATATGAGGACGCGATACACGCACAGGCTGACGAGGTTTCAGCAATCGAGGCGGCCGTACACGCGAACGATCGCAAGCTGGAGGCGATCCGCGGGGGCCTGTTGTGACGCGCCCGACTCGGCTGGTAGCGATCACGTACGGCGGGTTGACCATTGGAGTCGGAACCAGCTACGACCTGACCGCCGTCCACCAAATCCGCGAGAGCTATGGCCGCTTCGAGCTGGAGGCGACGGTGGTCATTCGCGGGGCGACCAGCAGCGCTGCGCAGGTACTCGACGCCGCATTCCGATCCGCGTTCACGAAGCCGGACCAGTCCGACTTCGACGTGACGATCAACGGGGTGAGCTGGCTGTCTTTCAGCCACTCGGCCGACAGCTGGCTCAATCCCGAGGCCAGCTACGAGAGCCTGGAGGAGTTCCGGACCGAGCGAAGCAGGGCCTACCGGTTGCGGGTCGAGTCGGACATGCCAGCGGACCTGTCCGGCCGCAACGGGCGGAGGTCCAGCTCGGTGGACGTGGACGTGGACCAGGCTGGGAATCTGCACCTCGCCGTGAGCGCGGAGTACACCGCGCTCAGTGGGACCAGCGCCTACGACCAGGCCACTGCTCAGTTCCCTACCTACGTGGGGACGGTTCAGACTGCGGTTGGCGGGGGGACCTGGCTCCCTGTCCACCGAACCGAGGTCGAGTACGACGACCAGAACAAGGTCGCCACGATCCGCGCGACCTACGTGCAGGACAGGACCCTGACGATTGCCTACGGCGGGGTCACGGTTGGGACGAGCACCAGCTACGACCTGCGCGAGATCATGGAGGTGTCGGAGACATACGAGCAGACCACCGTCGTATGCCTGGTCACGTTCGACGCGGCCGATACCGCGTCGGTGCAAATGTTGGACGACGCCCTCCGCGCCGCGTTTACCAAGCCGGACCAGGACTTGGTCGTAACGCTCAACGGGCAAACCTGGCTGAGCCTGAGCCACAGCGGCCACACAGGGTTCAACGCCCGCGTGCAGCTGGTCCCTCTGCCCGAGTACTTCAGCACCAGGAGCTACGGCTACAGAGTGACGTTCCAGGTCAGGCTCCCTGCTGACCTGTCTGGGCGCGCAGGGCGCCAGACCTCGCGCTGGAGCACGAGCACCAGGCCCACCGGGCAGAAGCTGCTCGCGGTCGAAGCGACGTACACCGCCCTGAGCGGCGTGGGCACCGCGCTCGCGACCGCACAGGCCGACTTCGCCACGTACGTAGCGGCGCTGCAAGCCGTGGTCACCGGGACATGGGTTGAGACGCAGGCGGTCAGCTTCGACCTGGACGACCAGAACAAGGTGTGCGTCGCACGCGCCGAGTACCAGCAGCGGCTGATCGACGACAGCCTTACCGGGGCGGACGACACCACGTTTGAGGTCCGCGGGTACACGATCAGCGTCGAGCGTCCAGAGTCCAAGGTCATGCGCAACAGCGGCGCGCTGCCGCTCGCCCGCGTGTCCGTCACGTTCGGCGCGGACGTTGACACCGGGTCCACGATCAAGGCCACGTACACGGACAGGATCCTCCCTTACCTCGCTGCGCTGATCACGAGTCACGCAGACGTGGTCGGGACGCCGAAGGTGGCCAGGGAGTCCGTCGAGTTCGACCCCTGGCGAAACACGCTGCAGGGGACCGTGACCTACCTGGCCGCGCAGACCAGCTTGATCAGCGCCAGCAAGCGGATCCGCGGGCGGGAGAACAGCGGCGAGACACTGGTCCCGAAGCTCAACCGCAACGAGCCATTCGACAAGGCGCAGTACACGGGGCCGCGCTACAGGATTCGAACGGTCGAGATCGTGACCATTGAGCTGTTCGGCGGGACGCGACACGACACGCTTGTGCGGCAGGCGCAGAGGGATCTGGAGCGGCAGGGCTACGTGTGGAAGGACACCGAGACGGTCGAGGCCGACACGCAGGTCCCGACAGCCAGGGGCGACTCGTACACGTTCACCGAGCGGGCAACGGTCCTGACCCTGGAGTTCGGCAAGGTCAGCACTGGTGGCGCTGGCGCGGGTCGTGCCAGCGGCGCGAGCTACGTGCCTCAGCGTACAGGGTCCTAGCGTGGCTGAGTCGCAGACAGAGCAGCTCCTAGCCGAGATCCTGCGGACGCTGGAGCAGCAGGACCGCAGGCAGCAGAGGCAGGCCGCGCCCTCGCGTCCCGTATCAGCTGGGCTTCGCGGGCTGGTCGGTGGCGGCGGCGGCGCTGGACGGGGTGGCGGCGGGATCGCTGGGCTTGGCAGGTCTCTGCTCGCGGGCCGTCTTGGCGCAGCTGGCGCCGGAGCTGGTGGAGCGGCTGCGGCTGGGGGCGGCCTGCTGGCGCGAGGCCTCGC
>CAYYVH010000274.1:0-5737 GCA_964475075.1 uncultured Anaerolineales bacterium | reverse complement strand
CTGTTCCCCGTGCATATTCTCTCCGGCCGCCTCGTGCCCGGATAGGCCTGTGCCTCGGCCGAGTCGGCTGGCCTTGGATAGGCCGGCGCCGACTCCGCCGTCTTGGCGGCCGCGGGCTCGTCGCGCGTGGTTGCGTCTCCCACCCACACGTTGCCCAGGCGGACGTGATCGCCGGAGCGGTTTCCTGCCTCGTCCAGTACGGGCAGGCGCTCCAAGGTGGGCAGGTCGTACCAGCCGATTTCGATCGCGTATGCCCCCGGTGGCGCACTGCCCGACACCTCGAGACCGTAGTTGTCCCAGATTTCCTGTCCAGGCTGCCATTCATTCGTCGGAGACGTGCCACCCACCGGCTCGCTGTCCATCTGCGCGACGACGGTGCCGCCGGGGTCGATCAGGTGCGTGAAAACCGTGTACCGTTGCTCGATCGGAGCCGCGGCCCGCCAGTGGAGGCTCAACAGCAGCGTCCCGCCGGGAACGACTTGTGGTGCCACTCGGTAACCCAGGAGGTCTATCTTCCCGGCGAAATCGGCTCGCAGAGGCTGCTCCTTGAGTGCGTGCTGCCCTGCCATCGTGAAGAGGTCAAGACCGGCGTCAACGTATTCCCCGTGATAGCTCTTCGCGCCATGTTGGCTCAGCCAGCGCTCGATGAAACGCTCGGGATCGTAGGGTGCCGGGTTGCCGAATATGATCAGCCAAACACGCTGATGCTGCCCGGAGATGGCCGCTAGGTCGGCTGCGGTGCGTGGGTCCTCGAGGGGGTAGGCGCCTGGGAACATGTAGGCCGGGATGTCCTCGGGACGATAGTAGTCGAAGATCGCCGCCTGGTCTGGGTTGTTCATCAATATTGCATCGCCAGGCTGCGCGTGGTCGGTGATGTGCCGCATCAGCCGACCGTACCCCCCCTTGGCGTACGCGGGGTCGGTGAAGTAGTTCCGCAGAGAGTACCCGTTGGCGCCGATCACTAGCGCCAGGCCGACGAGCATCAGCCAGTTGCCGCGACTATTGCTTGACTGCAGTCCGGCCGCGAGCAGCAGATAGTAGGCCGGCGTGACCAGCAGCAGGAACCGCTCGAAGAAGAAGGGCATAAAGGGTGTGGTCAGCCAGGCCATTGCGATGGGCACAAGCAGGTAGAGCAGTAGCAGCCCCCCGTTCGGCCGCCTGGGAGGGCGGCGCAAGAGGCGCGCCGCCCCGATGGCTGCAATGAACGTGACCCCTATGCTGATCCATGAGAAGGTCGAACCAGCCACCGTCGTGCCGACGCTGAATGCGGCCAAGCTCGGGCCCACGATGCGCCACAGCCCCGCCAGGCTCAGCTCCTCGAACCTCCCGTGCGCTTGGCCGGCCAGCACGCCGGTCTGGATGAGCACCCACGGGATGTACGCTGCACCCAGCAGTGCCTGGGACACGAGCCAACGGGTCAGCAGGGGCCGGCGCTGCCACCACTGAGCTAGGAAAAAGACGTTCAGGGCGAGGATGACGAAGAACGCGTAGTAGTGAGTGTAGATTGCCGCCGTCGTGATCGCCAAGAAGGCCAGCCAGCGACCACGCTCGTGCGGTGCGTCCAGGACGCGCTGAGCGGTCAGGACAGTGAGCATCGCAAGGAGCGTGATCAGGCCGTACATCCGCGCTTCCTGCGCGTAGTACACGTGGAAGGACGAGATGGCCACGATGAGAACGGCCACGAGTGCCGCGCGGCGATCCAGGAAGCGCCGGGCGAATGGGAACATGACGGCCACCACGATCGTGCTGATCAGTACCGATAGCATGCGTAGAGCGTAGGGGGCTTGGCCGACAAGTCGCGTCCAGCCGTGCAGTAGGATGTAGTACAGGGGCGGATGGACGCTGGCGCGCGCGGTGGGAATATCGGTCAGGGACATCGCGCTGATGTGGGCGCTGAGGGCCTCATCCCCCCAGATGTCCTGGTGCTCGAGTCGGTAGACGCGCAACGCGAAGGCAAGGAGGACGACGAGGGCCACCATCGCCATCGGAACGAAACCCCGCCGATTGTCCTCCCGATCGGGCGTCATGATCACGACCTCCGACTCCTCTGTTTCCACAAGTTCACACGTCGCGGATCAGGCATGGGCATTATGACGGAGATGATGGCTGTCGCCAACCACCGGCCGCGTCCGGGTGCGCCAACGCCGTTGGGGTCCCAGTTCATACCCGCACCCGACGGGGGCGTTCTCAACTTCCCGCGATCTTGACCATCGCGCGCCGTTCTGATACAAGATGGGCGCCCGACTGGCACCGGTCAGAGGGAGGTCTGGTGAGGTTCGGCCAGGGAGGAGGGAGCGATGCGGCGCTTACGTACGTTGGCCTTTGCGGTTGTCCTGTCAACCGTTCTCCTGCGTGGCGCCTCCGCGGCAACTGCGCAGACCACGATCATTGTTGGTGCCGGCGACTCGATACAGGCTGCCGTCGACCGCGCACAGCCCGGGACGCTCATCCAGATCGAGGGTGGCACCTACTCCGAGCGTGTGACTGTGAGAACCGACGGCCTGACGCTCCAGGGGTTTGGGATTCAACGCACGTTCATCGACGGCCGCCGCGTCGATGCCGATGATGGCCTGACCATCCTCGGTGCCCACAACGTGACGGTCGAGCGGCTCACGGTGCGCAACTTCGACAAGAACGAGATCGTCATCGGCGATCCGGACCGGCCGGGAAGTGGTGGCAGCGGTCATGTGTTGCGGGAGGCAATGGCCACAGGTGCGGCGGTGTACGGAATCAGCGTCGTCCACGCGACCGACGTTCGGCTGATCGGCAACTCGGTCACCGATAACATGGTCGGTCTCCATATCGCCCAGTCCCCCGATTGCCGGTGCGTGGTGGCGTCCAACGCGGCCTTCGAAAACCACTCGCTGGGCATCCTCATCTCAGAGGCTGGCAATGTCCGGCTCGAGGGAAATGAGGCAACGGAAAACGATGTGGGTATCGCCGCCCTGCAGGCCGGCCCCGGTCTCGTCCTCGTCGGCAATGAGCTCCAGTACAACGGCCAGGGTATTTTGCTTGCCGCAACGGATGGGGCCCTAGTTTTCCGCAACCAGATCCTCGACAACAACAGGCAAACCACGACTCCGGAGGAGTTCCCCGGCGGCTACGGTCTGGTGCTCCGGGGGTCGAGCCACGGTCGCGTAACGTCCAACACGTTGTCCGGGCACGAACGGGCCGGGATCCATCTGGCCGAGCAGATCCAGTGGGGTGGAGGCAGCACTAGCGGAGATAATCTGCTCTGCCCGAACACCATGGTCGAGAACGAGGTCGACATAACGTCGGACGATACGGGTCACGCCAACCGACCATACTGCATCACGCTGTCCTACCTGTTCAAGCCGTAGGGGGGTGGTTGTGCGGTGTTATACTGGAACGATCAGGAACGCCGGCCGCAAGCCGGGCACCATGCGTGGAGAGTGCCCCCAGGGGGATTCGAACCCCCGTCTCCACCTTGAAAGGGTGGTGTCCTGGTCCCCTAGACGATGGGGGCACGTGCACCGGTAATTCTACCGACCGCCAACCGGTTGGTCAATCGACGCCGAACGGTGCAGTCGTCACGCCGAATGGTGGTTGGCAAGCACAGGCCACGTGGCAGGGCCTTCGCCCGTTGCAATCGTTAGACCAGCGCCGGCGCGGTGTAAGGTACGCGCACCAACTCGCCCTCAGCGTTCTCCCTGATGTGGAACAGCTTCTCCAGGGCGGTCACTCGATCTGGGAAGAGGATGCCATCCAGGTGGTCGATCTCATGTTGCAGGACACGGGCCTCGAAGCCCTCCGCGTCGAACTCCACGCGGCGTCCGCTCCGGTCGAGCGCCCGAACCCGGATGGCCAGGGAGCGCTCCACCTCCCCGTAGAGGTCCGGAACGGACAGGCATGCTTCCTGGCCATCCTCCACCGCGTCGCTCGCCCAAACGATCTCCGGGTCGGCCAGCGTATGAAGGCGCGCGCCGGCGTCCGGGTCCTCGAGGTCGATCGGTGTCTCGACAACGACGATGCGCAAACCCACGCGCACCTGCGGCGCGGCAAGCCCAACGCCCGGCGCCTCACGCATGGTCTCCACCAGGTCGTCCATGAGCATGCGGATTGCCCGGTTTACGTTGCGCACCGGCTCAGCAGACGAGCGCAGGACGGCGCTGTCATCCTGTACGGTTACTACGCGTCGAATGGCCAAGCAACCTCTCGCTGGATCGGATTGGGTCGGCAATCGATTCGGCCCTAACTATAGGTGGCGGCCCAGACGAGGTCAACGGACTGGAGAGCCCGCTGGCGCACAGACCGGCTCGCAGTGTATGATTGTGCTCCCGTGCGAGTGCCCCGCCATAAAGTGAGGACGCAATGACGACCACCGATCTTACCGCCTGCTCCGACCCCGAGCTCGATCGCCGGGCCCACGAGCTCGAGAGGGGTGTGGACGGGTTGCTGCCGCGGGCCCGGCGGGTGTGCATGTTGTCACTGCACACCTGCCCGTTGGCGGCGCCGGGCGGCAAGGAGACTGGCGGCATGAACGTGTACGTGCGCGAGCTATCGCGGGAGCTGGGTCGGCGCGGTTACCTGGTGGACATCATGACCCGCTCGGAGAGCAGCGCCATTCCGCACGTCCCAGACACGGATCTGGGTCCCAACGTCCGCGTCGTGCACGTTGTCGCCGGGCCCGAAGTGCCCCAGTCGAAGGCTGAGACCTGGCGGCATGCGCCAGCGTTCGTTGCCGGCGTTCGTGCCTACATGGCCGCTTGGGGGATCGGCTACGACCTATTCCATAGCCACTATTGGATGAGCGGCTGGGCGGCACGGGAGCTGATCGACCACAGCCCGGCCCCAATCATCCACATGTTCCACACCCTCGGCGCGATGAAGGATCTTGCCCGCGGCGACGGTGGGACGCCCGAGATCGAGCCGCGCCGCACGGTCGAAACAGAGATCCTACACCATGCAGATGCCATCGTAGCGGCAACTCCGGCGGACCGGGCCGACATCGTGGCCCTCTATGGCGGCGATCCGACGAAGATCCACATCGTTCCGCCCGGGGTGGATCTCGAGCTATTCCGCCCGCTGCCACTGGAGGTTGCGCAAGAGCACATCGGTCAACCGGCGGAACACCGCATGATCCTGTTCGTAGGCCGAATGGACCCCGTGAAAGGTCTGGACACGCTCGTACGCGCCATGGCGATCGTCGTCGAGAAGGACCCGCGATGGCGCGAGAACGCTTGCCTGTGCATCGTCGGCGGCGATCGCGCCGACGCCCCGGCCCTCATGGATGCCGAGATGGGTCGTATTGATCGTCTGCAGCACGAGTTGGGGCTGACGGGGACCGTCACGTTCCTCGGCCCGCGTACGCAGCAGGACCTGCCGTACTACTACAGCGCAGCGCAGGTCGTCGTCGTACCCTCGCGATACGAGAGCTTCGGGATGGTGGCCCTGGAGGCGATGGCGTGCGGCACGCCGGTAATTGCATCAAACGTGGGCGGACTGGCGAGTCTGGTGCGTGATGGTCGCACGGGCTTCCTGGTGCCCGACAGGGATCCTGAGGCACTGGCCGCCAAGCTGCTGCCCCTCTTGAACGATCCGGCCCTCCGACTGGCCTTGGGACTGCACGGTATCGCGACGGCGGAGGCTTACGGCTGGCCGTGCATCGCCGAGCGCGTCGAGGCGCTTTACGAGGAGGTGCTACACTCCGTACCGTTGCCTGCCTAATGTAATGGGAGTTCCCCCGGCTCTGCCGGGGAGGCAGCCGAAGTTTGAC
>CAYYVH010000273.1:0-5756 GCA_964475075.1 uncultured Anaerolineales bacterium | reverse complement strand
CTTCGCCCAGCGGTGGTTGCCACCGCCCGTTGGCGCGGTTTCTAACCGCCAGCAGTCCCCGGCCTGAGTAGGTAGTTACGCCGTGAGACAAGTGTCAACCTATTTGTGAACCATCCCTGAAAACCGCTCATTTTTCTCACAAGAAGGCCGTACGGAAGCCATTCTCGCGTTCCAGACCTGCTCTACGACCACCATTTGAGTAAGCCATCGACTTGTGTAGGGTAGCAAAATCCCCAATCTCCAATCTCTAATCTCTAATCTCCTCCACAATCGCCCTCGTCATCCCCTCCGTGTCGGTCACCCGATCCGACGGCCCAGCGATATCGGGCGTACGCAGGCCCGAGGCCAGGACCGCTGCGACCGCCGTCTCGATCGCCTCGGCGGCCGACGGCCGGTCCCAGACGTGGTGCACGAGCAACGCCCCACTGAGGATAGCGGCGATGGGGTTGGCAATGCCCCGCCCAGCGATGTCCGGTGCAGCGCCGTGCACGGGTTCGGCGACCGCCACGCCGTCGCCCCAGTTGAGCGATGGTGCCATCCCCAATCCGCCGCCCCAGGCAGCCGCTGCGTCGGACAGGATGTCGCCGAACAGATTGGTGGTAACAACGACGTCGAAGCGCGTCGGGTCGCGGACCAGCCACAGGGCGGCGGTGTCCACCAGCAATTCGTCCACCTCAATCTCCGGATAGTCCGCTGCCACCGACCGAACGGTGTCACGGAACAGGCCGTCGGTCAAGGGCAGGACGTTGGCCTTGTGCACGATAGTCACACGCTGCCGACCACCGAAGCGGGCCAGTTCGAAAGCCACCCGCCCCACGCGCTGCGATCCCGCGCGAGTGATCACCCGCTCCGCCACAGCCCCATCCCCCTCCAGCCGCTCCCGGCCGACGTACAGGCCCTCGGTGTTCTCACGCACGATGAGCAGATCGACCGCAAGCTGGTCACTTCTCAAAGGCCACGTGCGCACAGGACGCACGTTGGCGTACAAGCCCAGCCTCTGGCGCAGGGTCACGATAGCGCTGCGATAGCCTTCCACCCGCTGGGCCGGTGATGCCACGGCACCGAATAGGGCGGCACCGCAGTCACGGATGGCCCGCAGTGTGTCCTCCGGGACGGCAACACCGCGCCGCTGGAAGCAGTCCCAACCCGCCTCGGCGGTCACCACTTCCAGGTCCGGCACAGCGACCCGCAACACCTGGACGGCTGCCGGGATGACCTCGTGGCCGATGCCGTCGCCCTCAATGACACAGAGTCGTGGCATCCTATACCTCCCCTGGGAGCCGGCCATGTTCCCGCACATAGTTTACAATCCCCCCGGCCTGCAGGATCTGCATCACAAAGTCCGGCAGTGGCGGGAGCGCATACTCACTGTGATCCGTGCTCAGCCGTCCCCCCTCCAGATCCAGGGTGACGACTTCCCCATCCTCCAGAGCCGCCGGGATATCCTCCGACACGAAGAGCGCGATGCCCAGATTGATGGCATTGCGGAAGAAGATGCGGGCGAAGCTGGGGGCGATGATGGCGCTGATCCCACGCCGCTTCAGCGCTTCGGGCGCGTACTCGCGGGAAGAGCCACATCCGAAGTTGGGACCAGCTACGATGAGATCACCCGGCCGGGCCTGGCGGGCGAACTCCGGCCGTGCCTCGATGAAGGCGAACTGCCCCACATCCTCGTCAGGCCGCAGGTAGGGTGCATAGCGACCGGGAAGGATCTGATCGGTATCCACATCAGCGCCAAATTTCCAAACACGAGCCATGTTACACCTCCCTGGGATTCGTAATCACACCCGTCACCGCCGTCGCGGCTGCCACCTGGGGTGACGCCAGGTAGATCCGCGCATCGGGCGAACCCATGCGGCCACGGAAGTTGCGGTTCCCGGTGGATAGGCACACCTCTCCATCGCCCAGCGTGCCCTGGTGGCGGCCAATGCACGGCCCACAACCGGGCGTGATCAGAGTCGCGCCAGCTTCGATGAGGGTCGCCAGGGTGCCGTCGGCGATGGCCCGCTGGAGCTCACGGCTTGACGCCGGGGTGACCAGCATGCGCACTTCCGGCGCCACGCCCCGGCCCCGCAGCAACTCAGCGGCGGCACGCATATCCTCGTAGCGGCCGTTGGTGCACGTGCCGAGGAACACGACGTCCACCGGAGTGCCAGCCACTTCGCCCACATCGACCACCTGATCGACGGCGTGGGGAACAGCCACCTGGGGCTGCAACTGCTCGAGAGCGATGGTCAGCTCACGGGCAACCTGGGCCTCGGGATGGATACAGAGCCATTCTGGAACCTCGAAGTGTGCGGCCGCCTCACCCGAAGGCGGGACGATCCCCACCTTGGCCCCCAGCTCAACGGCCATGCTACACAGTGTCTGGCGGCCTGGCAGGTCCAGCCAATCCAGACCGTGGTACTCGACGGCACAGTACGTGGCCCCGGAAATGGTCAGCTCCTGGCCGATCTTGAGAGCCAGGTCCTTAGCATCAACGCCCGGCTGGAAGCACCCCGTCGCGTGGATGCGAATCGTCTCGGGCACCCGCAGCCAGGTGCGACCCGTGACCAGGATCAGTGCCACGTCGGTGGACCCCATGCCCGTGCCGAAGGCTCCCACCGCACCGTAGCTGGTGGAGTGGGAGTCGGAGCCAATCACGATACGTCCTGGGCGGGCCAACCCCTCTTCGACGAGCACCTGATGGCAGATGCCGCGCCCCACGTCGAACAGGTGTCGGATGCCCTGCTCGGCGGCGAAGTGACGCACGAGGTTCTGAGCGTTAGCGGTGGCCAGATTGGACGCCGGAGCCACGTGGTCGATCACTAACGCCACCCGCTCCGGGTCGTGGACACGCTCCGCGCCCAGCTCCTCACGCATTATGCGGATGACGCTTGGGGCTAACGAGTCGTGCGTCATGACCACATCCGGTTCGACGATGATCAACTCGCCGGGCTGTACCAGTCGCCCGGCAGCATGGGACAAGATTTGCTCAGCCAGTGTCTGAGCCATTCCACCATCCAGCCGTCCAGTCATTTAACTGATCCTCCCATTCTCCGCCCAATGGTATAGTAACGCATCGACGTCATCCAGCGTCAAGGCTCTCTCGTCGGCCAGAGCTTTGATGTGCCCTGTGAGACGTTTGATCTGATCATCGTCCAACTCCAGGCCCAGTTGCTCGACCCGATAGCGGACCGCGTTCCAGCCTGTCAACCGATGAGCAATATGAACGTAGCGTGTCATCCCGAAGTCCTCTGGCGTCAAAGCCTCGTAGGTCGAGGGGTCGTTGAGCACTGCCTTGGCGTGGATACCCGCTTTGTGGGTGAAGGCGGCGAACCCGGTGATGTAGTTGTTGAAGGGAATGTCCACATCCACCAGGTCGGCCACCAGTTGGTCCAGATCCCGGATCAGGCGCAGGTTGTACTTGGCCACGAGCTTGGGATCCACGGCGTAGAGCCTGGCCACGAATCCACCCAGTGGTGTGATACCGTTCCGCTCGCCGATGCCGAGCACGCTGGTGTCGATGTGGGTGGCGCCGGCCTCAAGAGCAGCAAAGCTGTTGGCGATGGCACAGCCGGAGTCATTGTGGCCGTGGAACTCGATGTCGCACCGTACCCGTCGGCGCAGTTCCCGGACCAACTCGTATATCTGGAACGGCGTACCGATGCCTACGGTGTCAGCAATACCCACGCGATCGACACCCAGGGCATCGACGGCCTCATAGACGCGAAACAGGTCTTCGGGATTGCTGCGCAGGGTGTCTTCAGTACTGAACCGCACCTCGACGCCTTGCCCCCGCAGGTAGGTCACCACCCCGCGAGCCAGACCGATGATCTCCTCGATGCTCTTGCCGTGGCTGAACTCCCTCAGGTAGGACGACGTTCCGATGACCACATCTACACCATCCACGCCCGTATCCACTGCGATTCGGGCATCCTTCAAGTTGCATCGGGTGTGGGTGAGGACCTTGGCCCGCAGACCCAGGCCCACGATGGTGCGGCAGTCCTCGTAGCTCTGGGGCGATGCCAAAGGCGACGTCAGCTCCAGATACTCCACGCCGAATTCATCCAACAACTGAGCGACGCGGATCTTCTGCTTTGTGTCAAAAAACGCGTTGACAAACTGCTCTCCCTCGCGTAAGGTGGATTCGATGATCGAGAAGTGTTCGAGACTCATGGTCTCCTCCGTAGACAAAGGGATCCTTGGGAACTGATCAGTTCCCTGAGTTCCCCCCCAGTTCCCTTGAGTTCGGTTCAAAGGCCCAAAGACGTAAGACTTCGCCAAGTACGTCGATCGCCCGCAGGTACTCGGCAATCGAAACGTGCTCCTCCGGCGTGTGATCCAGCCGGCTGTCCCCTGGACCATAGGCCACGATGGGACATCCCCACACAGGGCCCACGACGTTCATGTCCGAGGTACCCGTCTTCAGCTTGAAGCGCGGTTGTCCCCCAGCCCCACGGATGGCCCTGAGGAAGGCCCGTACCAATGGCGTGTTCCGCGAGGCCCGGAAGGCCGGTTCCTGAGAGTAGCAGCGCACCAGGGCCGATCCTGCGTGGCGGCGCGCCGTCGCTTCCAGGGCGGCGACGTCGAAGTTGGGTGGCAAACGGAAGGCCACGGTAGCCTCAACCACATCGGTGAGGCCATCGCCTGTTGTCTGGATACGCCGCAGTGAGGGCAGCAGTTGGTCGAACATCCGCTGACGGCTCTGGTTGAACTCAGCAGTGTATGCTTTCAGAGCCTGCCACCAGGCCACAGCGACCTCGGCAGCGGCGCCCCCCGGCCCGGCGGTATGGCCCGCTGGCTGCTCCAACCGGTAGTCCACCAGCAGCCGGCCCTTGTAACCCAGGGTGACCGCGTCCCATCCGCTGGGCTCTCCGATGATGCAGGCCGCCGGCCGATATTGCTCGACGACGTGACGCGCGCCCTTGGACGTCGCTGCTTCCTCCTCGACGGCACCGATGACGGTGATTCGCACGCCCGGTGGCGGTTCAACTTGAGCGGCAGCGGCGACAAAGGCCGCCAACGGCCCCTTGGCGTCCACGGCCCCACGCCCGTACAGTCGGTCTCCGGAGGCTCGCACCGCCACATGTCCCGGAACGGTGTCCATGTGTCCCAGCAAGACGATCTCCTGGCAGGAGCCGTCAGCCGCGTTCGGCCCCCGACGCAACCCCACAGCGTTCCCGACCCCATCGATACAGGCGTCAAATCCCAGCTCCCCCATCCGATCCACAAGGAAGACGGCCAGTTCCTCCTCATGTCCGGACAGGCTCTCGATTTCGAGCATGTGGCGTAGCAAATCTACAGGGTTCATAGTCAGCTTTCTTATCAGCAAGCCAGGGAACTGAAGGAACTAGGGGAACTGAGGGAACTCAGGAAATCAGCATTGGCGGAAATCCACCCACTATTGTCATGCTGAGTGAAGCGCAGCGGAACGAAGCATCTCAGCCTATGCAGGCGAGACCCTTCGCTCCGCCATGCTCCGCTCAGGGTGACATCATGGTGGTAGATTTGCGCCGTCATGTATTAGTTCCCTCAGTTCCCTTTAGTTCCCATAGTTCCCTCGCTTCCCCCAGCCAGCACACTCCCGATAGCCCCAACGACTACGTCCAGATCCTCACGTGTGATCACCAGCGGCGGCAGCAGACGTAGCACAGTGGGACCAGCCGGCAGAGCCAGCACACCGTGATCCATCAGCGCCCGAAGGATGGGTGTAACTCGCGTCTTCAACTCAACGCCGATCATGAGACCCAGCCCACGCACCTCGCGTACCAGAG
>CAYYVH010000272.1:0-5761 GCA_964475075.1 uncultured Anaerolineales bacterium | reverse complement strand
AGGAATGCCGAGACCGATCTCGTATGCCGTCTTCTGCTTGAAAAAAAAAATAGATCACACAGGTATCATCCTGACACCTCGTATGATCTCTGTACACACTGTGTGTGCGAGTCACACGTGTCTCGCGGCACGGAGAGCCCGGCAAAGACGAACCTGGTCGAGGTGAAGCGCGGAGAGACGACGAGCGCCATCCACTTCCACCTCGTGGCCACCACGGCGCCGGAGCCCCCGGAGCCGCCCGAGCCGCCGGCAACCGGCTTCATCACGGGCAACGTCTCCACCATCACCGCCAATGGGGCCATCATGCCCCTGGCCGGGGCGATAGTGGCAGCCATGCCGGCCGATCCCAACATCGCGCCGCCGAACCCGCGGCCGTTCGGCGATGAGCCCGCTCCCGGTCGGGGCAGCCGTGGCCCGGCAACGCGCACGGATCAGGATGGCAACTACGCGCTGAAGGTACCCGTCGGCAAGTGGATCGTCCACACGTTCGCCGAGGGCTTCGAGCCGCAGTGGTTCAACGGCGCCAAGGAGCGGGAGAGGGCGACGGTGATCGCGGTCGAGGAAGGTGCTGAGGTTCGCGACGTGGACTTTACGCTCGAGCCGGCACCAGTGGCCACCATCACGGGCGTTGTCCTGCGAAAGGCCGGCGACGCACGTATCCCGGTTGAGAATGCGATCGTGGTCGCTGTGGTGCGGACCGCTTTCACGAGACCGGGCGACCGGTTGGTCACCATCAGGACGACGACCGATGAGGAGGGGAAGTACACTCTCCTGGTGCCGCCCGGAACCTACGCCGTGGGCGTAAAGGTGGGACCCGCGAACGCCGCCGGGGAAATGAAGATGATCTGGTGGGACAACAAGGAAGAGCTCGAGAAGGCGGATCTCATCACCCTGGTTGACGGACAGTTACGGGAGGACATCAACTTCCTGCTGCCCGGCACCGACACCCCGTAGGGGACATTTAGGCGGACGGTTGTCGGGGCGGTTCGCGAACCGCCCCTACAACTACAATCGCGAACCGTGTCACACCGGCGGCCAGGGGTGCTCCCGCCGACTGGGATCCGCTGCCGGAAAGCGTCCCGCCGCCACCAGCGCCCGCGTTCGGCGCCTCAGGGCACGGATCTCCAGCGGCGCCAACAGCGGCCGCAGCGCAGCCCGCACCTCGCTCGATGCATTCGCCAGGTCGGCCGCCATTCGCGATAGATCGGCGGTGATCTCCGGTGGCACTTCTTCGCCGGCGTAGTCCCAGATGACGGTGCGCAGCTTGGGCTCGACGTGGAAGGTCACGCCGTGATCGATGGCCCACAACTTGCCCTCCGCGTCGAGCAGGACGTGCCCGCTCTTGCGGTCGGCGTTGTTGACGATCACGTCGAAGGCGACCAGGCGTCGAATCACCCCCGGGTCCGGCGCCTCCATGGCGAGATAGTGCACCTCCGGATCGTGCGGCACGAAGACCTGAACCGCTCCCGGCCCCCACGGCCCATCGCGCAGGACGGTCGGTGGCACGAGCCCCCAACCCAAAGCGCGGCTGACGACGAAGGCCGCCGTCTCGCGCAGACCGAGCGTGCCCGCCGGGAAGTCCCACAGCGGCCGCTCGCCCCGCCGGGGCTTGTAGATGACAGGGAGAGCGAGGTCGCCGTTCGTTAGCTCGGCCAGCAGCGTCGCGTTGGAGCTCCAAGGTACCCGGCCCCCGACCGTCAACTCGCCTTCGGCAAGCAGGGCCAGGATGCGGCCAACCGGGAGCAACAGCTCCTTCCCGGAGGTCACAGCGCTCAGAGGTGCTGCGGCGTGGGATGCCCGTTGCGGCGGGGGCAGAAGTGCCCGTCGGGGTCCATGGACTCGCCACACAGTTCGCATACGGGCCGGCCCTGGCTGATCACCTCCGCCGCGCGGCGTGCCAGCGTCAGCATGTGCTCATAGGACGCCACGAAGCGGGCCCGCTGGCCGGCTTCCTCATCCTCCGTCAGCTCATGAGCCACAAGCACGATCATGTGGCGCTCCTCATCGACCCCGATGCCCAGCCCCGCCACGCGGAAGTCTGGCTGTACGGGCTGGAGCAGCTCCATGTCCGCATCCAGCGGGCTTAGCCCGCGAACATCCTCCGGATCACGGCTCGCAAGTGCCGACAACAGGCGTTCCACGCTTGCCGCCAATGCCGCCGCATGTTCCTTCTCTATGACGAGCGAGACCACTTGCTGGGAGGCGGCCGCCTGGAGATAAAAGGTGCGCTGCCCCGGTGGCCCCTCAGCTCCGACGGTGATGAAGCTCACGGGGTCCAGCTCGTAGTCATATTGCGAGAGCATTGAATGACCCCCCTAATGTTTGGCGTCCTCGGCCTCGTCCCCCGACGAAGGCAGCTTCGGCGGCCGGGGAATCGTCCCCACATCGTTGAAGAGGAGCAGGCGCGGCCCATGGGGCGTAAAGCGCACCACCGTCAGCGAGGCCGTAGACACGACGAGCCGCTGGAACAGGTCCAGGTGCGTCCCAACGTATTGGGCGACCACCGCCTTGATGACATCGCCGTGCGACACCGCGGCCACCACACCATCGGGCCACGCCGCCAGCACGCCTGCCAGGGCAGCCAACGCTCGCGCCTGGACCTCGGCCAGGTTCTCACCCTCAGGGAAGCGCGTGCCGCCCGGATAGACCTGTGCTCTGGCCCACAGCTCTTCCTTGGCCAGCTCCTTCAGCTTATGCCCGGCCCACGTACCGAAGCGGACCTCGCCGATCCCCGGCAGAACCTGGACCTCCAGCCCCCGCGGCTTGGCGAGGAACGCGGCCGTCTCGGTGGCTCGCTCGAGCGGACTGCTGTAAACGGCGTCGATGGTGTAGTCCTTCAAGCGGCGCGCAAGGGCTTCGGCCTCACCGCGCCCCTCGTCATTGAGGTGCACGCCGGGCGTCCAGCCGGCGAGCCGATCGCCGACCCAGTCGTTGCGGGCATGACGGATCAGGAGGAGCTGTGTCATACGTCAGTCGCGTGAGCAGGCACGCAGATCGCGGCCCGGAGATCCGGGGGCATGAGTATAGCACATCTGGTCGAACGCGGAGCGCTTCAGTCCGAGAACGGCAGCGGCACAGCTGTTTGACTCCACCGCGTGCTGAGCTAAACTTGGCTGCATTGGGGGGATTATCGCATCACCCGCACACATGCCCACAACACCGGTAGCACCGGTCGACAAGGTCGTCGACCAGCTCGCCAAGCTAGCCCATGAGCAGGGCCATATCACAATTGACGACGTGGCGGATGCCCTGCCAGAGGACGAGCCGCTGAGCGAAGAGCTGGTTGACGAGGTGTATGCGCGCCTGGCCCAAGCCGGGATCGTCATTCGGGAGGTCGAGGAGGCCGCCGCAGACGTCGCCCTGCCGCCCGATCCCCTTGCCAGTAACCGGGGCCGGCGGGTCCGGCCGCTGGGGGCACCCGTCGGCGACGGCGACGACACCGTGAGCCTGTACTTGAGGGAGATCGGCAGTATCCCGCTGCTTACGGCCGAGGATGAGGTCGCGCTTGCGAAATGCTACGAGGAGGGGCGCGCGGTGGACGCCATCCTGAGCAACCCGATCAGGCTGGCCGAGATCGAAGACGAAGAGCTGGTGGAGATGAGGCGCGTTGTCGAGGTCGGCGGGCGTGCCCGTGGCCGGCTGATCAATGCCAACAGTCGATTGGTCGTCCACATTGCCAAGAAATACACCAATAATGGCCTGCCCTTCATGGACCTCATCCAGGAGGGCAACCTAGGCCTGATTCGGGCCGTCGAGAAGTTTGACTATCGGCGCGGCTTCAAGTTTAGCACCTACGCAACCTGGTGGATCCGCCAAGCCATCACCCGTGCCCTGGCAGATCAGGCGCGCACGATCCGCGTCCCGGTGCACATGAGCGAGCAGATCTCCAAGCTCATGGCGGCTCAGCGCCGGCTGGAGCAGGAGCTGGGGCGCGAGCCCGGCATCGAGGAGATCGCGCGCGAGCTGGAAATGTCGCCGCGGCGAGTCGAGCAGATCATGGAGATCGCCCAGAAGCCTCTGTCGTTGGAGATGAAGGTCGGCGAGGAGGCCGACTCCGAACTCGGGGACTTCATTGCCGACGAGCTGACCCCCGAGCCGACCGAGCAAGCCGGCCGCGAGCTCCTCCGGCAGGAGATCGAATCGGTGCTCGCCAGCCTCTCGAAGCGCGAGGCGCAGGTCCTCGAGTTGCGCTACGGCCTAGTGGACGGCCAGCCTAACACTCTCGAGGAGGTCGGCGATAAGTTCGGCGTCACCCGCGAGCGCATCCGCCAGATCGAGACGAAGGCGATCCGGCGGCTTCGTCACCCGACAAGAAGTCGGAAGTTGCGCGATTACCTGAGGTAGGATCAACCTGAGCTGCTGCAATCGGGCGCGGTCGGTGGCTGCGCGGCATCCTCAGCCTCCGAGCCGCAGGTCACGGGCTATCAGCTATCAGCTATCAGCTCGGATGAGCGCTATCCGGTGGTCCTGCCCCGGCCCAGCTGGAACATGCGCCTCTTTGTGATTGCCGCTGGGAACGGACGATGGGACTGATAGCTGATAGCCGATAGCCCAAGGCAGTTCAGCCCCGCAAGTTTTAGCTTGCTTTATCCGCGGTAATCGTAGAACCCACGCCCGCTCTTCCGGCCTAGGTGCCCGGCGGCGACCATGCGCCGCAGCAGGGGTGGCGCCGCGTAGCGCGGATCGCGGGTCTCGGTGTACATCGCCTCGGCTATGAAGAGCATCGTGTCCAGCCCCACGAAGTCCATCAGCTCGAAGGGGCCCATCGGGTGGTTCATGCCCAGCTTCATGGCCGTGTCGAAATCCTCCTTGGTGGCCACACCCGACACCAGGCCGCGGATGGCATCCAGGCCGTAGGGCACGAAGAGGAGGTTCACGAGGAAGCCGGGGTTGTCCTTCTCGGCGACGACGATCGTCTTGCCGAGCGCCTCGCCGAATACACGAGCGGTCTCGAACGTGGCGTCGCTCGTCTGCAAGCCCCGAACGATCTCCAGCAGACGCATGACCGGCACGGGGTTGAAGAAGTGCAGGCCGATGACCTGCTCCGGCCGCTCGGTAGCGGCGGCCAGGGTGGTGATGGAGATGGAGGAGGTGTTGGACGCCAGGATGGCGTGCTTGGGCGTGATCCGGTCCAGATCGCCGCAGACCTCCTTCTTCAGGTCCACGTTCTCGATCACCGCCTCGACGATCAGGTCGCAGTCGGACAGATCCTCGATGTCGGTCGTGCCCTGGATCCGGTCCAGGGTCGCCGCGTGCTCCTCCGGCGTGATCTTCTCGCGCTCCAGCCCGCGGTCGAGGGACTTGCGAATGATGCCGATGCCGCGGTGGAGCAGCTCCTGGTTGATCTCGCGCACCACGACCGGATAGCCCTTCCGGGCGCACACTTCCACGATACCGGCGCCCATGAGCCCACAGCCCACGACGCCGACGGTCTTGATTTGAGGCGAGTTCCGTTCAGTCATACGGGCTATGTTAGACCAGCCGGCGCCCGGGTCAAGCGGGGCTGCACGGCGCACCGGCCGGTTGCAGCAGCGGGTGTATGATGTAATATGTCATGCACCGAACTCAGATCCTCATCGAGGAGTGGCAGCACCAGGCACTCAAGGCGACAGCGGCACGGAGAGGCCAGAGCGTGTCGCAACTCATCCGCGACATGCTCAGCGAGTACCTTCAGCGGGATCGGGTTGGGCCTCACAAATGGCTGCGTGAGGTTGTGAACTTCAGATTTATTTGTCGTATTTTCTTCAGCGATATTTGTCAT
>CAYYVH010000271.1:0-5774 GCA_964475075.1 uncultured Anaerolineales bacterium | reverse complement strand
GCCGCCGCAGTGCGCATGCGACGGAGCGCGTGCTCCGAAACGCCCGTCCCCCCCCCCCGCCAGGCAAGCCAGACCGTGATTGCGCCCAGGAGCACCCCCAGAAGGCGAATGGTCCGCACGCGCCGCCCATCGTCCGCACCTGCGAGCCGAAAGGCCAAGGAGGCGACGTAGTAGTAGGCTGGCGGCTGGTGGTCCTCGTACTCGATGCCGGTTATGGGCTCATCGGGGGGGAAGCGCTCCGCTTTGAGTGTCTCCAGGCGTTCGAAGGGATAGTCTCCTGGCTCGATCTCCGGGGGGTCGATTGTCGCGTCGGATACCTGGGCAACGTAGTTGAAGTGCGCCGGCTCGTCCGGGATCTGCCAGAGCGGCGTGCGGGTGGCGTACAGAAATCCCAACCCCAGGTAGGCCGCAAGGACCGCAACGAAGGCGAGACGATGTCGGGAAATCACGGCCGGCCGTCAACCTCCGAGCCGTTCCGCCACGACGTCACCCAGCGACCGCTCGCCCACGACGTGCAGCTCGTAGCGCACCCGGACAGCGGGCTTGTTTATCTCGATCATCCGGCCCAGGTCGATGGGCGTTCCGATAATCACGAGGTCGGCCGGCGTGTGGTTCAGCGTCTCCTGCAGGTCAGCGATCTGCTGTTCGCCGTAACCCATGGCAGGTAACACCGCGCCCGTGGTCGGGTACCGGGTGTAGGTGTCGGCGATGGAGTGCCGGGCGTACGCCCGGGGATCCACGATCTCACCAGCCTCCAGCCGCTTCGCGGCGACGTATCCGGCGCCAAAGGACATCTCGCCGTGGGTGAGTGTGGGGCCGTCCTCGACGACAACGACGCGCTTGCCGCGCACCGCGTTTGGGTCCTCGACCGTGATCCGACTCTCGGCCTCGAGGACCTCAGCACCGGGATTAACGCGCCGCAGGTTCTTGCGCACTGCCGCGACTTGCTCCGGTGTGGCGCTGTCGATCTTGTTGATGAGCGCGATATCAGCCATGCGCAGGTTCACTAGGCCCGGGTAGTAGCTCAGCTCATGGCCGGCGCGAAGGGGGTCCAGGACGACGATCATCACGTCCGGTCGGTAAAAGGGTAGGTCGTTGTTGCCTCCGTCCCAGACAACCACGTCCGCCTCGGCCTCGGCGGCCTGGAGGATGCGCGCGTAGTCCACGCCGGCGAAGACGGTGCTGCCCGCGGCGATGTGCGGCTCGTACTCCTCGCGCTCCTCGATCGTGACGTGCTCGGCCGTCAGATCCTCATAGGTGGCGAAGCGCTGCACCGCCTGCGCTTCCAGGTCACCATAGGGCATGGGGTGGCGTACGACAGCCACCCTCATCCCCCGACCTCGCAGTGCCGTGACCACTGCCCGGGTCGTCTGGCTCTTGCCCGCACCGGTACGTACGGCGGTGATGGCGACAACCGGTTTCTCGGACTCAAGCATCGTGGCGTCGGGCCCGAGCAGCTGGAAGTCGGCACCGGTAGCAAGCACGCTTGAGGCGCGATCCATCAGGTAGGTGTGGCGGACATCACTGTAGGCGAAGACCACCAAGTGGATGTTCAGCGTTCGCACCAGCTCCTCGAGCTCAGCTTCATCATGGATGGGAATGCCCTCGGGGTAACGCGGCCCCGCCAGCGCCGGCGGATATGTGCGACCGGCAATCCCGGGTATCTGAGTCGCTGTGAAGGCCACGACCTCGAAGCGCGAGTCGTGGCGGAATGCGGTGTTGAAGTTGTGGAAGTCGCGCCCGCCGGCACCCATGATGAGTACGCGGATGGGGTCACGATCGGCACTAACGGTCACGGAGCAACCTCCCTATGCGAATCGCGCCAGCAGTATGCCCAGTTCGTAGAGCAGGATCATTGGAATCAAGACGATGAACATGGTGAACGGGTCCGGTGTCGGCGTCAGCACCGCGGCCAGGACAGACAGGACCACGATTGCGTGACGGCGGTAGCGGGTCAGGAACGCCGGGGAGACGATGCCTAGCTTCGACAGGATATAGACGACGAGGGGTGTGAGAAACACCACACCTACGAGGAAGAGCAAGTTGGTCACGAAGGCGATGTAGTTGAGGAGCCGCCAGTTGGGTTCGGCGTACTGGATCATGAACTCGGCCAGGAAGTTGATCGAGCGGGGCAGAACAACGAAGTAACCGAAGGTCAGCCCCAGGGCAAACATGAGGGCTGCTCCCGGCAGGAGCAGATAGAGATAGCGCCGCTCGCGGCGACGAAGCGCCGGTAGCACGAAGGCCACGACCTGGTAGAGGATCACCGGGATCGCCAGTACCAAACCCAGCACCAGGGCGACCCTGAAGTAGGTTACGAAGCCTTCCGTAGGATCCACGACCTGGAAGCTGCAGACTTCGCACATCCCCTTCAGACCGCCGATCACGTGTGGGCTCAAGGGCAGGCTCAACACGATGCCCACCATGAGGGCCGCCACGCTGAAGACGAGCCGTTTCCGGAGTTCCCGCAGGTGCTCGATCAGCGGCATTTTGGGAAGTTCTTCAGTGGTCATCGATCCGTCTCTTTCGGCCGCTCCACGTCAGGGGAGGGAGGTGCTGGTTGTGCCCCCTCCTCGGCGGCCGCCGCGGCATCCTGGAGCGCCGTATGCGTCTCGACGGCGGCACGGTGAAGCTCTTTCTCGGCCTCGCGGGCCTCTTTTGCGGCGGCCTCGATCTCTCGGGTGAGGTCCGAAGTAGCGCTCTCTGTTACCTTGCGGAGCTCGCGCATCAAGCGCCCGAGATGCACGGCTGCCTCTGGAACGCGCTCGGGCCCGAAGACGATCAGAAAGACGACGACCAGTACGACCATCTCCCACGGGTTGATGTTGAACACCGGCGTCCGCCCCTCAGTGTCGCGCAGATTCTGCTGCGCCCACGCGCCTCAGGAAGGTCCTGAGCGCGGCGTTAATGGCCCCCGCGGCCCATATGTCACCGATTTTGCCACGAAGCTGAACACGATGCCGGCCAGGAGAACCACCAGGCCGACGCTGGATGCGGCGGCGACGGTGCCCGTCCAGGGCGGGCCACCCAGCTGGGTGCTGGCTTGAGCCATCGCGGCCACCAGGACCAGGATGTTCCAGGCCATGTGCCCCAGAACCGCCAAGGCCAGGGTGGCCAACCCGCGCCGCCATCGGCCCTCGGAGACGGCCCGGTACCAGCCAACGGCCGCCACCCCGGTCATTGTGGCGTGCATCAGCGTCGCACTCGCCCGCAGCAGCATCGCGGGCGGCCAGGCGGTGATGGACATGGCGCCGAGGACCACTGCCTCCGTCATTCCGAAACCGGCACCGGCGGCCACACCCCACGACCAGGCATGCGCAACATTTTTCGGCCCCCGGGCGGCCACACCGGCCATCTTCACTGTCTCCTCGACGAACGGCCCCAAGAGTCCCATGAGCCCGAAAACGGCGACGAGGATAGCCGGCTGGACCAGAAGCCGCCCCACCACCGCCGCATCCGGTTCGGCACCCTCGATCGAGGCATCAGCCAGGCGCCGCAGTGTCTCCAGTACGGCCTGTCCCTCGGGCGAGGAGTTCAGCGCCAGGTAGCAGACCACGCCCAAGACCCCCGCCAACACGGCCTCGATCGCCAGCGCAGCGGTCGCCGCCCCGCAGCTGCCGTAGGCCAGTCCGGTCAGCTTCGGGCGCCAGGCCATTGCGCCGGTGACAGCCAGAGCCGGCAGGAGTGCGGCCAGGAAATGTAGCGGTGGGAGAAGAAAGCCCGTCACCAGCGGTCCGCTCAGGAGCGTAACCTGGCCCGCGGCCAGGACCAGGGCAAAGACCACGAGCCATACCACCGTGGGGTGTCGGCCGACCGCGTGGTCGACCGTGGTCGCCGGGGTCGGCATAGCCGCCCACAGGAGCACGATTCCGCTGAAGCCGACGAGCAACGCGGTGGCGCCGATGAGGACGGCCATCTCCACCGCCTCACTGCCGCCCACGGCGGCCAGGAACGCGGCGGCCAGATAGCCCAGAAGCCCGCAGGCGGCAACCGAAAGGAGTACGGTACCACAGCCGACCGCCAGTCGGCGCACCAACTGTCCCCTACTCCCCGGCCCGGGCGTGAGGTGTGTCGGTGAGGTAGTCCCAAGTCAGTCGGTAGGGCTCCTCGATCTCAACGGGTCCCCACCTCCAGACCCGGATCCAATAGCGCCGGGCGGGCAGTCCGGCCTTCTCGATCAGCTCGTCCTCGCCGGCGTCCCCCCGGCTTTCGGCCTCCTTCACCGGGAGACCGGGCTCGTCGCGGTAGAGCGATAGCTCGTAGTTCTTGTCGGGGTTGCCAGTCGGGGGCACCTCCAGGCTGATCCGCACCCCACCGGGGCGCCGCAGGGTGAAGTAGAACCAGTCGAACTGGTCCGATGGGCCGCTGGGGCGCCACAGGTGGCCGCTGTAGGTCATCCCGGGGCACAGGTCGTGACCCTTCCGGGTTTCGTACGGGTCATCGTTGTACTCCGGGTCATCGCTGCCTGCCCATGGCTCGTCGCACATCAGCCCCTGGTCGAAGTAGAGCCCCGGCAGGTACGCCGGCTTCGGCGTGGGAGTGAAGGTTGGGGTCGGCGTGTTGGTGGCAGTGGGCGTGTTTGTCGATGTCGGGGTGTTCGTCGATGTTGGGGTGTTGGTGGGTGTCGGCGTCGGGGTTGAGGTCGGTGTGAACGTGGCCGTGATGGTGATCGTCCCCGTGGGCGATATCGTGGTGGTGGCAGTAGCCTGCGCGGCCGTGGCCCCGTGAGCCGCCCCCCGGCCAGACAGCGGCTCGGCGTGAGGGGCCGGAGCGATCCGCGCCCGGAGGTCGCGCAGCGCGTTCAGCAGGTTCTTGAGGCGAGTCCAGATGCTCGTGGCGGCTCGCACCCTCGGACCGGTGCCCCGTGCCGGGGCCGCCAACCCACGAATGCGGTGCACCGATCGCGAATCCTCGGCCATAGTGAAGCTGGTGGGCACCGGCCCGAGGGTCGGCTCCGGAGGCTTGAGCGTCGGCTCGGACGGCTTTGTGGGCTCGGGTGTCGGCTCTGCAGTGGGCGGCCTCGTCTTTTCCTTCTTCTCCTTTTCCCTGGGTGCCGGCGGCTGTGTGGGCGGTGGCGACGCCGTGATGCTGGCGACGGGGGTCGGCGTGAGCGGCGGCGGGGAACTGGGCGTTGGCGGGGGCGGCGGACCGAGGCTGATCGCAATCTGGACGGCCGCCCCCGGTTCCAGCTCCGTGCCTTCCTCAGGATGCTGGCGCATCACGAAACCGGGCGCCACCTCGCTCGACCAGAGCCGAACCTCATCCAAGGACAAGCCCAGCGCACGAATGGCCTGTTGGGCATTCTCCGTGCTCTCGCCGATCAGGGACGGCATCATGATTGTGGCGTTGGTGGGTGTGGGCGGGACGGTAGGCGAGGGGCGTATCGTCGGTGTGGGCGTCGGCGCGACCACGGCCACGGTGGCTGGTGGGATGGTGGGCTCCGGTCCGAGCTGCTCATGCATTCCCAGGAGACCGGCGGCGTTGGCCCACTGCCCCACCGGCCCGAACAACTCCCAAGGACGGAAGACGACAATTGCGGCAATCAGGATGATCGTGCCTGCACCCACCGCCACTGCTCGCCACGATACGTCTTCTCCCACCGTGCTGGTGGGAACGACGGGGCGGATCGAAGTGGCGTGAGGCGCCAGCACCAGCGCCGTAATGTTGTCCCGACCGCCTCGGGAGTTGGCCATGGATATGAGTCGCTCGGCGGCCTCCCGCAGTGGGTGGGCGGCCGCCACCTCAGCCCTCCCGTCGGCATCGGACGGGTGCCG
>CAYYVH010000270.1:0-5788 GCA_964475075.1 uncultured Anaerolineales bacterium | reverse complement strand
GATCTTACGGGTTGTCTGACGCTGCCAAGGTGCATCGATGTCACCAACCAGGGCGGCCAGCAGGTCGCCCCTACGCCGGCCGCACCGTTGGTTTGTAGCTTGACAGAGTACTAGACGCGTACCGCCCGCAGCTTGAGGCTCACCAGCAACAGAGCCGCGGCCACAGCAGCGAGCACAAGCAGGTCGTGCAGCAGGCCGCCGGTGGTGGGGAGCACTTCCGGCTCAGTCGCCGGTACCGGCGTGGGGGCCGGTGCTTCCTCCTCAGCGGCTTCTGCTGCTTCGGCCGCCTCCGGTGCCGGCTCCACCGACTCCACCTCCTCGACGTCGCGCAGTGTGGCGGCGAACAGGCGGTCCTCGCTCGGACCGGTGACGTCCGCTGCGGCCTCCGCGGTGAGGAAGATGCGCGCGACAAGAGCATCGACGGTGGCGTCCTCAAGAACGAAGTTGTCGTTGAGCGCACCGACGTTGTGGCGCACACCGTTCATGTCGACCACCCAGACGACCCAGGCGGTCGCTCCTTCGAAATCATCGAAGTCGAGCGCTTCGGCGGCGCCGGAGAGGTCGACGCTCACCAGATAGCTGCCGTCGTCGGCCCGGATGATATCGGCAGAGCCGCGGTTTGTGCCGGCTGGCATCGCGGGGTCGGGAAGGACGCTAAGGCCGAGAATGTCCTGGGCCTGGGCTGTCAGCGTGCCCTGGAGCAGCGCGACGCCGAGTGCTACGAGTACTAGGATGGCGAATCGACGCATGGGATCCCTCCTCCCAATGGACTCGAGTTGACGCGTCCACGCCCGTGGGACGCGAGTCAATTCCCTAACTTAATACCCATTTTACCACACTTTTGCAAATCGTGTCACATCCGGGTTGGGAAGCACGGCCTTGACTTTGCATAACGTGTGAGGTATGCTGCCTCCATGCCCAAACCGCGCAGGCCGTTGCAGCCCTCCCTGTTTCCGGAGCCCGGCGCCCGCCGGGAGCGCCCCGCCCGCGTCGCGCCGCTGCCGCCGCTCGACGCGGAATCGAGCCTGGCGGCCGGGGCGGGTGGCTTTGACGACCACCTGGCCCGCCAGGGTAAAACGGAGAATACGCGCCGGGCCTTCATGAGCGACCTACGCCTGCTCGGCCGCTGGCTGGGTATGGATCGGTCGCTGAGCACAATCACGACGGATGACCTACGGCGTTTCCTAAGCTGGATGCTGGAGTACCGATCGCGGCCGTGCAGCGCCAAGACATATGCGCGGCGGGTGACCACGCTAAAGGTGTTCTTCGCCTGGCTTGCAGAGAGCGGGGTCCTGACACACGATCCGGCGCAGGTGCTCGTCCACCGCCGCGCCGCCTCGCCCCTGCCGCTGGTGCTGTCGGATGCCCAAGTCGACGCGTTGCTGGCCGAGGCGCGCCGGCGGGCGAAGGATGACGATTCCCGCCCGGAGCTCTTGGTGCGGCTGCTGCTGGATACTGGCTTGAAGAAGGGGGAGCTCGCCCGGCTCCGCTTGGAGGACCTGGCGCCGGACGCCGAGCCGCCCACGCTGCTCGTGCGCTACGACTCGCAGCGCTGGCGGTCCAAGGAGCGCCGGGTGGCGTTCAGCCCCGCGGTGCGGCCGCTCCTGGCGGCCTATCGGGGGCGCTACGCGCCGCAGGAACGGCTCTTCGAGTGTACCGCCCGCAACCTGGAGTACGTCCTGGAGGACCTGGTGCAGGCCGCGGATCTGCCCGAGCGCACGGGCTTCGAGACATTGCGCTGGACAAGCGCGCTGCGCGCCTACCGTGCCGGGGAGGACACCGAGGATTTGCGCGTGAAGCTCGGCCTGTCGCCCGTCACCTGGGCCGAGACCGAGCGGAAGCTGTCGCTCTTGTCCGACGGTGTTGGCGGCGGCAGGGGGGGGAGTATTTTACCTCACCGTAGAACATAGCGCAGCTTTGCCTGCCCCCGCTCCTGCGCTGCCCCCGCTCCTGCCCTGCCGCCGAGCCTGCTCACTCCCCCAGCACGTGGCGGGCGATGACCAGCCGGTGGATTTCGCTCGTGCCCTCGCCGATCGTGGTCAATCGGTTGTCCCGGTAGTAACGCTCCACGGGATACTCCCGCGAGTAGCCCATTCCGCCGTGGATCTGAATCGCCTGGAAACAGGACCGCTCAGCGGCCTCGCTGGCGAAGAGCTTTGCCATGGCGGCTTCCTTGGAATACGGACGGCCTTGGTCCTTGAGGGAAGCTGCCTGGTGGATCAACAGGCGGGCCGCTTCCAGCTCGGTGGCGCTGTCGGCGATCTTCCATTGGACGGCCTGGTGCTTGGCGATGGGCTTGCCGAAGGCCACCCGCTCCTTGGCGTAGGCCTTGGCGGCTTCGAGGGCGGCGCGGCCCAGGCCAAGGGCCATGGCGCCGATGGAGATCCGGCCCCCGTCCAGGGTGGCCAGCATCTGCGGCAAGCCGCGACCCAGATCACCCAACAGGTTCTCCTCCGGGATCTCGCAGTCCTCGAAATAGAGCTGGCTCGTCACGGATCCCTTGAGCCCCATCTTGGGCTCGTCCTTCCCCGGGATGAAGCCCGGCGTGCCCTTCTCGACGATGAAGCAGCTGAGGCCGCGGTCCTCGCCGTCGACAATCGTCCGCGCCGTGGCGATCAAGGTCTGGGCGATGGACCCGCTCGTGATCCACATTTTCTGGCCGTTGAGCACCCACGATCCGCCGCGCTTTTCCGCCGTCGTCAGTGTTGCGGCGGGATCGGAACCAGCCTGGGGCTCGGTCAGCCCGAACGCGCCCAACTCCGTGCCTGAGGTGAGCATGGGCAAGTACTTCCGCTTCTGCTCCTCGGTGCCGAACATGAAGATCGGGCTCGTGCCCAAGCTGACGTGGGCGGCGTAGATCAGGCCGCTCGAGCCGCAGGCCGCGGCGATCTCCTCGACCGCCAGGGCATAGCTAGCCGTGTCCGCGCCCCCACCGCCGTATTCCTCCGGGATGGGTAGGCCCATGAGCCCCATCTCGGCCAAACGCTCGAAGTTCTCCGTCGGGAAACGGGCCTGTTCGTCTATCTCGGCCGCCCGCGGGGCGAACTCGGTTTGGGCGACCTCCCGCACCATGTCACGGATCATCCGCTGTTCGTCCGTCAGCTCGAAGTCCACGGTTATCCCCCAATGATCAGAGCAGGTTGAAGATGAGCCACAGCACGAACACGCCGATCACCACGATGCCGCCGAGGCCCATGAAGAGGAGGGCGGCCAGGGGCAGCACATCGGCCGGCGCCAATACCGCTGCTGGATCCTGATGGCTGGATCCTGATGGCCCGGAAGAGGATATCACCGCCCTCCCGGCCCCGCAAGCGGCGCCGCGGCCCGTGGGCACAGACCTACCGCGTAGGGGCGAAGCATCTGCTTGATGCATCTGCGTGGATCGAACCTGAATCGGCAGATGCTTCGCCCCGACACCGCGGGTGATCCGGAACCGGTGACGTCGGGGCCGTGCGGGTTCCGTGGCGGCTGAGTCCCTACGGAATCGGTGGCCCGGGTGGCGGCGGTATCGGCATGGTGGCCGTGGGATTGCCCGGGGGTGGCGGAACTGGCGGGGTCGCCGTCGCTCGGCCGGGCGCGGGTGAGCCGCCGGGTTGACCGGGGCACCGCGGGGCCACCGGACCGGTGAAGGGCAGGGGACCGGGAATCGGGAAGCCCGCGTTGCCCGCCGACTCGTCGCCGGGGATCGGGCTTGCCAGCGTCGTGCCGGAGCGCTCGACCTTTACCGCGGCAAGACCCACGAGGTTGCGCGTGAAGCCACCGTTCCGGTCGAACACCTCATGTTCCCAGAACGTGGCGCTGATCACGGCCGAACCCTTGAACCCGGGATGAATGAAACCCCAGTTGGCCAGATTGATGTACTCGACCCGACCGTTGGACAGGGACTCGCACAGGTAGTCGATCAGCCCATTCTGGTCGAATACGAATAGGGCGAAGTTCGTGATGCCCGGCTTGGCCACCACGTTGGCGATCGCCAGCTCGCTGGTCACGCCTGTACCGCGCCGGTCCTTCAGGAAGCTAGGTATGCCGATGCGGCCCACGCCCGAAGCCAATCCACCTGAGCCGTTCCCCAGCTGCCAGTCGAAGGCGAGTTGCTCCGGGAACAGGTTGTAGGCGATCGCCTCCTGCGCGTCGGAGCGCGCGACGTCCGTATATTGGATGAGCAGCGCGACCGCGTGGAGGTTCGGCGCCGAGATGGCCGGCCCGCCAGGGGTGAACCAGTCTTGGCTTTCCACCCGCACCGCGCCCACCCAGTTTCCGGGCAGAGAGGCTATCACCGGCAAGAAGAACGTCTGCGTTCCCTGGGGGCACACCCAGTCGGCGATGGTCGTTATCACCCCACCGGCGCGATCCAGGAAGTAGACCTTGACCTTTGCCGCCGTGACGCTGGACAGGTTCTGAACGACGACGGCGGTGTCCCACCCCTGGTACTCCGAGTAGGCCAGTGGACCGTATGCGACGGCGGATCCGGTCGTATAGAGCGGCTGGCCGTTGAAGGTGTAGTTCAACTCGGCCGGCTGCCCGGTGTAGGTCATGAGTACATCGCTGCCGATGTGGTCGACGACGATCGCGAGCGGCTGGGAGGAGCGTACCCACGCTCCGCCGATCCAGCCGGGTGGCATGCAACTGGAAGCGTCGAACTGGTGGCTCTCACCTGGGGCCAGGGTCAGGATGTCGCACACGCGGGGTCGCATGCAGTCGTCCTGCGCTTTGAACCATAGCTCGATCGACGTGCACTCCAGGCCAGCGTTCTGGATGTAAAGGATACTGTCGAACCCGCCCGAGGTGGCGAAAAGGGAGGGAGCGAAGTAGGCGTAACCGCCGTATACGGGATCCCAGTGGCCCAGGAACTCGCCCGAGATGCCGGCGTAACTGCCGGTGACGCGGACGCCGGGCCGAATGTCGCCCGGGCAGCTGCGCAATACTTCCACTGCCATCGGCTGCGACGGCGTCAGGCCGAAGTCGAAGCCGTTCCAGCGGGAGCGCTCGTCGAAGGCCTTGCGGAAGCGCCTGAACTCGTCGCAGTCGCCGACCACGGTGTGGAAGAGCGCCTCGCAGAGGGCGTCGGCGAAGATGTCATCTCCGACCGGGTCGACATTGGCCGAGACCACCAACCCGCTCTTCGCCCCCGTGGGCACCTGGGCACCGAGGAAGTTCCAGGCACTGCCGGGCCTCAGCAGACCCGAGCACTCGACCTTCAGCGGGCCCGCGCATTGCGGTGGGCAGTAGCCGGGTGCGCCCCACACTAGGAGCAGCGCCTTCGCCGGCCGGTCCCCGATATTCTGGGCTTCAACCCAGGTCGAGCAAACGGGATCGTTGCCGAGGTAGCCGAGCACGGGCAGCTGTACCTGGGCACCGACGTTCGGCCGGTCCGGGCTTGCCGGATAGGGTGTCGGCTCGGGCGTCGCGGTTGTAATGGTGGGCGGCGTGGGAATCACTGGAGTCGTGCCCGGGAAGGGCGGCGGGCTCACCGAACCACGCTGGTAGCGGAAGACCACCTGGCTGCACGGTTGGTCGGCGTAGACCCAGACCGTTTGCGGTGAGGCACTGCCTGGATAGAGCGTCCAACCTGGTAGGACTGTGACCCACACCCGGTACTGCCCGGGCTCCAGATCGGGGAACAAGGTGCAGCTACTGGGATCCAGCGGCAGGCTGATCGCCGGTTTGGCTGGTGCGCCCCATGGGGTCAGCAGCACCGCGTGTACGGTGGCTGGCTCTGGGAAGGGGAAGGGTTGCCCACTGCACCTTTCGCTTGAGCCCGCCTGTGTGCAGCCCGCCGCGCCGGGAC
>CAYYVH010000269.1:0-5796 GCA_964475075.1 uncultured Anaerolineales bacterium | reverse complement strand
CCTAAACGCCAAAGGGCCGGCCCTCCGAAGAGAACCGGCCCACGGGGGCTCGTGCGCACGAGCGAGGAGGACACAAGGCCCCCGGCTCGGTCAGTTGGCGGTGACCAGCAGCAGCAGGTTGTTGCCGGCGTCGCGCATGACGATGCCGCCAGAGGACATGTACATGAACCGCACGCTGGAGAACTGGTGCGCCTGGGCGGGCAGCATCTGAACGCCGCCGGCCGTCTCGTGGCACACGCTGTCCTTGTCGTCGTTGTAGAACAGGATCCCGTCGATCCCGGTCCCACCCACGTCACGCAACTCCCGCGCGCTCTCGATGGCGTTGATCGTCTCGTTCTGCTCGATGAAGAGTTGACCGATCGTCTTGTCCGAGGCGGTGCTGCGCTGGGTCTGCATCAGGTAGTTGCGGACCCGGATCGAGGTCAGGCAGCGGTTGGGCATCATGGTGCCGCCGCTCTCCTCCATCGCGTAGTTGGCTCCGGCGTTCAACTCGGCCAGCACATCGTCGGCGCTTGCTGCGGTCCCGTCGAAGGGCGTAGCCGCGGACTTCTTGGCCAGGTAGGGGTAGGACAGCACGCCGTAGTAGTTGGCGGCTGCATCGCCGTTCCAGCCCACGGTGTTGAGGAAGCGATCCATGATCTTGCGGGCGCCGCGGACCTTGCGCTGCTCCTCCTGCACGCCGGCGTAGCCGCTGCTCATCATCTCGAACACGTTGGTTTCAAAACTCGTGACGATGTGCCGAACGGGGAACTCCTCCTCGGCCTGGGTCAGGCTGACGGTGGGCACGTTGCTGCCGGCGCCGGCGTAGAACTTGGCCTCGCCCTGGGTGAAGAAGCGACGCACGGTGTGGGTGCGGGCCCCTGCGGGGATGCCGTCGCCGGTGCGGAAGAACTTGAAGAAGTTGAGCGGCTGCGTCTTCTCCTCCAAGGCGCGGGCGTGGACGTACTCCAGGTCCTTGGCGATGTGCAGGCCGTTGGCCTCGCCGAAGGCGTCGGCGCGCTCGCCGACGTGGATGCCGTCGCAGCGGTCGGCCCGCTCGCGGTTCATCGGGTTGTTGGCGATCTGGTTGTCGTAGTAGGCGGCATCCATGCGCTGCTGGAGGGCGCGCATTCCGCCGTGCTCCAGCTTTGCCATCTCGAACATGCTTCGCACGTTCGCGGCCAGTTGAGCGTCGGCCGGGGTGAGGCGGCCATCGGATCCGAGGTGGAGGACTTGGGCGTTCATCGGTGTCTCCGTGCCGGCTGTCCCCGGCGGTGAACTGTAGAAAAAGGGAGGGGGAAGAAAGAGGGCGGGCCAGGGTCACCCCCCGGCCCGCAGGGGGTCAGGAGGCGTAGGAGCGGACGCGGTCAACGCTGAGGTCGATCACGCCGATGTTGTCGCTCGCGTTGTCGCTGTGCGCGCCGCGAACCCAGGACAGGCCGGGCAACTTGAGCCGGGTGGCGCTGTCGGTCTTGTAGAACCGACCCTGGAGCCCGCCGCTGTCGTCCAACTCGACGTAGACGGGATCGCCGTGGGCGATCGACTCCTCGGTGGCAACCCAGACCTGCTCGGAGAGCAGGGCCACGAACCCGTTGTTGGCGGGGTAGGACTCGCCCTCAACGTCGGTGCGGCGCTCCGCGATGCCGGTGAAGGCGCGCAGCAGGCTGGTGCTCAGGTTGGGCCCCGTGGTTGCCACGTTGCTTGCAGCAGCGGTGGCGCTGCCCTGGATGCTTGCGGAGAACTCCAGGCCCGCGACCTCGGCGGTCAGGACGATCTCATCGCTGCCGCCAACCGAGGCGGCCACGCTGTTGGCCGGGAACTGAGCCTCCAGCAGAGCGACGATCGCGGCGGCGCTGGCTGCCTTGGAGGTCGCCATGGTGTAGTTCACCACGCCGATGTTCCGGCCGGTGTGCAGGTCGACGACCTGGACCGACAGGATGCTGGCTGCATCGTAGGTGAAGTCCAGGGTGGCCACCTGCGCGGTGAACAGCGAGTCGAGCGCCACGCCGCCGGGCAGTTGGTTGTCGTCCGCGCCCTGGGGGGTCTTGATCACGGCCAAACCGAATCCGACCGCTGCGGCCTCGGCGTTGCTGGTGGTCAGGGTCAGCGACAGGTTGCTGTCGCTCTCCAGGGTGGTGAAGGCCACGCCAGGCCACACCGAGGTGAGGTCGAGGGCGGTGCTGCTGTTCTCCGAAGGAACGACGACACCGCGCACGGCGGGCTCTGCGTTGACGGCGTCCAGAAGGCCATCACGGATGGTGGTTTCGGTAGCGCCGGTGCCGCTCTCGTAGGACACGCTCACGCCGTTGACGGTGAAGGTGTAGACGGTATCGTCTGCCGCGGTGTCCACGGTGATGGTGTCGACCTGCTTGGCCTGACTGGCCAGGTTGACCAGGGAAAGGCGCAGCAGGGCGCTGGGGGTGGCGTGGACGAGAGATCCGGGCAGGCCCTGCTTCTCGCGGGCTCGGATTTGGTGTGCCATTTGGCTGATAGACATTGTGCCTCCAGAGGGCGTCAGGTGTTGGGTGGCCGAAGCCGAGAGATGCCCGCGAGGGCAAAGGGTTTAGAGCCGGGCGGCTGCGTCGAGCTTGGCGCGCTGCTCGTCGAAGGTGTCGTTGTAGGGCTTGGTGCCGTCCACGCGGGGGCTGTCGGCGCGCTCCTCGCTCTTGGGCTTGGTGACCTTGGCGGGGCCGGTCATGCCGCCGAAGGAGTCGGCGCGGCCACCGCTCGGCGCCTGGGGCGCGGGCAGCATGTCGAAGGCGGCGCGGTAGTAGTCCTCGGATCCGTCGGCGCGGGCCTCGGGCTGGGCCTTGGTGACCACCGCCTTGCGGATCTCCTCGCCGGTCATCTCGTTGAGCTTGTCGAGCCCGTCGATCTTGTGCTCGCGTGCGGCCTTCTCCAGCACGGCGCGCTCGCTCGACCATGCGACCAAGCCGGCCAGGTCCATGGCTTGTGCGGCGGCGTCTGCGCGCTCCTGCTCCTTGGCGGCCAGGGCCTCCTCGGCGGTGTCGGCGCGGGTCTTCTCGGCGGCCAGTGCAGCCTCGGCGGCGTCGGCGGCATCGGCGCGGCTCTTGAGGTCGTCCTGCTTGGCGCGGATCGCCTCGCCGGCAGCCTCGTCGCTCATGTCGTGTCGCAGGCTCATGCCGAGGGCCGAGGCCAGCATCAGGAGGGTGGTGTTCATCTTGGGCTCCTTGGAGGGTGGGGTAAAGGTGTCTCCGGCGGCCTCGTCTGCACGTAGCCGGACGGTGGATCCACCGCGGGCGCGCCCGACGATGGCCAGGTGATCGTAGCGCCGATCGCGCTGGATTGCGTCGTACTCGCCGAACTCGGGATGCGTGCCCGAGGTCATGTCGAGGCGCACGCTGTAGCCGGGGGACAGTTCGTGCTGCCCTGACTCGACGGCGCGGATCGCGGCGGCGTCGCGCACGATCAGGCTCATCTTGACGTGCCCGTCATTGGCCACGCTCGGCTCGCTGGCGTCTCCCACCCCGAGCCGGCGCACGTTGTGCGGGCCGACTGGCCGTTGATTCACGGGGGGGTGGTTCAGGGTGACCGGCTTGCGGTCGATGGTCGCGAGGCTGTCGGCCCGGTGCAACTCCTGGGGCAGCACCAACTCCCGCCGCCAAGACCCATCGGCGTTGCGGTAGCGCAGCACGCCGGGCTTGGCGATGTAGCCCTCCACCACCAGGTAGCCCTCATCGGTGCGCCGGGCGCGGCCCAGGCCCGTGGCCCGGTCGAGGCGGTACACGCGGGGCGCTTCGCCCTCGTCTGCTCGGTACTGTCGGGGTGTCAGCCGCACGCGCGCTCCTCTTGACACGTCCAGCAATACCACCCGCCGATCCTGCTGTCCACGGCCAAGGCGATCGCCTTTCTTGCGCCCCTTGAGTGGTGGCGCTATAGTGTCTGTGTAGCAAGGAGCCGACACCATGATGACCGAAACCAACACCGCCCCCGCCAACAACGCCGCACTGGCCGCCACCTGCAAGGCCGCCTTGACCGATTCGGTGGCCGAATACTTGGCCGCCCGCGCTGTCGCCGAGGTGCTGCGCGCGGAGATCGACGGGTACAAGGCCCAGGTGCTTTCCGAGGAGGTCTGGATGAGCGAGAGCCTGGGCGAGGGTGACCCCAGCGTGCGGATCACCGAGCCCGGCCGCGACTGGCTCATGTCCTCCGCCGATTTTGCGCGCTACCTGCCCCGCGTCGTCGCCCTGGAGCGCGCCGCCGGCCACAACCCCGCCCTGCTCGATTCTGGCCGCTGCCCCGCCCTCGTGGCAGAGAACGCCCAATGCAAGGCCGAGTGGGCCGTGCTCGACGCTTGCGGCGCCCTGCTGGTGAGCATGGGCCACGCCCACGGCGCTGCTCTCCAGGGCCGGCCCGGCATGAAGACCGAGGACCGCCAGAAGGCGATCGACTTGGCTTGCCGCATGGTCCTGAGCAAGTGACCCGAAGGGGGGGCGATCGTCCCCTTGTCCTTTCTGGCCCTCTACGCTACACTGTGTGTGTAGCACGGAGCCACACATGAGCAAGCGCAGCATCCGATACAGCGAGATCGCCCGACTCCTGGGGGCCCGCTACCTGGGCCACATGCAGGCCGCCGGGCACATGTTCAGCCTGCCCTACTCCTACGTGCAGGCGGGGCTCGGCGGCCAGACCGTGTTCCTCGGGGACAACGGCGGCGAGTGGACCGTGAACGGCTACGATTTCAAGGTGCCTCTGCGGGCCAGCGTCTGCACCACCGACCCCGATCACGGGCGCGACGACACGGGCTGGATCTACGCCTCCGAGGAGGTCATCGTGACGCGCCTGCACGACTTCCTGCTGCGGTGCGCTGCTCTTGGGTTCGCCGACTATGTGAAGTGCTATCGAGGCCACGTCACGCCCTACAACGGCCAGGACGTGTGCCCAGAGTGCAGGGGGCCGATCAGCGCCTACGACCCCCAGGACGACAGCAGCAAGCCTTGCGAGGCGGTCTGCGCGAACCGCGCCACGGAGCACGACAGCGCTGGCGTGCCCCTCTGCTCGGACTGCTACGACGCGCTCGACCCCCTCGCTGTACCCGACCCAACTCCCTGATGGGGCTGCACATGGCGGCCCCTGTCCCACAACAAACGACAGGAACAAACGATGAAACACCTACTTCTGGCCGCTATGGCCCTCTTTTTCAGCACTGACGCGGCGGCTCAGTCGCTCCCGGTGATCTGGGACAGCGCAACCCAGAGCGCGGCCGAGGTCTCTTGCGTGGCTGGCGCCGAAGACCCCGCGGCGGTCTACACCGTCAGCGACGACAGCAGCACGCTGTACAGCGGCGCGAGCCTGGATCTCTTTTTGGACGCCGGCAGCGACCAACTGCTGGCTGATGCCGACGACCTTGTGGTGACGCTCAACGCGCCAGCCAGGGCCGCGTTCAACAACTACCATCAGTGCCTCGTGCCGCACGGCTTCATGCACAGCATGTACATCTGGGCGAACACCGTTGGGGGATTCAACTTCTACGAGGCCGACCTGATCGAGGGGGGCCATGCGTACGACTTTGAGGCGATCTATGTGGTGGAGGATGACCGCGTCATTGTTCAGCATCAACGCCGCGGAAACACCACCGGATCGTGTGATTCGATGTACCTCAAGGGCGAACTGCTGGACGGCGAACCCTACACGATCACCGACAAACTCTATCGGCCCGCACGCCCTTCGGATCCTGGCTACTCCAAGAACGGGTGTCAGGGGGCCCCATGCAGCGCCTGCACCCTGTTCTACTACCCCGACGGGTCACCGGCTGGCACCGCACCCTTCTACGGCTGCGGCTGCCGCTACTCCCCC
>CAYYVH010000268.1:0-5821 GCA_964475075.1 uncultured Anaerolineales bacterium | reverse complement strand
GGGGGGGAACGCCCCGCGCCCGCAGGCGGGGGGGGGGCCCCCCCCCCCGCCGGGGCCGGGCAGGGAGGCCTTCCCCCCCCCGCCGACGCCGACACCGACCCTGCCGGCCGACTATCCGGGACCGGCCGATACGCCAACCGCGGAGGCAACGGAATAGAGCACGAATCGCCCTGCAATCACGTTTCAAGCCAGAGGCCGGCCCGTGAGCCGGCCTCTTCTCACGCCTGACACGCGCAGAACCAGCGCCGGCCGGCCCTGCGCCACACGGCACGTCATGACTGCATCGGCGGGCTGCTATCCCCTCCGCCGTGCGCCGGCCTTGCGCCTCGTCGGCTTCTTCTTGCGGCGCTGCGGAGTTCCCCCGGCACCTGCCTGTGCGCCGTCGCCGCCCTCGCGATCGCTCTTCAGGTGGCAGCGTTTGTACTTCTTGCCGCTACCGCACCAGCACGGGTCGTTGCGGCCCACCTTAGGCCCGGACCGGACCGGTGCAGCCCGCTCCGGCGCCTGAGCCTGGGCCTGCGCGATCATCCGCCCCCGTCCGGCGCGAGCCTGCTCCATCATCCGCGGCCGCCGTTGCTGGTCGGAAACCGGTTCGGCATGGAACACGGCGCGCACGATCTCGTCGGTGACGTTGGCCATCAGGCTCTGGAACATCCCGTAGCCTTCGCGCTTGAAGGTTACCAGCGGGTCCTGCTGGCCGAATGCGCGCAACCCTATTCCGGTTCGCAACTCATCCAGCGCCGTCAGGTGCCGGACCCACCACGTGTCGATGGTCCTGAGCATCACGGCCCGTTCGAGCTGGTGCATCATCTCCGGACCCAACAGCTCGGTCTTGGCGTTGTATTCGTCCTCGGCCAGAGCGAGCAGGTGACCGTTGACCTCCTCCGTACTCCAGGCGCGCCAGCTCTCGGGATCCTCCGCCTCGGGAAGGGGGAAGACGGCGCGCACGGCGGTGGCCAACCCCGCCAGGTCCCACTCGTCGGCATACTGGGCCGCGGTATAGGCCGCCACCAGCCCTTCGATGGTCTTCTCGATCATGCTCCAGATCGTCGGCCGCAGGTCCTCGCGCTTCAGGATCTCGGTGCGCTGATCGTAGATGACGCGGCGCTGCTCGTTGATCACCTCGTCGAATTCCAGGAGGTGCTTGCGCAGATCGAAGTTGTAGCCCTCCACCTTCACCTGGGCCTGCTCGATCTGCTTGGTGACCATGTTGCTCTCGATCTCCTGGTCGTCCTCGACGCCGAGAGAGTCCATGAGGCTCTTCACCCTCTCGCCGCCGAAGCGAATCATGAGATCGTCCTCCAGGGCCACGAAGAAGCGGCTCTCGCCCGGATCCCCCTGGCGGCCGGAGCGACCACGCAGCTGATTGTCGATGCGCCGTGCCTCGTGCCGCTCGGTGCCGAGCACGAACAGCCCGCCCAGATCGAGCACTTCCTGTCGCTCTGCCTCGCACCGTGCCCACGACCGGGCCAGCACCTGCGCCCACTCCGTGGGCCACTTCCTGGTCAGATCACCCCCCTCGCGGAGGGTCGACATCGCGTCGTCCCACTCCAGGGCCGAGAGCGTGGTGAGGTCGAAGCCGCGCTTGCGGAGCTCAGAGCGGGCAATGCCCTCGGCCTTTCCGCCCAGGATGATGTCGACGCCCCGACCGGCCATGTTCGTGGCGATGCTGACCGCCCCCTTCCGGCCCGCCTGGGTGATGATCTCGGCCTCGCGCTCGTGGTTCTTGGCGTTCAGCACCTCGTGGGGGACGCCGCACCGCGAGAGGCGGCGCGAGAGCATCTCGCTCGTCTCTACCGCCACGGTACCGACGAGTACCGGCTGCCCCCTCTCGTGCCGCCCGGCGATCTCGTCCACCACCGCCCGCCACTTGGCGTCCCTCGTCTTGTAGATCAGGTCCGGATGGTCGTCGCGAATCAGCGGCCGGTGCGTCGGGATCACCGTCACATCCAGATCGTAGATCTTGTGCAGCTCTTCGGCCTCGGTGGCTGCCGTGCCCGTCATGCCGGCAAGTTTATCGTACATCCGGAAGTAGTTCTGGAAGGTGACCGTGGCCAGCGTCATGGACTCACGCTGGACACGCACGCCTTCCTTGGCCTCGATCGCTTGGTGCAGGCCCTCCGAGAAGCGCCTGCCGGGCATCAGTCGGCCGGTGAACTCGTCGACGATGATGACCTCGCCGTCCTTGACGATGTACTCGTGGTCGAGGCGGAAGAGGGCTTCGGCCTTGAGTGCGTTCTCGAAGTAGGGTGTCAGCTCGTAGTGCTCCGGGCTGTAGAGATTGTCGATGCCCAGCATCTGCTCGATCTTCTCGATGCCCTCATCGGTGGGCGTGACGACGCGCGTCTTCTCGTCCACGGTGTAGTCCGCCTCGCGGCTCATTCGGCGCACGAGCTCGGCGAACTTGGCATACCAGTCGGTGGCCTCCTCGGCCGGACCGGAGATGATCAGCGGGGTTCGCGCCTCGTCGATCAGGATGTTGTCCACCTCGTCCACGATGGCGTAGTACAGGTCTCTTTGAGCCCGTTGGTCGAGGTCCCACACCATGTTGTCGCGCAGGTAGTCGAAGCCGAACTCGTTGTTCGTGCCGTACAGTACATCGGCCCGGTAGGCCTCACGACGCGGCACGGGCTGCAGGTGCTGGTAGCGGTCGTCCTCGGCCTGGTATTCGGGGTCGTACAGGAAGGAGGACATGGCTGGGTTGTTGCCAATGTTCTGAATCACCGCAGCCGACAGCCCGAGGATGTGGTAGATTGGCCCCATCCACTGCACGCCGTACTTCGAGAGGTAGTCGTTGGGCGTGACCAGGTGCACGCCGCGTCCGGTGAGGGCATTGAGGTAAAGCGCCAGCGGGGCGACCAGTGTCTTGCCCTCGCCAGTCTTCATCTCGGCCACCTGGCCCTCGTGGAGTACGATTCCGCCGATGAGCTGAACGTCGAAGGGGCGCATGGCAACGGTGCGCTTGGCGGCTTCGCGCACCACAGCGAAAGCCTCCGGCAGCAGATCGTCCAGGGTTTCACCCGCCTCCAGGCGCTCGCGGAACTCAACCGTCTTGGCTGCCAGCGCCTCGTCGGACAGCGCCTCGAAATCGGGCTCGAGGGCGTTGATCCGCTCGACGGTGGGCATCATCCGGTTGATCACCCGCTCGTTCGAATCGCCAACGACTTTGGTGACGATGGATTTCAGCATGACAGGACCTCATTCCAGCAGCAATGTTCAGTCAACCAGCCGTTCGGCACCCAGTTCCTCCCGCTGGGCGGCTACCGGCAGAAAAACCACCCCTACCGCGCCCGTGCCGCGCACGGTCGCCCGCACGTGCTGCGGGTTAGCAGCGACACCCGGATCGTCCACGGTAACGGTCACGGTCGCCACATGCTCCGTGCCCATCTCCAGCTGCCGGCGGTCGATGAGTAGCCGGAATTGCCCCGGAACCGGCCCGATCCCCGGGTCGGCCGCGAGCCACGGTGCGTCCGTCGTCACCCGGAAGTCCATACAGCGACGGGCAGGTGCAGCATTGAAGACGTCAATGGGCGGCGACTTGAGGCTGAACCAGGGAATCACGACGTCGGTGGGGCTGACCGCCAGGGTCGCCGTTGGCGCCGCCAGGGAGCCGTGAATGGCTGAGCCCAGGTATGCGGTCGTGAAGTCCGCCGGCGAGCCCTCGTACACGGAGGGCGCCGGGCGGGAGAACTCAGCCAGGGCCGCCACTTCCCCCTCGAGCACGCGCAGCAGGGCCGCGCCGGTGCCCGCAGAGTTTTGCGGCAACTCGTCACTCGTCAGGACGATCGTCTGGAAGGGATCGATCGTCCGGTTGTCCGTACCGGCGAAGCCGCAGTCGGCGTAGGTGTCGATGGCCACCTCAGCAGTATAGCTGACCAGGTTCTGGACAGCGACCTGGGTCCGCAGGGCATCGGTCACCACAACCGTGCCATCTGACGCAACGCTCGGCACAACCCCGCTCAGATCGGGCAGGGCGATCGTGCGCCCCACGGGCGCGTCAGGGCCCCGCGGCCAAGCGGTCGTGGCCCAGTGCTCAACGAAGGCCGGTACGTCACTGGCCTGGCGCAGGCTTTCGAGGGCGGCATACATCGGGAGCTCGCCCGTGCTCAAGCGGGCCCATCCCGGCCCGCCCGCCGAGCCGAGACCGAAACCGAGCTGGAGGACGGCGTGGCGCTCCGGCCCGATGGGGATGCTCACCTCCCGCGGCCGCCGCCCGGCAGCCTGGGTGTTCATGACCAGCTTGCCCAACTCCGTCGTCGGGTTCAGCACGGCGACATTGGACTCCCAGCCCTCGGCTCCCGCGGTCGTCTCGGACTGCGCGCCGACTGTTCCGCGCTCTTCTTGATAGGCCAGTGGAACCGCCCACCCCGCGGGCCTCCGCCGCTCACGCAGCGCGGTGTAGGTGGCGCTGGTGTGATAGCCCCGCGTCCACAGCGCGGCCGCCAAGGGCCGGGTGCTGGTGATGCGAACGGCCGCCGTCGCCGTGACGGTCCATTGGGCCCCGAGGTCCGTCGAGATGCGCTGACCGGGCAGCAGCACGAGGCTCAGCGGCCCCCCGACCTCAACCATACCCGTGCGGAATGCAGCCAACCTCACGTTGGCGCACCCCAGACCAGTGTTCTGTAGTGTGATTATGCCGTTCAACCCGTCCGGGGTGGCCAGGTGCACCCCCGGGACGTAGTACGTGTAGGTGACCTGACCCGTCGGGCTCACCGGCGCACCCGTCTCCGCCAACGACAGCGCCCGGTAACGGTCCTGCGCCCCGCTTTGAGCCCTGAGCTCGCGCATCACCCTCGCCACACCGGCAATGGGCTCACCACGGAAGGGCGCGAACGGCAGGCCAGCCACCGGCGCGAACGCCCCGCCTGTCAGGTAGCCCTCGCGAAAGGAGCGGTAGAGGTCGCACCCGGTGGTGTCTGTTGCGCTCATGGGGACCTGTACAGTGTAAAACGGGTCGTAGTTGTCCGGCGGATCCTCACGGAGGCGCGCGTCAAACACATCGCACACGAGGTCCGCCAGTGACGTGTCCGGATCCAGCCCGTGCTCCGCCAGCCACGCCTCCCAACCCGCGCCATACTCCCGGGCAAGGCGCGTGTTCAGGCTGAAGACCTCGGCCAGCGTGCCGATGGTGGCCGTCGTGCTCTCGGTTGACGTCAAGTACACAAAGGGCTCGGCCACCCACGTATCCCCTGGTGCCACCGGCGGACTGCACGCCATGCGGACCATGTTGCAGCCCTCACACGGGTCTCCCTCGCCCTCCCTGGGCTCATCGCCCGTGTACACTGCTAGCAGGCGCACGTCCCGGCTGCCGGCGTTCTGGGTGGTCAGGCCCGCCAGCGGCCACAACGACTCGGTGCGCTCATCATACTGACCGTCCCCACTCTCCGGTCTGCACAGACCTGGGACGGGCTTGACCCAGCAGGTGATTCTGGGACTGGGCCTGATCCCCACATCTGGCACGAAGAGCACCCGCTCCTCGGGCCCCGGCGCGACGGGCGGCTCATCCGCGTGCCCCACTGCGGAGAGCACAGCCGTCGCCGCAAACAGGACGACGACTGCCACGAGCGTTGCGAGCAGAGGCTTCCACATGGCAGGCTCCAACGGGTGTGCCGGGTAGGGTCCGAGTCTAGCCCAAGCGGGAGGGGGGCGCAAAAGCCGTCGATGTGGCGACCCGGTACACGTTGGGGCGAAGCGAATGCTCCGCCCCTACACCGCCCGGTGGGTCTCGGCGGCCGGGAGGATCACTAAGGGCGTGCCAACAACAAACCCGGCAATTCGGCCACCGCTGCATCCGGCAGGGCTGAGGGCTGCTCCTCGGGAA
>CAYYVH010000267.1:0-5825 GCA_964475075.1 uncultured Anaerolineales bacterium | reverse complement strand
GTCCGACGCCAGAGTGCTGGAGAGATTCTCCAGGCTCCTGCTCATCGGCAGGCGGTCGCCGCTCTCGTTGCCGCCTTGGTTGCTCATTGACCCGAGTTTATCGTGGCAGGCTGCCGCGTCAAGCGGAGGGGTTGCAGCTAGGCAAAGAGCTGCTACGCTGCGCATTGACCGTTTGCAACCTTGAATGCTCATCCCTGTGGGGGAGGTAGGAGAAATCCTGCTTCCCCCGCATGGGTTTCAGGTCTTGACCGGGACCACATCCCGTGTGCTACGATGTTCGTTGCCATGTTGTGTACCCAGGGGAGGGCGGGGAGTCGGTGCCCTGCCCTCCTCATTCTTTTGGGGGGCTTCTGATGGACGACGACGACCAGCGGCAGGATGACGACCACTACGAGCCGTTTCCCTATGATCAGTACGTGCTGGAGGGCAAGCCGCTGGCTGATAAGCGCCACGAGGCGCTGGCCCAGATGCTTGCGGCGAATGTTCAGGCGGCCACCGCCTATCTGGCGGCGTTTGGGCCAACCGATCACCCGGCAGCCAAGCTCTACGCTCTGGAAGTCTCGCTTCCCGCATTTGGACGCCGCGTCAAGACGCTGAAGGCGGCGCGTGTGGAGCGGTCGTTTACCAGTGCCGAGGGGATTGATGAGGTCTGGGTGCTGGAGCGGCTGCTGGAGAATACGCGCCATGCGATGACCGGAACCCCGATTACCGATAAGCAGGGCGAGGTGATCGGCCATAAATATGACACGGGGGGTGCCAATACCAGTCTCAAGCTGATTGGTACGTACATCGGCAACATGTTTGGCGGGGCGAAGGGCAAGAAGGAGCTGGACGAGAAGACTGAGGAGGAGCTGGCGCGTGAACTCCGGGAACTCCGAGAGCAGATCGGGGAGGTTGCGAAGGGAAATCGAGATCCTTCGGGAGATCAAGCGGCGCAAACTCCTCGACTACAAGCCGTACCCGAAGCAAGCTGAGTTCCATGGGGCAGGGGCCACCACCCGAGAACGCCTGTTCATGGCCGGCAATCAGCTGGGCAAGACCCTGGCGTGCTCTGCTGAATTGGCGATGCACGCTACAGGCCTCTACCCCGACTGGTGGCAAGGACGCCGGTTTGATCATGCCCTCCGCATCTGGGCGGCCAGCACCAGCGGTGAGGTCTTCCGGGACACCGTGCAACGCTATTTGCTGGGTCCAGTAGGTGATATTGGCAGTGGCATGATCCCTGGCCGGTGCATCGAGGACATGAAACGCGCCCGCGGTATCAGCGAAGCCTACGATCTGGTCGTCGTGAAGCATGTTTCCGGCGGCCGAACCCTGCTCAAGATGAAGACCTACAAGCAGAAACGGGCCGATTGGCAGTCGGATACCGTGGATGTGCTGTGGTGTGATGAGGAGCCGCCGGCGGAACTGTATGACGAGGGCCTCACTCGGACCAACAATGGGGACAATGGCCAAGGGGGCATGGTCTTTGTCAGTGCCACCCCACTGCTCGGCATTACCGAGGTGGTAGATCGGTTCTATCCGGTACCCAAAGGCGAGAGGTCGCTTACCCAGATGGAAATCTGGGATGTCGATCATTACACAGAGGCTCAGAAGCAGGCGATTGTCGATGCCTACCCGGAACACGAACGCGAGGCCCGTGCTCGCGGCATCCCGGTCCTTGGCTCAGGCATGGTCTTCCCCGGGGTCCATGCGAAGGTGCGTACCGAGCACCGGGACCCGTATCCCGATGAGGCCCTGGTGATCGGTGCCGACTTTGGCTGGGACCACCCGGCCGGATTTGTGTTGTGCGGCATCCATCAGGGCGTTTTCACCGTGCTGAGGGAGTACCGGGCACGGAAGCAGACCCCTGCGCAGCACGCCCAGGCCCTCCAGCTCTGGCCCCATGCCCCGGTAGCCTGGCCCCATGACGGCCAGAGCCATGAGAAGAGTAGTGGCCAGCAACTCGCCTCCATCTACCGGGGCCAAGGCATCGCGATGATGGCCACACACGCCACCCACCCCTACGGCGGTGTCGGTACGGAAACGGCGATTACCGAAATCTACGGGGAGATGAAGAAGGGCATGGTGCAGGCCGTCTCCTCCTGCACCAAATGGTGGGATGAGTTCAACCAGTATCACCGGAAAAAGGGGAAGATCGTCAAGCGGAAAGACGATCTCATGAGCGCCATGCTCAAGGCCTGGATGATGCGCCGATATGCAGCCGTGCCCCGTAGCCCCTTGACAATGAACCGTCCCGACCCTTACGATTCCCCCGAGGACACGAGAAGGGCTTTGGGCTCCGGAGGTCGAAGGGTGATGACCGGGCTCGATATCATGCGGGAGACTGAGGCGCTGAAGCGGAGGCGACCTGCGGGAGATAGCGGCTCCGCGGCCCCTGACTGGTTCAAAAGGAGCTGGTAGAGGATGGCACTGGACATTCCGGTTCTCGCGGGGATTCAGGCTTCTCCGGCTATGAACACCTACTTGCAGGCTCTGCATCGGCTGCCAACGGAATACTCGCTGTCCCAGCAAAACGCGATGCGCAAGCAGCTGCTCGAGCAGGGATCACGGCGCAGCACGCTGCTTGGCGGTGCCCACGGCCTCCATCAAGGCGGCGGTGGTGGCGGTCAGGGTGCAACGATCCTTGGCGGCGGCGGTGGCGGTGCACCCAATGGCTGACGACGTTGCTTCTGATCTCATTCGTCGGCAGGCAACGCTCAAAGATGAGCGGGGCACATGGGAGGCGCAGTGGCAGCGTGCTTCCGACTTCGCACTCGGCCGGCGTGAGTTTGTAGCGGCTGGTGATCGCACCGGAGGCCGGCTCCGACAGCATCTCATCGTGGATGGCACCTTCCAGGAGGGTGCGGACATGCTGGCGGCGGCCCTGCTCTCCCTGCTCTTTGGTAATGGCCAGCCGTTCATCAGCCTCGGCCCCGATCCCCGCGATGCGCAGCGGATTGGCTCCGTGGAATGGGCGCAGTGGTTCGAGGCGACAAGCGATGTCCTGCACTCGGTCCTGTTTCACCCGGAAGCGGGGCTCAGTGCGCAGGCCTACGAGGCGCTGCTTGATGTCGTCTGCTTCGGTGCGGGTTCCGTGTTCAGCGATCGCGTCCCCGGCCAGGGCCTCCGGTTCACATGCCGGCCTTTGGGCGAAGTGTTTCTGGATGAAGATGCCTACGGGCAGGTGGATACGGTCTTCCGAAGCTTCCGAATGACTGCTCGCCAAGCATGGGGTTTGTGGGAGGAGAAGGCCGGGCGCTCAGTCAATCAGGCGCTACGCGACCACCGCGAAAACCAGAAATTCCAGTTTGTTCAGGCCATTTTGCATGAGAAGGATGCGCGCCGCTACAATTACAGCGCAGGGTTTCCGGTGGCCTCCTACTACTTGGCGGCAGATGATCGGAAGATCATCGAGGAGTCGGGCTACTCCGAGTGGCCGTGTGCTACGCCCCGCTGGTCCAAGGATGCCGGCGAGAAGTATGGCCGCGCCCCAGGGGTCAACGCGGTGCCCGATGCGCTCATGACCAACCGCATGAAGATCACGATGCTGGTCAATGCGGAGCGCAACGCGAGCCCGCCGGTCCTGGTGGCTGATGAGGGGGTAATCGGCCCCCACAGCACGGCACCCAACGGCGTGAATGTGGTGAGGGCGCTGCCCGGCGGCATGGAGCCCATCTCGTACCTCACGAACAACAGCCGGGTTGACGTGTCGGATGAGCAGCTTCGCGACACACGCGATGCGATCCGCAGCAAGTTCCATTACGACCTCATGAACTCGCAGCTTGATCCCCGGATGTCGATCTCCCAGCTAATGGAGATGACCTCGAGGATGACACGGCGGATTGGCCCCATGATCCAGCGGCTTCAAAGCGAGCTGGTGGAGCCGTTGGTCAGCCGAGCCTTTGCCTACAGCGTCCGAGAAGGGCTGCTGCCCCCGGCTCCCGGGGATATCGACGTCTCCGAGATCCAGGTGGATTACGTCTCGCCTGCCGCCAAGGCCCTTCGCAGCAGCGATGTCCAGGCGGTACTCGGCACGGTCCAGGCGGCAGTGGAATGGAGCCAAGTCGATCGCGACGTCACAGACAACATCGACTTCGATCGTGCTCTTCGTGCCGTGGCCAAGGCCTACGGCGGCTACGTCAACATTCTACGCAGCCAGAAGGATGTCGACGGCCTCAGGAAGGCGAAAAACGAGCTGATGATGCAGCAAGCCGCACTCCAAGCCCAGCAGCAAGCGCAGGCGCAGGCGGGCGCGGGTGCCGGCAACATCAATCCAGGGCAAGCGGCGCAGCCGGCGGCGGGGGTTCCAACAGCATGAGCAGCCCTGGAGAGCCGACCAGCATCTTTGGCACGCTCGGCACGAGTGTTCCACGTGGAACATCGGAGGACAGGCCCAATATCCGGGAGCGCCTGGCGAAGCTCATCGGGCTCAAGGCCCATCGGTACAAAGCGGTGTTCGGCACGGACGATGGCCGCTTCGTCCTCGCCGATCTCGTTGCCTATTCAGGCGCCGATCGCGCCTCGTATGTACCGGGCAAATTCGATGAAACGGCTTATCGGGAGGGGATGCGGCGTGTGATCGACCGAATCCGGCATTTTGCGCGCATGGATGAGTCTGAGATCCATCGGATCGTGCAGCGTGTACGTGACGAGCAAGAGCAGGCAGTGAACAAAGGCGACTTCTATTTCACGGAGTGATCCCAGACCATGACCGAAACAGCAACAACCGGTGATACCACGCCCCCCACCTCCACCACACTAGCCCCGCAGACGCCGGATCCCGCGCCCCCGGCTGCCCCCAACTTGGGCACGCCACCGGCTTCCGAGACATTGCCTCCGATCAGCGCGGAGCAGTGGAAAAGCGCGCTGCCCAAGGAGCTGAGGGAGAGTGATCACGTCACCAAGCACGAGGATCTGGGTGCGCTGGTCAAGGAATTCGTCAACGCCCAGTCCCTCATCGGCCGAAAAGGCATCTTGCCGCCCGGCGAGCACTCGACCATCGAAGACTGGGCGCGCTTCTACAAGCAGCTGGGCCGCCCCGACTCCCCGGAAGGCTACGACCTCTCGAAAATCGAGCGAGACGACGCCATCCCCTGGGACACGGACACGGAGCAGGCGATTCTCAGCGAGATGTACGATGCCGGGCTCAACCCGCAGCAAGTGGAGCGGATCATGGGCCGGTACGTGGAGCTGACGCAGACGCAGGTGCAGGGGCTTCAGGCCAAGGCGAAAGAGGCGTCGGAATTGGCGGTCATGGGCCTCAAGCGCGAGTTTGGGGCTGCGTTCGACGCCAAGATCGAGGCGGCACAGCGCGGATTCCAGAAGCTTTTCGGGGATCAGGCGGCACAGGTTGCCGGTATCCGACTTGCGGACGGCACTTCCTTCGGGGATAATGCCGATGTCATCCGGGCGATGGCCAGTACAGGCGAGCAGTTCATGGAGGCGGGGGTATTGGGTCCGAAGCAAACACGATTTGCCAAAACCCCGGCGGAAGCGCAGGCTGAGATCGAATCGCTGCGCCTCGATGAGTCGTTCATGGGCGCTTGGCTGAAGGCGGACCACCCAGGGCACAAGGCGGCAGTCGAACGGATGAGCGGGCTCTACGAAGCAGCGCACCAAGGGGAGTAGGCAGATGGCAGCCAAGAAGCGTGCAGCGGCGAAGACAAAAAACGTCCCCTCGAACCAGATTCCGCTGGACCGTGCCAAGCTCCGGCTGGAGTGCCTGAAGCTGGCAGCGACCCAAGCACGCCACGCCCCGCAGCTCGAGGCCGTGGCCGAACACCTTTTTCTCTACCTCTTTTCCGGCCCCGGCGAGGCGCTGGACGCCGAGAACGAAGGGGGAC
>CAYYVH010000266.1:0-5835 GCA_964475075.1 uncultured Anaerolineales bacterium | reverse complement strand
CGGTTCGCACCCCGCGCCCCCGCGCGCCCAGCGCAGCGCATGGTGAGCGCGTGTGTGTGCGCGCGGCACCCACCGCCAGCCCCCCCCCCCCGCCGATTCTCAAAGTCGTACAGGCTGGCCAGCTGGTGCGTCTCTACCAGGTCGCGGAAGAAAAACCGGTTGGTGGCGTCGGTGGCGATGCCCGTCGGCACCACCAGCCCGCTACGACCCCAGGGATGCGTCAGCGCCCGTCCCAGGCCGGCAAACACCGAGTATGTGTTGATGTCGCCCCCCGAGGTCAGCAGGAATCGCCCCGAGGAGCGCAGGAACTTGGCCGTTGCCTCTGACGCGTGGCGCGCGGCGACGTAGTCGCTGTACAGCGGGGGATTCTCGGTCGCCAGCTCTTTGATCTTCCGCTGGCGCGCCGCACGGTTGGCCGCCTCGGCGATCCGCCGCTCGCGGGCGGCGAAGAACTCGGTCTCCTGCAGCTTGATGCGCTCCCACGGCGGATTGCTCAGCACCACGTCGAACCCCCCTGCCTCGAGTACGTCGGCGAAGTCCAGTGGCCAGTGGAAGAAGCGGTGCTCGCGGGCCAGCTGCTCGGCGTAGGCCACCGCCTCCGGGCGCGGCGGGCGGCCCTCCAGCACGTCCCGCACGTCGGCCGTCGTTGGGATCCGTGCTAGGTTCTCGGGTGTCAGGGCGGTGAAAAAGGCCGCCGTCCACAGGTCGCAGGCCGTGCGATGGGTGACGTAGGCCGGGCTCTGCTCGGTCACCCGCCGGTAGCGCTGTTCCTTGGCCCGATGCTCGGCCAGGGTGCGCTCGGGCAGGCCCTCCAGTTGGGCCAGAGCGTCCGCCAGGCTGTGGCGCGGGCCGGCCCATAGCTCCATGGCAAGCTGCCCCGCCTCCCACGCCTTGCGCTCCGCCTTGTTCCGCTTGCGCAGCGCCGCCGCAGTTGCCCGGTCGTCCCCCTCCACCGCCTTGTACGCCCCATTGGGGATCCCGGCCTCCAGCACTTCCTCGTCCAGAACCCCCAGCAGACTGTTGCCGCACTTGATGCGGTGATCCAGGAACGTCAGCGGGCGATCCTCGGCGTGGCCCTCGATCCACAGCGCGACCCGGCATAGATCCACCGCCAGCGGGTTCACGTCCACCCCATACAGACAGTGGGCGATCACGTCCCGCACCGCCTCGCGGTAGGCCGCCGGCGCCGGCTCCTCCTCGCCCGTGCGGACTTGGGCCAGCCGGCGCCCCAGCCGCCGCCCGGTCGCCAGCAAGAAGTGCCCGCTCCCCGTGGCCGGGTCGCAGATGTTCAGCGCCAGAATCGCCTTCTCCTTCTCCTCCGGCGTCCCCGCGGCCGCCAGCCGCTTCTCCAGCACCGGCGCCAAGGCCGTGCCCACTAGCTGCGCCACCAGATCCGGCCGCGTGTAGTAGCTGCCCGTGCTCTTCCGCTCCGAGCCACTGACCAGCCGAAACTCGCCGTCCTGCACCACCGGGTGGTACTCCAGCAGACCCTCGTAGACGCTGCCCAGCTCCTCCACGTCCAGGGCGGCGTAGTTCACCCGCCGTAAGGCGTTCGTCTCCGGGTCGCGGTAGACCGTCATCCGGTACACTGCCTCCAGCAGTGGCCCGTTTGGCAGCTCGGCCTCACTGAGCTGCCGCGCGCTGTCGGGGCTGAACAGCGACCCGTCCAGCGGCGGCAGGCCCAGCGTCGCCCCCAGTGACTCATCCTGCAAGAGCCGGAACGTCGTTGAGAGCGCCTGCCAGCGATCGGCGTACCCGTCCGTCCCCGAGCCACGCTCCTCCGCCAGACGCCGCAGCCGGCGCGCACTGTAGTGCGCCAGATAGACCGGGTGCTCGCTCATCAGCCCCCGCTCCTCGGCCACGAAGAGGAAGAGTAGCCGGTACACCAGCACCAGCAGCTCCCGATAGAGCTGCTGCGCTGTCAGCTCCCCCGAGGCCACCGCCTGGTCCAGCGCCGCTGAGCCCGGTGCCCGCAGGAAGCCCGTGCCCAGAATACCCAGCGCGGCGTGCACGCTTTCCCGCAGGCCGTTGCGGATGCGCCCCCCCTGCTCGATCGACAGCTGGTGATACTCCTCCAGCCAACATTTCGGCGCGTCCTCTGCTGTCCGGGGCAGACGGCTGCGGTGCAGCAGCCGAAAGAGCGCCGCAAAGTCGGAGTAGAGCTCGCCTTCGAGGAGCGTCTTCAGGTCGAACTCCAGGTAGCTGGGCCGCACCGTGCGCTCCGAGCCGCGCAGAATCCGCAGGGTGTAGCCGTCCGTCGCCACCCCCCACAGCTGCTCGCTGCGGTTCAGATACTCCTGCACCAGGCCGTGCGGTGACAGGCGCTCCTGACCGACGATCCGCCGGTCCAGGCGCCGGCCGCAGCCGACTATGTGGACCGGCGGCGCATTCTCATCCGCCCCCGCGCGGTGCGAAATGGCGTAGGTCCGGCCGTCCACCTCCACCGCCCGCCGCTGGAAGGCCAGCTCCAGGTAGCCCAGCGAGCCCAAGAGCGGCCGGACCCACATCTCACGCGTGACCGAGGTGGCGGCGTCGCCCTCCGCTAGGAGCCCCAGACGGTGGCCGAAGGCTTCCCAATAGACGCGGGCGTCGGACCAGGCGGTGGCAATCTCATCATCCACGCGGGCGCGCTTGGCCAGGCCAAAGTGCTCGGGTTGCTGGCCAGGCGCCCGACCCGCGGCTGCGTCTTCCACCACCTCGGCGCCCAAGAGCGGCCCCTCCAAGCGCAGCGTCTGCAGCCTCATCGCCGGGCCTCCGGGATCGGCAAGAGGACGTAGATGCCCAGCACATCGGGTAGCTCGTGCGGCCGCGCCCTCACCGTCCCCAGCCCCGCTGCCCGGCGCACCCGGCCGTGCGCTTCCTCCACCACCTTTGCCCGCTCGGCCAGTAGCTGCTGAAAGGCCGGGCGTAGCTCCCCCAGCCAGCCGAGGGCCTCGCCCAGAAAGTCCCGCGCCTCGCCCTCGGTGACGTTGGCGCTGGCCGGCGCCTCCAGCAGGGCCTCCACCTCGGCGTCCGTCAGCCATTCCGCCTCGGCCGGCCCTCCGCGGAAGGCGCGCACCACCACCTCCTCGGCCAGCATGGGCGCGGCGCCGTCTGCCGCCGGGGGGCCGGTCTGCTTGGTCTCCAGCAGGTAGCGCAGCCGCAGCAGAAGGAGCGTCGTCCGCCGCTCTACGGCGCGGGTGCGCACCAGGGCGCTGCGGGCCGCCACCGGCCGCTCCGCCTGCCGCCCGGCGAGTGCCGCTTCCAGCAGGTACCCGGCCAGCCCCGTCACCAGCGGGTGCTGACGCCCGATCGTCTCCACTCCTTCCGGCGGCGGCAGGTCGAATGACACCCGCCACGGCGATGGCCGCTCGCCCAACCGCTGTTGGATGGCGGGGGGGAGTTGCTGCGTAGCCATGCGCCAGCTGGCGGGCTGGCCCTTGCCAACCCGCTTGACCGGCACGTTGAGCCGCTGCAGGGCACTGAGCACGAACCGCTCGACCGTGCCCGGGTCGCCCAGCACCCTGTCCGTTTCGGCCACTACCGTCCTCACCTCGTCGGGCTTGAGCGCCCGCTGGGCAAAGCGGGTGCGGGTCTGGCGCTCGCGCTCGGCAGCGCGGTCCCAGTCCAGGTGGAAGCGGTGCAGGTCCAGATCCGTCACCGCGTCCAAGAGCTCCAGCTGGCGCATGCCGTCGGCCGAGCGCAAGAGAAGGGCCCGCAGAATGGCCTCCGAGATCGTCTCGCTGTTCACCGGCACCGGGACATAGGTGCCCAGGGCGCGGTAGATCTCCTTGGCCTTGCGCAACAGGACCTCCAGCACCGCCCCATCAATGGCGTTATCGCGGCCGTAGAGTAGCACCGCCTTCACCTGGAGGCGCTTCTGGCCGAAGCGGTCCACCCGCCCCTCGCGCTGTTCCAGCCGGTTGGGATTCCAGGGCAGGTCGTAGTGCACCACCGCCGAGAAGTCTTCCTGGAGGTTGATTCCCTCCGACAGACAATCTGTGGCCACCAGGACGCGCCGGGGCTCACGGGCCAACTCCTTCAGCCGCACCTGCCGCTCGTCCTCGGCCAAGGCGCCGGTGATGGACACCACGCGGATGTCGCGCCAGCGCTTTTCCAGCCGCTCCTGCAGCTGGGCCGCTAGATAGTCGCTGGTGGCGATGAAGCGGCACCAGACGATCGGCTGGTAACCCTCCGCCACCAGGCCGGCCACGATCTCCTCCAGCCGGGCCAGCTTGGTATCTTCGGCCGTGCCGGCCAGCTTCTGGGCGCGGCGGGCGAGGGCCCGCAGGCGGCGCCGCTCGGCGCCGGTCATCTCATCCTGGCCGGTGGCGACCAGTCCGCCGGGAGTGACGTCTTCGGCGGTCTCCCCTTCGAGCGGATCGAGCACGAAGGAGGTGCCGTGGGCATCCAGCGTGTCGATGTCCTGGCTGAGGCCGTCACGGGCCGAGGCCGTGGCGCGAGTCTGAAGGCTGGCCACCGCGGCCGCGGGTGAGCTCATCACACAGCGCAAGAGCGCCAGGGCCGTCCAGTGGCGCACTCGGCGGCGCCAGCCCGTCTCCTGCTCGCCTGTCTGGACCAGCTGCCGGGCGAGCGTGTACACATCGCGAAACAGGTGCCGGTAATCCTCCGACAGGCGGTAGTGTTCCTCCAGAGCGATCCGCTCCGGGAAGCGGGTTCCGTCCAGCCAGTCCTGCACATCGGCCCGGCGGCGCTGGATGAAGTGCCGGGCCAGCCTGGTGCGCTCTTCCTCGGCCAACCGGTCGAAGTCATAGGTGCCGAACTCCTGGTCCACAAGAGCCAAGAGCGAGCGGAAGGCCTCCTGGTAGCCGCTGTGGGGCGTAGCGGTGAGCAGGAGCAGATGGCCGCCTTTGGCGCTCACCCGGCTGACCAGCTCGTGGCGTTGGGTCTGGGCCTTGCCTGGGCCGGCGGTCGCGCCGTGGGCCTCGTCGACGATGACCAACTCCGGGCAGTGGGCCAGGAAGGCTTTCTGGTGGCGGGGGCTCTTGGCGTAGTCGATACTGACCACCAGATGGCGGTAGTGGGAGAAGATACTGTGTGCTCCCGGTGGCAGCCGGCGCGCCAGGCCGGCGACAGTACCGGCCCGCACCACCGCCGCCTGGAGGTGGCACTTGGTGGCCAGCTCCATCCGCCACTGCTCGGCCAGATAGGGCGGGCAGAGCACCGCCACCCGCCTGATTTCGCCCCGGTCCAGCAGCTCCCGGGCGATCAGGGCGGCCTCGATCGTCTTGCCGATGCCCACGTCGTCGGCGATGAGCAGTCGGACCGGACTCAGCCGCAGGGCCATCAACAGCGGCACGAACTGGTACGCTCGTGGCCGCAGCGAGATGTGCCCCAGGCAGCGTAGTGGCCCGGCGCCGTGGCGCAGGGCCAGGCGGGCAGCGTCCCACAGCAGGTGGGCCGAGGCCAGATCGCCGCGGCGGTGCCAGTCGGGCGGTGGGAACTCGGCCGGCTCGACCCGCTCGATACCCTGCTCCACCAGGGGCAAGTAGACCCCGGCCAGCTCGACTTCGTCGCCGGTGAGGGGCCGCAGGAGGAGCAGCTTGGGGCCCTCCGCCGGCAGCACCACCCACTCCCGCTCCCGGCAGCGCACCAGCGAGCCGGGGGGAAAGTGGATGGTCTGTGCCGTACTCAGCTCAGTCGACAGCATTGCACTCCTCGCACGGTTTTGTGCTCCGGTGACGGCACCGTTCTCCTCAGGTCGCCTTGTGCTTCAGCGCCGACGTCGTTGTCGAGGCGCGGCCCCGAGGAGCTCAGGCGCCCGGCGCGGCCGGGGCCAGCTCAGCCTGCGGGTTGCCCGCGGCGGCCAGCATTTCCTGCGGTCCGCCTGACGCC